>NZ_JACSWA010000603.1 GCF_016888125.1 Spirulina sp. CCY15215
TCAAGTCATCTCTGTCTTGAAACCCCGTCCAGATTCCCCTCCACAAGCATCTGTTTAACGTCCACTGACTGCCCGACAGCAGACAACCAAAAACTTACTACAGAGTATTTTGCTCTGTTGCTATCATTCCAACTGTTCTTTTTTTGATGAAGCATTAACTGCCTCAATTCCCAACTTACTACTACTTAGAAATCTGTTGCGAAATTGCAAACAAACTTTACGAACTGTTGAGCGATCGCCGCAAAAAACATGAAAAAAGTTAATTTAGGAACGATGGGAAGAACGATAAAAAGGCTTCTTCACCACCGTTGCAGGGTGGGTTTTGCCGCGAATTTCCACTTCGAGAAGCGTGCCTTTTTTAGCAAGCTGTTTGGGAACATAAGCCAAAGCGATCGCCTTCCCCAAAGTTGGCGAAAGAGTGCCACTGGTGACTTCTCCCACCTTTTCCCCTTCAGCAATAATAGGATAGCCGTGACGGGCAATGTAACGTCCCTGCATTGCCAAACCCACTAACTTGCGATCGAGTCCCCCTTGTTTTTGTTGTTCTAAGGCTTCCCTCCCGATAAATGCGCCCTTTTTATCCAAATGTACCAACCAACCCAAACCCGCTTCTAAAGGAGTTGTTTCCTCAGTGATATCTTGCCCATAGAGTGCCATTGCTGCCTCTAATCGTAAAGTATCCCGCGCCCCCAAACCGCAAGGAGTTACTCCAACAGCGAGAAGCGATCGCCATAACTGTCGTCCTGTTTCGGGATCCAGCATAATCTCAAAACCATCTTCTCCGGTGTAGCCAGTACGGGCAATAAATACCGACTCTCCCGCGATCGATGCGTGCAAATGTTCAAACGCCTTCAGTGCCTCGATATCCCCTGTAATTAAAGGCTTTAACACCGCTACAGCTTCAGGTCCCTGTACTGCCAGCAAGACCTTATCCGGAGAGATATCTTGCAAAATAATCCCCGATCCTTGCAAATGTTCTAACAACCAGGCCTTATCGCGCGATCGCGTCGCAGCATTGACGATCGCCACCCCAGATTGTATTCCCGTCGCATCTTCCCCTTGGTAATAGATAATGACATCATCAATGATTCCCCCTCGGGCATTTAGCAGTACAGTATATTGAGCCTGTCCTGGTTGCAAGGATTCCAAATCAGAAGGAAAGAGGGGTTGAAGATGGGACAATAACTTTGCACCCTTGAGGGTAAACTTGCCCATGTGGGAAATATCGAACATCCCCACCGCCTCTCTTACAGCTTCATGTTCCAGCTTGAGTCCCGCAAATTGTACCGGCATTTCCCAGCCCGCAAAATCCGTAAAACGCGCCCCCAGGTCGGAAATTTCCTGAAAAAGAGGAGTTCTCGCACAGTTTGAAGTCTTTCTAGTAGCCACAAGTATTGATATTTCTCTCGTAAATAAACTATCTCTATCCTACCGAGATCCGTCGCAAGCACATCTACTCATCGGTTAACCGTACCAGACAAAGAGGCGATCGCCAGGACAAAATAAAAACAGGACGAAGTTAACAAAAATTAACATTCCTCCGTAAATGTGCGTAATTTAAACAAACAATGGCTATAAAAAACAATCCCAACCCCTCATGGGGTCGCCTCATCGGTAATATTCTTTTAATTACCGGGGTCGGACTGCTGTTAATCAATATCTTATTTCCCCAGATTTTTGCTCCTAGCATTCCCCGCGTTCCCTACAGTATGTTTATCGATCAAATTGGCGCTGGAACCGTTACCCGCGCTTATGTCGGTCAAGACCAAATTCGCTATCAACTGAAAGGAGAAGGCGAAAAACCGGGACAAATTTTAGAAACTACGCCAGTTTTCGATCTACAACTTCCCCAACGTTTAGAAAATAATGGGGTTGAATTTGCCGCAGCACCCCCCAAGGGCAATAATTGGTTTGGAACCCTCCTGAGTTGGGTCATTCCCCCGTTAATTTTTGTGGGTATTTTCCAGTTTTTTATGAGACGGGGTGGAGGGGGTCCACAAGGGGCGCTTTCCTTGAGTAAAAGCAAGGCCAAAGTTTATGTTGAGGATAATGATACCAAAGTAACATTTGAGGATGTTGCCGGAGTTGAAGAAGCGAAAACAGAACTCGAGGAAATTGTCGAATTCCTCAAAAATCCCGATCGCTACACCCAGATCGGGGCGCGTATTCCCAAAGGAGTATTACTCGTCGGACCCCCAGGGACCGGTAAAACTTTAATGGCCAAAGCCGTTGCAGGAGAAGCAGGTGTTTCCTTTTTCAGCATCTCTGGATCGGAATTCGTAGAACTTTTTGTTGGTGCCGGTGCCGCCCGAGTGCGAGACTTATTTGAACAGGCCAAAAAGAAAGCACCCTGTATTATTTTCATCGATGAATTGGATGCGATCGGCAAATCCCGCGCCAGTGGCGGCTTTATGGGGGGAAATGACGAACGAGAACAAACCCTCAATCAATTATTAACCGAGATGGATGGTTTTGCCGCAGGAGGTGCCACAGTCATCGTCCTCGCCGCCACCAACCGCCCCGAAACCCTTGATTCTGCCCTGTTACGCCCTGGACGCTTCGATCGCCAAGTCCTCGTAGATCGCCCCGATCTCCCTGGACGCTTGAAGATTTTGGAAATCTACGCGGGTAAGGTGAAAATTGATACTGAGGTTGATTTGAGGGCGATCGCGACTCGAACTCCTGGTTTTGCGGGGGCTGACTTAGCCAACTTAGTTAACGAAGCTGCATTATTGGCCGCACGAAATCAACGCACAAAAGTAACCCAAGCGGACTTTAACGAGGCGATCGAACGGGTTGTCGCCGGGTTAGAGAAGAAAAGCCGCGTCCTCAACGAGAAGGAAAAGAAAATCGTGGCTTATCACGAAGTGGGTCACGCTTTAGTCGGTGCTTTGATGCCTGGAGGAGGTAAAGTTGCCAAAATATCCATTGTGCCTCGAGGCATGGCTGCTTTAGGTTATACCTTACAAATGCCCACAGAAGACCGTTTTTTAATGTCCGAAGCAGAATTGCGAGATCAAATTGCCACACTTTTAGGAGGGCGAGCAGCAGAAGAGGTTGTTTTTGGTAGCATTACAACAGGTGCAGCCAATGACCTACAACGCGCCACAGACCTCGCAGAACGCATGGTAACAACCTATGGCATGAGTAAAGTCCTGGGACCCCTCGCCTACGAGAAAGGGCCGCAAAACAGCTTCCTGGGAGAAGGAGGAATGATGAACCCTCGCCGTAATGTGAGCGATTCTACCGCCAAGGCGATCGATGCGGAAGTGAAGGAAATTGTCGAAAAAGGTCATCACCAGGCGATCGCCATTCTGGAAAACAATCGGGAATTATTAGAAGCGATCGCCCAAGAAATCCTCGCTGAAGAGGTAATTGAAGGGAAGAAATTGCAGGAGTTCTTGGATCGCGCAAATGCCGTTGAACCTGTAGCTGTTTAATATTTTCTCATCCTTTATCGTTCCCGTACAGAAAGCGGGAACGATTTTTTTGGCGATATTTTTTGGGTTAACCCCTAAAGATTAACCTCATGAAGAAGATTTACTTGAAGCCAGCATTCAATTAAAATAGAAAAGATATTTTGCTCGGGATTGAGTATTTTTGCGAAGTCGTCAAAATTCGGTCAACTTATCTTGAGAAACTGGCAAATTAAACTTATTATCTTTGATGAAGAAAAAAGGAGCATGATTCAATGGATACCTTAGAACACTATCGCGAACTGACTCGTAATATTATTCTCAAATATGCTCAATATAAGCCCTCTCACGGAGAAATAGAACCTGGAGTTATTATCGATTTAGAACGCGATCGCTACGAACTCATGCACGTCGGTTGGGACAAACAACGGCGCGTACATGGTTCTGTTATTCATATTGATATTATCGCTGGAAAAATATGGATTCAACACGACGGGACAAATGTTTCTATTGCAGAGGAATTGGTTGAACTGGGCGTTCCTCCAGAGGATATAATTTTGGGATTTCATCCTCATAATGTACGTCAATATACCGATTTTGGTGTTGCTTAACAACTTCAATAATTTTGGATAGTCATGGAACTAACGTCCTATAGTCTGTTGAATGCCTTCTGCTTGTTCGATCGCTTTTTTCAGTTCGCTAATAACGATCTTGAGGTGTTAGCAATAGCTGCGAGAGAGAGACGGGTTTTAGTGTCTAGCGATCGCCAGACCATTGAATAATTACTTTAATTGAACCGAAGGTGTATCGGGATTGCTGAGATCGATATAATCAATTTGACTGGTGTGAATGCGATCGGGAAGTTGTCGCATCTTAGCTAAAACCAACAATTGTTGGCGAAAATGAAACGAAGAATAGCTACCAAAATGAACATTACCCAATTCTGTTTTCAAAATAAGATTGTTCGGGGATTGTAAATCAATTTCAAAAACCTTCACCCCTGAACGACTCACCTCACGATAAATCTCCGGCCAGTAAGGTTGAAATTGTTCCGTTAAGCCAATCACAATTAATTCAGGAAGTTCGAGAGTATTTTCGAGATCCGCATAACTATTTTTGGGAATCCAAAATCCTTGTGCGTCCACAATACCAACTTCAGGATTATTAGAATTCGGCGAAGAAAAAGCAGGTAAAGCGATCGCCACAGGATTGCGTTCGGTCACTTCAATAGTTAAACTGGGAGGTAATAACCTGCGAATCACCGTTGCTTTGGCGATCGGTGCCTTAGCTTCAATTGCGCGGCTGAGTTTTTCCGGTTCAATCTCGAGAATCGATTGGGGATAAGACAACGGTAACAAGGAACGAATCGCTGTAATAGAGAGAAGTTTATTCCCCTTAATTTTGACCCTTTCCGGCGTATCAATCGTCCAATCCGGTAAAGACACACCCCAGACTATCATCGCCGTTAAACCCACGATGGAGAGCGATCGCCACATCCCCTGCCAAAATCTTATCTGCCGACGGCGCTTGAGTTGCGCTCGGCGATTTTGTAAATCCGTTGGGGAAACAGAAGACATATCTGTCATATCCTTAAAACTTCCCGCTTTCATTGGGATTTGACTGTGATGTTGTCGTTAACTTTTCTGATAATGAGAGTAAAATTGTAATTGTACCATGTCCCATAACTTAAGGCAGCCATTTGGGATTAAAACCAATAAAAGGTAATTCCTCCAATTGAGGTGCTGTATCCATTTCATCAAGAGAAGTGGGAGGAATCAATAACCAAATTGTTCCCGTGGCGATCGTCTCCCCAGAATTGGTTCTGAGAATATTTTCTTCAGTTAGTTGCGGATCGACAATGGTTTGATCGAAAAGTAAGCCCACGGTATCCGGGGAAAGGCTAAGATGAGTATCTTGGTATTGCGGTAATGTCGTCAACGGAATCACTTTTTTGCTGTCAAGATCGATCGTTGCAATATAGGGCTGTTCCACATAGTTAACATCCTCAATTAAGTTAGTCAGCAAACAATAAAGGCGATCGCCGACAGCATCAAATTGACAGTTAAGAATCGAACCTTTGGTATCAAAAATCTTTTCTTCTCGCCCTTGATTATTGACCAAATAGAGCGATCGCGTATAGAGCAAGTCAGGATTATTGCGATTAAAATCCACCATTACCGCCGATGTTCCATCGGGGGTAAAAGCTAAAACCATACCAAATTGGGCGAAAAAGCCTAGGGGTTCCGCATCAGGTTGCGTAGAAAGTAGGGCAATGCCCTCTCCTTGGGCGCTGGCAATGGTTTGATTGTCTGGGGCGATGAGAAAAACACCCCCAGGAGGGTTATTTAAAGCCAAGGGCGCATTATCATCGCGAATTACCCATAACCCGGCATCTTTAGGCTCTTCTCGTTTGACGCGCTGCACCACTAGCATACTCCCATCCGCAGAGAGGTCGAATTTGAGGATTTGATACTCCTTATTGTCCAACACTAAATCAATTTGTCCGGCAATTTCTTTGTCACCCCCATAGAGTCCCGTGGTAACGCGATAGAGTTGTTGTTCGAGGAATCCATCTTTGGTGACTTGGCGATCGGCGGCACCAAAAAGAATGGATTTTCCGTCGGGATAAGGTTCAAATTCTGTAATGACAAGATGGGGGGGAGTGAGGGAAATTTTCTCTTGTTGGGTGAAATTATAGAGAATCAGTCTCCCTCTCTCTTTACCTTCTAAACCGATATAGGCAAAAACACGGTCAGGGGTTTTAAACTCTGCTGTAAAGGGTTGCAGGGTTTTTCCAGGGTGATCGCTGCCTTGAAACTTTTCCGTGGCCCGTTGTAGTTCCACGCGGTAATTATTGCCGTAAGGGGCGGGAAAATCGAGGGTATAAGCCATTCTCCGCCCTGCCCAGCTAATTTTTCCAGGTAAGGGATCTTCTGCCTCTGGTCGCTCGGTAATGGTAATTTTGAGATTATTTTCAACACTTTCCCGAGACATGGGACGATTAAATTTCAACACGAAGGCGGTATCTTCGGCATTGACTATGCGATCTTGCCAACTAAATTCGCGCACTTTCGGACCTGTTTCGATCAAGCACCGATCGCCCCAACAGAACCAACCTCCCAAAATCAATAAAATTGTGATGAGACTGAGAGTTAGTATCGCAATAATAGCAGCGCGATCGATCGCATATAGATCGATAAATTGTTTTTTCATCGGTTATTGATTGCTTATTGTTGGCAGAGAACAAATAATTAGAACTCGTAGGGATTAGAAGGAGTATCGATTTTGTTGGCATCGATCGCATTAATTACTAATCTTCGTTCCCCATTTAGTTCTTCCGTGGTCATAACTCCTTCAATTTTCAACCAAGTATCGGGAGGAAATTGATCTCGAGTTGAGGGCAATTTTACGGGAAGTCCGACGGGATAAGCATCGACGGCACAACAAGTAATCACAAAGCGAGAAATCATGAGATAATCCTCTGGCAGACTGTCTATATGAACGACAAAACCGGTTACATTTGCCGGAAGATCGGTATAGGCATCGGGTTCGGGATACGCATTAAGGGTGCGAATCCAATCCATAAGGCTGCGATCTTCGGGTTTAATGCGGGAGGTAAATGATTGTACTTGGGTGCGGGTAAAGGGCAAGGATTCTGTGATTCCCCGTTGTAGGGCGGTATCGCTGGCGAGAACTTTGGGAGGGACGATCAACCCTGCGATCGCCGCGATCGCCAGCAGTGCCGTAGCGACTCCAGGGGGGAAAATGGTGATATGACGGACTTCTGGTTCCCTCGATCCCCCGCGTCGGAGTTGTTTGAGTAATTGCCAGGTTCTAATTCCACTGAGGGCAATCAGAACTATTCCCGTAATTAACACTAACGTAAAATAATTGGGATGAATGAGTAATTGTAGTTGACCGGTGAAGCGATATTTCACCATCAATAAGCCCCAGTTGAGTAGGGCAAAGACATCGAACCAGGGTAAGATTTTGGTGTAAAAGTCTTTGAAACTAAAGGCTTTTTTGCTTTTCCCTTGGGGACGGGGATTTTTTTGCTTTAGCCTGAGAATGAATTGTTTGAGTTGCTCTAATTTTTTCATGTCCAGTCTCCATTAAAATTTCTCGATTCTCGATTCTCTCTTTCAGAAAAAATAACTATAAGAAAGTGTTAAAACAAAGGTTAATTGTGCTGCGATCGCAAACAAATAAATGATAATACGCGGCTTAAAAATGGAGAGCATCAGCCCGATCGCTTTAATATCGATCATCGGTCCGAAAACCAAAAATGCTAACAGAGAACCTGTTGTAAAAGCGGAGGAAAAAGCCAGCACAAAAAAGGCATCTACGGTGGAACAAATCGAAACCACGGCAGCTAAAACCATCATAGCCAGAATCGAGGTGATCGGGTCTTGTCCCCAGTTTAAAATCAGTTCTCGCGGTGCTAAAACTTGAATGCTGGCGGCGATCGCGCTTCCCAAGACTAACATTCCTCCCAATTCTCGGACTTCCTGGATGACAGTATCGAGAAATAAACGCAGTTTGTTGCGATCGAAGGTTTTTGGTTTATTTTTCGTTAAGGTTGCGGCCAGGGCTTGCTCTTCCATGAGGACGGGAGTTCCCGATTTAGCTAATAGAAAGGTCCCCGATCGCAATAAAGCGGGGGTATTTTCGCTATCTCTGTTGGAGGAAGCCGTTAAACGATTAATCACTCGCTTGGCCAATTCCGTCTGCATCAGGGGTCTGGGGTCTTTCTGAAAGCTAAAAATCCAACCGATGGTTGTGGCGATGAAAAGCGAGAAAATTATCCGAAAAACGACAATTTCCGGTTGATCGCGAAAGGCAACCCATGTCGCCCAGATCACAATCGGGTTAATGGTAGGTGCCGCCAGCAAAAAGCCGATCGCTACAGAAGTGGGTGCGCCCTGGGTCAGCAAACGCCTTGCCACGGGGACATTACCGCATTCGCAGACGGGAAATAAAAATCCGACACAACTGCCAACAAATGACCCCAAAAGGGGATTGCGGGGCATTTTAGAGATTAATTGCCGTTCGTCCACAAAAAACAGCAAGGCACTGGAAAGCAATACCCCCAGTAAGAGAAAGGGTATAGCTTCCACAAGCAAGCTGAGAAAGAGCGTAAAGGCGTTATACAGTTGACTCATCGAGAAAGGTTTAGGTGTGAGGTTGCCTGCGATCGGCGCGTGAGAGCGAATCTAATCTAAGGAGATCTGGTTAGGCGTGTTTTTCATTTTACAGATGCAGGCGCAATTTATGGAATCTTAATCGATTGCCAATGCGTACCGATGAGAGTAAATCTACACTAATAAGCGGAAAATAAGCGGAAAATTCGCGATCGCCCTGCAACTTCCCCCGATCTAAACTCTTAATCATGTTATAAGGCGAGGCGATCGAACTACCAGTAGAATAATGGAGAACATTCGGAGAAGTTTCATGCCGAACGATCGCATTGCTTGGTTAATTCCTTCCGTCGAGTTAGGGGCATACTGGCAGCCTGTTTTACAACATTTTACAAAAGCATTTGAGAACACTATCTTTTACACTGGACAAGTTTGGCCGAATTTCGATGCTAAAATGCCTGGTGCATCGGCAATTCAAATTGTCGGTAAAGCTGATTTTGTGGAGACACAGAAAGTCGAAACGGGATATGGACGAGGATTTATTATTGTTTCTCCCCAGATTATTTTTTATCTCCTCAAATATAAGCCCCGCGTTGTTCTTCCTCAAGCCTTCTCTTTATGGACATTATTAAGTGTTCTTTTTAAGACTATTGGCGGTTGGAAAATTGTTCTCATTTACGATGGAAGTTCCCCCAATACGGATTTCCGCGATTCTACATTTCGCACTTTTGCCCGTCGTTGGTTGGCTCAATTTGCTGATGCTTTTGTCGCCAATAGTCACGCGGGAGAAAGATATTTATTAGAAGCGCTAAAAGTCCCCAAAAATAAGATTTTTGTTAAAACTTACCTCGTTCCCGATGCAGATGCCTTACAGAAGCAATTAACAACCGCAGAACGACCAAACTTAGAAGGGGTACAGCAGCCTATTTTCCTTTATGTAGGGCGAATTACTCAAAGGAAAGGACTAAAAACACTTCTTAAGGCTTGCGGAAAATTGCGATCGCGGGGATATGATAATTACACTCTCTTAATTGTGGGTACGGGAGATCAAAAAGTAGAACTAGAACAACTCATTGCAGAAGAGAAAATCAAAGACAGAATACGCTGGGAAGGTTGGGTGGAATACGGTCGTTTAGGGGCGTATTTTCAACAGTCGGATGTGTTTGTTTTTCCCACTTATGAGGATGTTTGGGGTATGGTTGTTCCTGAAGCAATGGTATTTGGTAAACCTATTCTTTGCTCAAAAGGTGCGGCTGCTGCGGAGTTAATTGTAGAAGGAGAAAATGGTTATATTTTCGATCCTCTCGATCCTGAAGAATTAGCGGAGAAAATGCAATATTTTCTCGATCGCCCAGATTTAATTGACTCGATGGGAAGGCGATCGCAGGAAATTATCGCCCATACTACTCCCGAAACAGCAGCCCAAGGATTTGTTGATGTGATTTCCCAGGTATTGAAACAATGAAAATTTTACTCTCTGCTTTTGCCTGCGAACCTGGACAAGGCTCCGAAGAAGGAGTAGGCTGGAATAATGCAATAGAAACGGCCAAATCTCACGAAGTTTGGGTTATTACTCGCGTGTTTTATCAAGCTGCGATCGAGGCAGAATTAAAACAAAATCCCATTCCCAATCTCCATTTTATCTATGTTGAACCTTTTGACTGGAAAGAGAATTTTAAAGGCAGACAAGGAGGATTACAACTGCATTATTATCTCTGGCAAATTCTAGCCTATTTAGCTGCTCGTAAGCTCCATCAACAAGTTAAACTAGATTTAACTCGCCATGTTACCTATGTTAAATTTTGGTCGCCAAGTTTAGTTTGTTTGCTTCCCATACCGTTTATTTGGGGACCTATTGGGGGTGGAGAAGCTGCCCCAAAATCTTTTTGGCAAGACTTTAGTTTTAAAGCTAAACTATACGAAACTGCGCGAGATATTGCTCAAAAAATGGGGGAATTCGATCCTTTTACTCGTCTCACTGCAAAGCGGAGTGTATTTACTCCTGTTACTACAGAAGATACTGCCAAACGAGTGCGTAAAATGGGGGCAAAAAATGTACAAATTTTCTCAGAAGCAGGTTTATCAGAAGTAGAAATCGAGACTTTAGGGCAATCTCCTTCTCCTCCAGAATCTCCCATTCGTTTTATTAGTATGGGGCGTTTTTTGCACTGGAAAGGCTATCATTTATCTGTGCGGGCATTTGCTTGCGCGAATCTTCCTGATGCTGAATACTGGATGTTAGGAGATGGACCCGAACGAGATAATCTAGAAACAATGGCACAAGAATTGGGCATTGCATCGCAAATTAAGTTTTGGGGAAGAGTACCGCGATCGCAGAGTTTACAACTTCTCGGTCAATCTCATGTTTTGGTGCATCCCAGTTTACACGATTCTGGGGGTTGGACTTGCTTGGAAGGGATGGCATCCGGTCGTCCTATTCTCTGTTTAGCTTTAGGGGGTCCTGATACTCAAGTTACTCCCGAAACAGGCATCAAAGTCCCCGCGATCGACCCCGATCGCACTGTAGAAGGATTAGCAAAAGCTATGACTAACTTAGCCCATGACAAAGAGTTGCGCGATCGCCTCGGTCAAGGTGGCAAAAAACATATTCGAGATGTTTTTACCTGGTCGGTTAAAAGCAAATTTCTCAATCAAGTGTATCAAGATGCTGTTATCAATAAGTAACGAGTAAAAATAAACAACAAATAATTAATTATGTCTATTGCAATTATTACAGGTTCTGCGGGTTTAATCGGTTCGGAAGCCTCTCGATTTTTCGCTTCTCAAGGATTAGAAATTGTCGGCATTGATAACGATATGCGACGGGTTTTCTTTGGCGATGATGCTTCGACGACATGGAATCGCCAACGTTTGGAAAAAGACTTAGGAGAAAAATATACTCACGTTGCCATAGATATCCGCGATCGCGAGGCTATTGAAAATCTTTTTAAACAATACGGAAAAGAGATAATTCTGGTTATTCATACTGCCGCACAACCCTCCCATGATTGGGCAGCCCGCGATCCGCATACGGATTTTAGCGTTAATGCTAACGGAACTTTGAACTTATTAGAAGCGACGCGCAACTATTGTCCGGAAGCTGCTTTTATTTTCACTTCTACCAATAAAGTTTATGGCGATACTCCCAACCGTTTGCCGCTAATAGAACAAGAAACACGCTGGGAAATTGACTCCAATCATACTTATGTAAACGGCATTCGGGAGGATATGTCTATCGATCGCACAACTCATAGTTTATTTGGTGCATCTAAGGTTGCAGCCGATGTTTTAGTGCAAGAATACGGGCGTTATTTCGAGATGAAAACTGCTTGTTTTCGCGGTGGATGTCTCACGGGTCCTAATCACTCTGGGACGCAACTACACGGCTTTTTAGCGTATTTGATGAAATGCGCGGCAACGGGTAAACCTTATACAATTTTTGGTTATAAAGGAAAACAGGTGCGAGACAATATTCATAGTGCAGATTTGATTAATGCTTTTTATGAATTCTTTAAAGCCCCGCGCATTTCAGAAGTTTATAATACAGGAGGAGGACGATATAGTAACTGTTCTATGTTAGAAGCGGTGCAGTTGTGTCAAGAAATTACAGGAAAGGAATTTAAACCTGAGTATTCTGAGACAAATCGTATCGGCGATCATATTTGGTGGGTTAGTGATAATAGTCGCTTTTGCGAACATTATCCGAATTGGAAAATGCAATATAATGTTCCTAAAATTCTGCAAGAAATTTATGAGTTTAACAAAGAAAGGTGGGCAAACGATACAGATTAAATTTCGGTCATAATTGACATCTCCTAATTATTTTCTCGTGTTACATCCGTCACATTTAACCCAAAACTTCCTCGCGCAGCCGCGATCGCCTCTTTGGTTTGTTCCCCCCAAACTCCATCGATCGCCCCATCATAAAAACCTGCTGTTTTTAAGCGTTGTTGTAGGGCGCGAATTTGTTGAGGACTCAAGGAACGTTCTAGGGCGATAATGGTCTGGGATCCGACAATTCCATCGACAGTTAAAGCGCGATCGCGCTGAAATTGCATGATGGCTTGTTGGGTGGTTTCGTCATAGTTTCCCGTGGGAGAAGCGGGGAAATAACCGAGAACTTGCAAGCGTTGTTGAATTTGTCTCACGGCATCTCCCTGACTGCCTAGGGTGAAGGGTGGGGAAGATGGGGAAGCGGGAGAGGGTGGGGGAGAACTGGAACCGGTCTGAGATCGCGCTACAGCAGAGATGGCGGCACGAGTTTGCACTCCCGCGATACCATCTTCAATTAAACCGCGATCGCGCTGGAAACGGCGTATTGCTAGTTCGGTTTGCTGTCCGTAAACGCCGCTAATGGGTCCATTAAATACGCCGATCGCTTTTAATACTTTTTGTAGTTCGCTGACGGCTTCACCGCGATCGCCTGGCCGTAAAATATTAGTTTGGGCGTACAAATATTCTAGGCGATCGCTTTGGGTTGTAAGGGCGATCGCGCCATCGCTTACACCGATAATACTGATAGTAATGCCCAAAACTAACAAACTATTCTGCTTTATCATAATTATTGTCCCTATTTGCGATCGCGACTTCTTCCCATTTTTACACTTGGGGCTGGCGATCGGACAATTTTATTTAGGAGGTGCGATCGCTTTTTGGTTTGATTAATTTTTCTTTTCTGAGGGGTATTTTGGGAACAGTGCGATCGGGCAAAACGTCTAAACCCAAACATTTGTGCATAAAAACTCCTTCTGTAGAGAAATTTCTTGGGGAAAATAGTTTATGCAACTGGAATTTGTAACAAAATATTACAGAGAGCCGAAATTTTGCATAAAAATGGCAATTTTTCCCAGAACACACTATAGATAATTAATATCGCAGGGTTTTTCAGGGTCTATCTTGCAGATACGAATTAAATCAAAGCAGGAGGTTTATCCGCGCAAGGTTTTTGTATAGTTGTAGTGTAAGGAAACTAATGAGAGACATGAAACACTGGAGTAGATCGTTTGCACTTTTAGCAGTGCTGTTGGGGATTGTTGGACAAAGTGCCGCGATCGCAAGTTCCACAGGAAATCGAGGGGAAGGTACGCTACAAACTTCGCCGTCAATTTCTTCTAAAAGACAAAGCACTAACTTCGAGTTAGCGCAAGTTTTAGGTCGTAGTGGAGATTGTCGCCGAACAACAAAAGAAACTCCTTTATTTGAAAGACGGATACCAACAAATATAAGAGACACTGTACGCGAAGGAACAGAAGTAAATCTACTAGAAAATAATGGTGGAGGAATCGATTATATTGAAGTTCAACTCAGACGTTCTCCTCGCATCCAAGGGTATATCAACACAAGCGATCTTGTTCCCTGTTCTTCATCTTCGGTGCAAGCTATACCTCAAGGAACTCCTATTCCAGGAAATTGTCTCAAAATTACAAGTGCTAAAATTGATTTCCGCAGCGGTCCAGGATTCAATTATCCTCTAGTTGACCCTTTCTCTCTTTATGTAAATGAAGAGGTGACAATTACCGGAATAGAAATACAAGATTCGGGTGGACTTGTTTGGGTTCCCGTCTTGACTCGGTTTGGAACTCCCCCAGGCTGGATTGTTCTGGGAATCCCTCGCGAGGGTCGCTATAACGCTATTAGTTGTTCCTAGGTAAATATTTTAAGATAAACAATGAAACTCATGAAACACTGGACAAAAAGATTTTCGCTTTTTATATTAATGCTGGGAATTGTAGGAGAAGGAGGCGCGATCGCGCAAACTTCAACTAATGCCCAGTTAGCACGGGTTAGCCTATCGGCAAGAAGGGGGGATTGTTATGTTGTTGAAACGAGATCGACCCCTGTATTGACTAGACCCGATACCACTGATAGACCTCGCTTTAATTTGCGTGAAGGTGACACTGTTTATCTTTTGGAGGATAATAAAGATTACACCTTCATCAATGTTGAGATACCTGGAGAAAGAAGAGACGGAGGTGACGAAGGTTATGTCAGGGCTGATGATTTAATACCGTGTAGGCAAAGCATTTCTACGACTACAAGTGTATTTTCCGGATGTCGTTTGAGTTTGCGTGGCGATCGCGATAGGGATTTTCTTGAAGTTTATGAAGGTCTTTCGGATGATAATAATTTTCCCCCTAATGGACGTGTAGGAATTAACGACCCTGTTACCATAGACGACGATTATCCTGCGATCCCAATAAGAAACCAAGAATGGGTGAAAATCATACGACCTATAGAAGGGTGGCTAATTAACCGATTTTCTCGGAGTCGTGTCGATAATCTCGAGGGATGCAACATTCGTCGTTGATCGCTTTCGATTTATGTATTCTGTAGGGACGTTTCATGCAACGTCCCTACATCACAAAATCACTAAAATAATCAATCCAAACACTCGAATCTACAAGTATCATCGATCGCACCTCATTTCTTCAAGATCGCCGTCCCATTTCAACTTGCCCTTAAATGCTTTAATTCTCTCTTGTTGTTTGATTTTAATTAAAGTCTTAAGACCCAATTCAACAGCCTCCTGTTGAGTCTTTAAACCAGTCGCTTGAAGAACATCAGCCATGAGGCGATCGTCAATTACAATGTTAGTTTCCATTTAAAATTCCTGTCTCCAATTAATCTTCCTCAATGCGATCGCTATTTCCCGCTTTAACCCAACCTTCCTTATTAGTTCCTGGAATACGAATCCAATCCCATGTTCCATCCTCATTACTTCTTAAAACAATCATTTCAGCATCATAGGGAATAACCTCAAGGCGATCGGCATCAAAATCGGGTTTATCTCGTAAACTCAACCCATCTGGCCAATTGACGCGAACTCGATAAGCACCTTCAGGTAATGGGACTTTAGGGGCTTCGGGTTCAGAAACAACTTCTTCCTCCCCTGTTCCTTCCCCTTCCCCTTCTTTTGCAGAGTCTTCAGAAGACTGGGGACGTTCTTCCGGATAAACAGGCTTGGAAGGAACTACAGCCATCTTACTGAAAAAATAGTAACCCGCCGCCGCCCCACTGATGCCTAAAATTGAAATACCGAGAACGATACCGAGAATAAATTGACCAATACTAGATAACTTCATAAATTTTAGACACTTAAATGGTTTAAATGGTTTGATTGTGTCGGAGCGATCCCCAGTCCAGAATATGTCCTAGCAGATTTTAAAAAATTTGTCAACCTTGGGAGAGATTGAATTTCGCGAGATAATTAGAGAAATTAACCAAAGTTGGCACAATATCACGGATAAAAATGGTAGAGATCAAAAACGGTTTTATTGGGACGGTGGGCAATACACCTCTGATTCGCTTAAACAGTTTCAGTGATGAAACAGGATGCGAGATTTTGGGGAAAGCGGAATTTCTCAATCCGGGAGGGTCCGTCAAAGATCGCGCTGCCCTCTATATTATCGAAGATGCGGAACGAAAAGGACTCCTTAAACCAGGAGGAACCGTTGTGGAAGGAACTGCGGGAAATACAGGCATTGGTTTAGCACATATTTGTAATGCTAAAGGCTATAAATGTTTGATTATTATTCCCGAAACGCAATCGCCGGAAAAAATAGAATTATTGCGGACATTAGGGGCTGAAGTTCGCACAGTTCCAGCAGTTCCCTACAAAGACCCCAATAATTACGTTAAACTTTCTGGCCGGGTGGCCTCGGAAATGGAAAATACGATTTGGGCAAATCAATTTGATAATTTAGCCAATCGTAATGCCCATTATGAAACAACGGGTCCGGAAATTTGGCAACAAACCGAGGGAAAAGTTGATGTTTGGGTAGCTGCGACGGGAACCGGGGGAACTTATGCGGGGACGGCTATGTTTTTGAAGGAGAAAAACCCCGAGTTAAAATGTATTGTTGCGGATCCGATGGGCAGTGGTTTATATAGTTATGTGAAAACTGGAGAAAGTCAACCAGAAGGGCGATCGATTACTGAGGGGATTGGTAATAGTCGCATTACGGCCAATATGCAAGGGGTTCCCATCGATGATGCTATCCAAATTGACGATAAGGAATGCGTTCGCGTTGTTTATCAATTACTGGAAAAGGATGGGCTATTTATGGGGGGATCTGTTGGTATTAATGTTGGGGCAGCTTATGCCTTGGCGAAACAATTAGGATCGGGGCATACAATTGTGACGGTGCTGTGTGATGGAGGTTCTCGCTATCAATCTAAACTCTTTAATCGCGATTGGTTAGTAGAACAAGGGTTGCTTTCTCCTTAATTAACTCAACTTGCTAGTTATTGATTCGATCCCCCCCAGCCCCCCTTGATAAGGGGGGAGAATCTGGAAGCCCCTCTTGATAAGGGGGGAGAATCTGGAAGCCCCTCTTGATAAGGGGGGAGAATCCGAAAGCCTCTCTTTTTATAATTATGCTTGCTAATAATGCTTTTTCCGTTGTTGAACTCACAGACTATATTAAAGATCTTCTCGAAGAAGATGAATATTTGCAACAAATCTGGGTCATTGGTGAAGTGACCAGCGCCCGAGATTACCAAAGTGGGTTATTTTTTACTCTTGGCGATCGCCATAAAAATGCTTCTATTCGTTGTGTTGTTTGGGGAAAATTGCGAACTAAATTAGTGCAAATGCCGACACAGGGAGAACAAGTAGTAGTCTTGGGAAGTCTGCGACTTTACCCCAAACGGGGGGAGTATCAACTCAATGCGGTGCAGGTGCTTCCGGCGGGAGAAGGATTGCAAGCTCTACAATATAAACAACTGCGATCGCGCCTTGAAAGTGAAGGACTCTTCGACCTCGAGCAAAAGCGATCTTTACCCTCACATCCTCAAATTATTGCTGTTGTCACTTCTCCCACCGCCGCCGCATGGGGGGATATTCAACGTACTCTAAAACAACGCTATCCTGGTTTGCAAGTGCTGTTATCTGGGGCGATCGTACAGGGGGATTTAGCCCCTGTATCTATTGTGAAAGCCTTAAAAAGAGTGGAAAGAGACGATCGCGCCGAACTAATCATTGTCGCACGGGGAGGCGGGGCAACGGAGGATTTAAGCTGTTTTAATGATGAACGGGTGGTGAGGGCGATCGCGGAGTGCGATCGCCCAGTAGTAACGGGAATTGGACACCAACGGGATGAATCTCTCGCGGATCTTGTGGCGGATTTTAGCGCCCATACTCCCACGGCTGCAGCAGAGGCGGTGGTTCCTGATGCGCGACAATTGCAAGAAGACCTGTATCGCTGCAAAATTGGCTTATTAGAGTCGGTAAGGGAGAGATGGGGTATTGAACAAAAACAGCAGCAACAGCGCCGAGAAGCCTTTTTAACTGCCATTGAGGAAAGATTTGCCGAAGAGGGCGATCGCCTGCAACAATTGAAACAATATCTCAGTAATTTTCCCGATCGCGCTTTGGCTCTACAACAAATCTTTTCTCATCAGAAACTTTTAAAAGAAAAGCTGTCTGCCCTCAATCCCCAAGCTGTTCTCGATCGCGGCTATGCTGTTATTAGAAATTCAGCAGGAGCCATTATCCGCAACCCTTGGGATCTAGACGGCGAGACGGAATTAATTGTACAATTGGCAACAGGACAACTCAATGTAAAAGTTACAGAAATTCTCAAGGTGGATGACAAAAAAGCTAGTGATGAATAAGCCAGTAACAAATCAGCCAGTGACGAATAAACCAGAATGGAACTACGAAGAAGCAGTCGCAGAAATTGAGGCGATCGCGGCACAAATTGAGTCGGGGGCTTTACCATTAGAAGCTGTTTTTACACAATTTGAAGTGGCGGTTAAACAATTGCGTCAATGCGAAACCTTCTTAAATCGTGGTAAAGAACAGATGGATTTATTAATAGAAACCCTGGAAAATGATTCTGATTTCTAATAGTTGCTATTGCTTCCAAAAAGATAGAGTTCGCGATCGCGTTCAATTCTAACTAACTTACAACCAATCGCTATTCTTTTTTCATGGTAACTAAAGTAATATCATCGTAAATTTTTTGCGTACCAATATAGTCTTGTAAATCTGCGAGAATTGCATTTTGAATTTCTTCTACGCTTTTTTCGCGATGTAATTGGATGACTTGACATAAACGATCTAAGCCATATTGAACTCCGTTACTATCTTCCGCTTCCGAAATCCCATCGGTATAAATAACAATAACATCTCCCGACTGTAAATCTATCTTTGCTTCATCAATAAAAGGAGTAATATCTTCATCTAAACCCACTGGAAAGCCTAAATTTATTGTATCAATTCTTTTTATTTTTCCATCAGCACGAACTAAAATAACTTCCTCATGTTGTCCGCTTAAATACAATGAATTATCCCGATAATCCAATAATAAAAGTGTTAAGATTTTATCGGAATTAATCCGACGAACATTATCAATCACGATACGGTTAATTACATCCCAAAATTTCTCTAAATTGGTTTCATTGTTCGCTAATAAAGTCCGAATTGCTGTTTGTACGACAATGGCTAAAACACCACTTTCTAAACCGTGTCCCGTCACATCACCAATACATATTTTAACGCGATCGCCATAGGTAATGATATCATAATAGTCTCCACCTACTTCCGTTGCAGGTCGCATATAGCCCGCAATATCTAATCCTGGTATGTTTTCTAATTCTTCGGTTTTAGGCAAGAACATTTGTTGCAATACTTGGGTAATTTCTAACTCTCCACTCAGTCGAGAATTTTCCTTTTTTAGACGTTGATTGAGTGCAGAAATCTCTTCCTTGGCTTGTTCTATTTGTTCTGTTCTTTCGAGAACTTTTGCTTCTAAAGTATTAAAAGATTCTTGTAGTTGCAGAATCATTTGATTGAATGCGTCTGCTAATATACCAATCTCATCACGACTTTTAACAGTAACAAATCGATCTAATTTACCTTGGGCAATTGCGCGGGCGCTGTCTACGAGTTCTCGAATTGGAACAGTTAGACTGTGGGTTAATAACCAGCCAACTAATAAAGCAATGGGAAGCGTAACGGAAAAAATAATTAGAGAAGTTCGTCGCGCTCGTTTTTTGCTGTTAATAACTGCTGAGGCATCAAATTCAATAATAACAATTCCTTCTTGTTCCTCAAAATTATTGATCAAAGGTGCATAACCATAAAGAATAAATTGTCCGTTGGGTTTGCGAAATAATTCTGGTTCGACAATTGCTTGAGTAATGGTATTATTTCCTTGGGCAAGTAAAGGAGGAAGTTGATTCACTTCTTTGCCTACAGTAGCGGTAGGGGCGGGTGGTGGTGCATAATCTAAAACAAACACAAATTTGCCATCAGGAAGATGACGAAATGTATAAATGCGTCGAATTGACTCGTTAGTGTTGCTAATTTCTTCTAAACGCTGTAACAAAACGCGATAGTAGGAGGTTTGGGCATCTTGAGGTGTTATCAGTAAACCATGAAAATTAGGGTTAATTTGTAAAGCAGTTAAAGCGGTAATATCTTTCAGGCGATCGCGCAGATCTTGAATTTGGTTTTGATGAAGTTGAAAATAAAGACTTTCCGTTAAAATTCCTACAATTAAAAGCGTCAAAAAAGAGTAAGCTGCCGTTAATTTATAGCGCAAACTCCAGCCCTTTTTCTTTCTATTTTGAACAAAATTTTTAGCTTGTTGGAACATGAAGAAACCGTAGCTGGTAATTAATAATTAATAATTGATAATTGATAATTGATAATTGATACTTGCTTAAAGCCCTAAACTGAAACGATAAGCAATTTTTTGCGACTCTCGCCCAATTTCATTGGTTAAATTTTCCCAACCTTGATAAATTTGTTGCATAGTTTGTTCTGTTGTTATTTTATCTTCTAAAAAATCTGCTAGGGCTGTATCTAAAACCTCTTGTTGATAGTCATGATTTCGGGGAATTCGTAGGTCTAAGACAACATTGGGACTTCGCAAACTAAACCCGATCGCCCCCAAATAGCGGCTTGTTGTTTCCAGACTCATCCCTGCTGCGATCCAGGCCTCGCGATCGCTAAACTGAGAAATGCGATAAGGATTAAATCCTGTCATCGCCAGGGTAACATCTTGATTAGATTGGGCGGGTTGACTGATATAAGATAAAAAAGCATAAGCAGCATCTTTGGTTTTGGCATCGGAGGCGGCATTAATTGCCCCAGACCACCCCCCAAAAGCGGCATAAGGTGCGCGATTAATCCCCTCAATCTCATAAGGACAAATAATATCATTGCAAACAACAAGTTCCCCAGTAGCGCGATCTAAAACCTTCGTTGTACCTGGTAAAATGACTGCACCAAGGCGATCGCTGATCTCCGAGTGTTTGGAATCGATCGCTAAGGGTCCTATATCCCCCCAATCTAAAGTTAAAGCACAACGACCGGAAATAAAGAGATCGCGAGTTTGATCTACATCTAACTCTAATTCATTGTCTGGGGCATAACGTCCCGTTTCTTTATAGATTTCTAGTGCTTTCGCAAAGGCTTTATTATTGACAAGAGGTTTCATAGTATCGGGATCGAAAAAAGCGCCTTGTTCGGTACCTCGACTTTGTAGAAAAGCACTGGCGATAGACCAAAACATCCAATAGGATTGTTTTCCGCGTTTTTTCGGGATACAAGAACCGTAGTCTGGGATGCCGTCAGCATTGAGGTCTTGTTGCTGAAAATGCTTGGCGATCGCCAGATAATCTTCCCATGTTTCCGGGGGTTTGAATCCTCCCTGGGTTAATAAATCTGTTCGATAGTACACCATTTGAAAATCCCCATCTAAAGGAATGGTGTAAGTTTTGCCCTTGTAGTTGGTGCTGAAATTGCGAAAAAAGGGTGCAATATCTTCCCATTGTAAAGCTGAATCTTTGGCAATGCGATCGCCTAAATCTTCCAATTCTCCCAATTCTGCATAATCGACCAACCATTGCGGCGCAAAAACCATTACATCATATTTACCAGACTTCTCCTGCAAATTTGTTTGAATTTCCCCATACAGTTTCTCAAAAGGGACCGTAATCACTTCAATTTCTGCCCCAGTTTTGGCGGTAAATTCTTTGGCGCGACGGGCGATCGGTTCGGCGATCGTTGGCAGATCGCGGGTTAAAACGGTTATTTTGAGATTATCAAATCTTGGCTCGGAAATGGGGGCGGATTGGCCAGATGGGGGATTTTTTACTGTTTCCTTGGGGAGTTGGGGGGACGAAGTACAAGCAGTAAAGGCGATCGCCAGACCCAAGGCGAAGAAACTTTTTCTTATTTCTCTTGTCTTCATTTTCTTCAACGATCGAGGACTCAATTACCCATTACCCAGTATTACTCAATCCCCACAATTTTGTTGAAAATTCCGGAGAGAAGGGCAGGGCGATCGGGTAATAAATGTTAAGATTACTTCGTTTTTCTAAATCAAGGAGTACAAAAATATGAGGCAAAAACGTCTCGCATCCTTAGCTTCCCTGACGGTGCTGATAGCTACGGCGATCGCCCCGATGGGGAATCTCCGCGCCGAAACCTTTGCAGAAGCATCAGAAACAGAAACCTCCATCGCCCAATCTGTGGCAGTGGGAATCTGTCCGAATCAATTACAACAGGCGATCGATACTACAATTGGCAATCCGACATTTTCTGGAGCCAAGTGGGGCATCCATGTGGAAACTTTAGAGGATGGTCGCGTCCTCTACACTCATGGAACCAACCAATATTTGATTCCTGCTTCCAATATCAAAATCCTCACTACAGCAGCAGCTTTGCAATTATACGATCCCCTTTCTCCCATTCAGTCCTCGAATTTAGGGGCTTGGGTTCGCACTATCCTGCAAAGAAGTCACAATGGTTATGCCGATACGTTACTGCGAGGAATTGGCGGTACCCAGGCCGTGCGATCGGCGCTAGGTCGCTTGGGAGTTTCATCTGATTACCGACAGGCAGATGGATCGGGGTTATCTCGAAACAATTTGGTTACGCCTTCGGCATTGGTGGACATTTTGAAAGCGATTGTTCAACGTGGTCATGGTAAAGAAGTATTTTATGCTTCTCTCCCGGTTGCCGGGCGTAGTGGCACCCTGGCGGGACGTTTTCAGTCAACTCCTGCCCAGGGAATCGTTCATGCTAAAACTGGAACGCTGAATGGTGTACGGGCGCTATCTGGTTACTTAGAACACCCAGAATATGGCGTGCTTGTTTTTAGCATTCTTGTGAATCAACCCGGTCAGTCGGGACAGCGATTGCTGAATGCGATCGATAATATTGTAGTTCGTATGGCGAGCATGAATAGTGGTAGCTGTTCGCGCCGTTTCTAAACCTAGTAACGTTTTTATGGTGGTGTTGAGGAGATTTTGTCAGGTGTTGAGGAGTTACTGGGGATGCCCTTCGCATCCCTTTAAAATTTTCGGTTTGGCGATCGCGCTGATTTTGTAAGAGCAGGAATTACGCTTTATAATAGGGTTTCAGCCACAATCTCACTTTAAAACTGCAAAAGTCACTGAGTCTTAAAATATGCTATACCGTCGTTTTGGTCGTACAGAATTGCAAATTCCCGTCTTCTCTTGTGGGGGAATGCGCTATCAATACAAATGGCAAGATGTTAAATGGCAAGATGTCCCTCAAGATAATCAAAGCAATGTCGAAGCTACGATTCGCCGCGCCGTAGATTTAGGGATTAATCATATTGAAACCGCCCGAGGATATGGGTCTTCGGAGATGCAATTAGGAGCGATTTTGCCCAAATTGCCGCGAGATGAAATTATTGTACAAACTAAAGTTGAACCTGTTGCCGATCCTCAAGAATTTCGACAAACTTTCGATCGCTCTTTAGGTTATTTAAAACTCGATTATGTAGATTTGTTGGGATTACATGGGATTAATAATGCCGAATTATTGCATTATAGTCTCAAACCTGGGGGCTGTTTGGCGGAGGCTAAAAAGTTACAAGCGGAAGGAAAAGTACGCTTTATTGGTTTTTCTACCCATGCTCCTACAGAGATTATTATTGAAGCGATAGAATCGGGAGAATTTGATTATATTAATTTGCATTGGTACTATATTTTTCAAGACAATTGGCCGGCGATTGAAGCGGCACGCCGTCAAGATATGGGCATTTTTATTATTAGTCCCTCCAATAAAGGGGGAATGCTCTATCAAGCGCCGCAAAGGTTAGTAGAATTGTGTCAGCCGTTAAGTCCAATGGTCTTTAATGGTTTATTTTGTTTATCTCAGCCTGAAGTTAATACCCTTTCCGTGGGTGCTTCTTTTCCTACTGATTTTGACGAACATTTACAAGTTTTAGATTTGCTCGATCGCAGTGATGAAATATTACCGCCAATTATAGAACGATTGGAACGAGAGGCGATCGCCCGCTTAGGAAAAGATTGGTATTTAACTTGGCGAGAAGGGCTTCCCAAACCAGAAGAAACTCCAGGTAATATCAATATTCCTACGGTTTTATGGTTGCGAAATTTGGCGATCGCTTACGACTTGATCGAATATGGAAAAATGCGCTACAATCTGCTAGGAAATGGAGGTCATTGGTTTGCTGGCAAAAAAGCCCAAAATATTCCTCAATTCGATTTTACGGCTTGTTTACAAAATAGCCCTCACCGCGATAAAATTCCCGAATTTTTGGCAGAATGCGATCGGCTTTTAGGAGGAGAAGAAATTAAACGTTTATCTCAACAATAAAATCTTAGTGATTTTATCACAAAGGATAAATGCAGCTACTAAATGCAGCTACTTCAAGATTCTTTAATTTTGCTTAATAAAACTTAATACTTTTGGTCTAGATCCCTCAAAAGGCTATAGTCTTAGTCAACTGAGTTGACGTAAAAAATGCCATGCACAAAAAACCCTTCAATCTCCTCTTTTGCGCGAGTTTGTTGTTTTCCCTAGGGTCAAACTTAACGATCCCAAAAACGATCGCACAAGAAACGACTCGGGAAACCGCGATCGCCCAAAGACAGACACGCAATAATGTCAGCGAAAGAGTAGCTGCATGGTTTGAAAGCAATCGCGATCGCCCGACCAAATTACGCGCTTTTGTGCAACGGATGCCCAAGGGCGGTGACATTCACTCTCATTTAAGTGGCGCAGTTTATGCAGAAAGCTATCTCGAATGGGCAGCAGAGGAAAATTATTGCGTCAATACAGTAACTTTAGAGCTAATTGAACCCCAAGAGTGCAATGGGAATGAGGCGATCGCCGCAGAGGATCTGCCAAAACGCACCGATATTTATAACGCATGGATCGATCGCTGGTCAACCCGAAACTTAGCATTTGCAGGGGAATCGGGTCATGATCGCTTTTTTAACTCGTTTCAAGGCTTCGATCCGATTTCCTCCTTGCAGGAGCTTCGTGGGAAAATGGTAGGGAACATAGCTAACCGCGCCGCCGCACAACACATTTTTTACCTCGAATTGATGCTTACTTTTCAAGGCAGTGAAGTGAGAAGTTTGGCGAGTGAGGTTTGGGATGGAGATTTTGCCAGCACGCGCCAAAAGTTACTCACTAATGGGTTGCCGCAACTGATCAAGGAGGGACAGAAGGAAGTTGAGGCGATCGCCCAAGGATTTTCCGAGGCTTTGGGATGCGATACACCCAACCCTCAACCCGGTTGCGAGGTGACAGTCCGTTATCTTCAGCAAACCACGCGCTTTAAGTCTCCGGCGGAAGTTTTCGCCCAATTTGTTTATGCTTTTGAATTAGTACAAACCGAGGAACTTGTAGTAGGATTGAATTTAGTTGCCCCAGAAGATCATCCCCTAGCGTTGCGAGACTATACTCTCCAGATGGAAATGTTGCAATTTCTCAACCGTCAATATCCCAATATTAATATTGCTTTGCACGCGGGAGAGTTAACATTAGGTTTAGTACCGCCGTCGGATTTAAAGAACCATATTCGCCAAGCTGTAGAAATTGCTGAAGCCGATCGCATCGGTCATGGTGTCAGTATTTTTTATGAAGAAAATCCCCTACAATTATTAGAAGAAATGAAACGGCGTGGCATATTGGTTGAAATTTGTTTGACCAGTAATGATGTGATTTTGGGAGTCAAAGGGGAGGATCATCCTTTTCCCGACTATCTACAAGCAGAAGTTCCAGTAACCTTAGCTTCTGATGATGAAGGTATTTCCCGCATCGATCTCAGCAATGAATATTTACGGGCAGCACAAACTTACGATCTGGGCTATTTAGACTTAAAGAAACTCGCCCGTAATAGTCTTGAATATAGTTTTATTGGCGGTGAAAGTCTTTGGCAAAGTTCTGATTTTGTGACTATGATTAATGCTTGTGTGGATGATGTACCAGGAGGCACTCTTTCTCAGGGCTGCAATGAGTTTTTACAAACCAGCGATCGCGCCCGAGAACAGTGGCGTTTAGAGTCCGAATTTGCCGAGTTTGAGAATCTTTCTTGGTTGCGTTAGTTGTTATTAGGACTTACACATTAACGGGCAAGATCCCACACTACCATAGCCAGAGGATACAGTAGTGGGAGCGTCTCGCTCCCTAGCTGTGTAAGTTCTAGTTATACTATTCTTCAAAATGAAATGGGCGAATTTTAATCTAAACCTTGCAAAAGTTTGTTAATATGTTCGGGTTCGTGAGTCGTCATAACAGATAAACGAATGCGACTGGTGGGGACAGTTGGGGGACGAATTGCTGGAGCAAAAATGCCTTTTTCTTGTAATTTTTTGGCTGTATCGATCGCCGCTTGCGGACTTTCTAAACCAATACACAAAATGGGGGATTCTGAGGGAAAAAGAGTGAATTTTTGTATTAAGTTTTGTTTAATTATCTTGACATTTTCCCATAATCTTACTCGTCTTTCTGGCTCTTGTTGAATAATATGAATAGCCGCGATCGCCGCCGCAGTATCAGCAGGAGATAAACCCGTAGTATAAATCCAAGTAGAAGCACGATTGCGGAGAAAATCAATTAATAGTTTAGAACCTGCAACATAGCCCCCTAAACTACCCAAGGCTTTACTTAAAGTTCCAATTTGAATTAAGGGTTTTCCCGTACAATGAAAATGCTCAACACATCCCGCCCCGGTTGTTCCTAAAACCCCCGTAGCATGAGCCTCATCAATCAGCAGCATCGCATCATAAGTGTTTGCTAATTCTAATAGTTCGGGCAATGGGCATAAATCCCCATCCATACTAAAAACGCTATCAGTAGTAATTAAACAACGGCGATATTGTGAACGATATTGTTGTAATTTTGCTTCCAAATCTTGGCGATCGCAGTGTTCATATTCTAGTATCGTCGCACCGCTTAAAACCGCCCCATTTTTTAAACTAGAATGATTGTAGCGATCGCCTAAAATTAAATCTCTTTGTCCCACAAGCGCCGCGATCGCCCCCAAATTTGCCAAATATCCCGAACTAAAAACCAGCGCATCTTCCGTTTGTTTCAGGTCTGCGATCGCCTCTTCTAAATCTCGATGTAGTTGGCGATGTCCGCTTAATAAACGCGATCCCGTGCTTCCCGTGCCATAGTCCCTAGTCGCCCTTATCGCCGCTTCAACCAGGCGATCGTCCCCCGCAAGCCCTAAATAGTCATTGCTGGCAAAATTAACAACTTCTCGCCCTTCCAAGTTTACAACCGCACCCCCTCGCCCCGCGATCGTCTTTACCGATCGATACCAATGGGCGCGATGAATACTTTCTAAGGACTTTTCCAGCCAAGAATAGGGCTTATTTCTAGTTATTTGATCCCCCCGGCGATCGCCACCCCCCTTATTAAGGGGGGCAGGGGGGATCGAAGGTTTTTTATTCATTATTAATTGCCAAATCAAGCCAGTTTTTGATCGTTGTCACGACTTCATCTAAAGGAATATCCTGAGATTCTTTAGTCGCACGTTGAACAACTTCTACTTTACCTTCTTTGAGAGAACGTCCGGTAACAATACGATAAGGAATACCGATCAGATCGGCATCTTTAAATTTAACACCTGCTCGTTCCTTGCGATCGTCTAAAAGTGTTTCAATTCCTGCTGAATTTAATTCCTGATACAAGTTTTCTGCCGCTTCCATTGCCGTTTGATCGTTAATATTAGGAACAACAATAATGGCATGATAAGGCGCGATCGCAGGCGGCCAAATAATACCATCTTTATCGTGGGATTGTTCCACCGCAGACTGTGCTAAACGGGAAACCCCCACCCCATAACAACCCATAACAAAAGGCGATGGTTTGCCATCTTCCCCAGTAAAAGTTGCTCCCATTTTCGCCGAGTATTTTGTTCCTAATTGGAAGATATGCCCCACTTCAATCCCTCGCGCCGATTTTAACACTTGTTCTGGGTCACGGACACAGCGATCGCCAGCTTCAGCTTTGCGTACATCTACAACTAATTTAGGAAGGGGATATTGTTGCTCCCAATTAACCCCAAAAGCATGATAACCTGACTCATTTGCCCCCGTAACAAAGTTCTTTAAATCAACAGCAGTTTGATCTACCATGCGAACAAATTGAGGATGAATATTTTTTGCTTTTTTGATGCAATCATCACTCAGATCCGCAGCAATATAACCCAAAGGTAACGGTTTTACTGCCCATTTCTTTTGTGCCACTTCATCAGGAACTTCCAGAGACAGTACAGCATTTGCGCCAAACTCAGAAACTAACTTGCTAATTTCGTTTTGTAACTTGACATCATTAACATCGCGATCGCCGCGAATGCTGACCAAAACTAACACTAACAAATCATTATCCAAAACTGCTTCATAAAGTACATTTTTGAGAATTGCCGTAGGAGAACATTGAGCAAAATCTGCTAAAGTTGCGATGGTAGGAGTATTGGGAGTTTCCCGTTTTTCGTACTCGCTGAAAGGAGAAAGTTCAGCATCAGGAGGAATTGATTCTGCTTTCTCCACATTAGCCGCATATTTGCCATCTTCCGTGTATAAAATCTCATCTTCGCCAATCTCTGCCAAGACCATAAACTCTTGAGAACCCGATCCCCCGATCGCCCCAGAATCCGCTTCTACTGCCACAAAATCCAAGCCACAACGAGAAAACATATTGCGATAAGCGCGATCCATATCGCGATAAGTTTCCTTCAAACTCTCCTCATTGGTATGAAAAGAATAGCCATCTTTCATAATAAATTCCCGTCCCCGCATCAAGCCAAAACGAGGGCGAATTTCATCGCGAAACTTGCTTTGAATTTGATATAAATGAGTAGGAAGTTGGCGATAAGAACGAATCATATCTTTGGCAATTGTGGTAATCACTTCCTCATGAGTGGGTCCGAGGGCAACTTCGCGATCGCGGCGATCTTTAAACGCAAACATGATCCCCTCTGCTTTAGTATAAGTATCCCAACGTCCCGACTCCTTCCACAATTCCGAGGGTTGTAGTTGAGGAAGCAAACATTCTTGGGCACCCGTCGCATTCATCTCTTCCCGCACGATCGCCGAAACCTTTTGCAAAACGCGCCACATGAGGGGAAGATAGCTGTACAAACCACTGCCAACGCTTCGGATGTATCCTGCCCGCAGCAACAGTTGATGGCTGGGAATAACCGCTTCAGCAGGAGATTCCCGGAGAGTGACAAAGAGCATTTGAGACAGTCGCATGACAGATTTCCCTTGAGAGTGCAGTCGCATCGATCTAGGATATCAGTCTTGTTTGCAGATTGGGCAAGGGCTGCATAAAAGTTTGCAATACTGGTTCGAGTTCTGTCGTAGCGCGATCGGGTAGAATGTTCGTGAGAGGTTTTACCAGAGAGGAAGGAGAAATCGTGCAGATTACAGCCATCAAACAGGGTCAAATGTTGATATTCTCAGAAATGCTCGATATTCCTGACGGGCAAAGAGTAACCGTTGAAATTACTGAAGTAGAAAATAATGGCGATCGCAATGGTGGCCAACTGGATTTTTGGGAATCTATCCAAAAATTTCGCCAAGAAAATAATATTGAAGAAGCCGATATTGATGTTGACGAAATTTTTAAAGATGTTCGAGACAAATCCCTCGGACGCGAGGTGATTTTGTGAGTTTAATCTTTTTACTGGATACTAATACTTTATCTGAGCCTTTGCGCCCGCGCCCTAATGAAAATGTTCTCAGACAAATTGCAACTTATCGTCAGGAAATTGCAACGGCGACTCCTGTAATACAGGAAATCTTGTTTGGATGCAATCGATTGCCGCTATCCAAAAAACGCAGACAAATCGAAACTTATCTGCAAAAATCCGTGTTGTCTAAGATTCCAATTTTGCCCTACGATTTGACTTCTGCAATATGGCACGCCCGAGAAAGAGCGCGTTTGGTCAATATTGGCAGAACACCACCATTTGCTGATAGTCAAATTGCCGCGATCGCCAAGGCAAACAATCTAATTTTGGTGACGAATAATGTCGCTGATTATGCCAATTTTAAAGATTTGCAGGTAGAAAACTGGCATTAGTTAAATCAGATTATAACTGTCAAATCATCCCCGATGAATACTCGGTTTTTAATAATATTTAAGCCAAGTCTTAATTATCTCTTTTTCAATTTCTTCTTAGCTTTTGCAGCATTAATAACATTCTTGTTCGCAGTGAATACTATGATACCGGGAACGGTACAATAATCTCCGTCATCGGTAATAACTTGTTTGACATTTTCTTTTTTCATTGCTTCGAGAATGAACAAATCATAGCCATCTAGAGGTTGAGTTTGTAATCGAGTCAATGCAGCATTAGTTGTGGTTTCATTAATGGGAATATCAAGTGAGACCGCAGAATGTGCTACAATTCCCCAAGCAGCTTGTATTTCAGCAACAACTTTTGCTCGCTGTTTTGGATGATTATGGCGGTATTCCTTCGATTTCAGCATAGAATTAAAAATTTCTCTTTCTGTCTTTTCGATAAGATGAGCTACTTCGGCAAGAGAAAGACCACAGTATTTAAGATGAGAATTAAAAGAAAGTGCATTTTTCAAATATGTGGGATAATGTTTTATTTGATAAGATAGAGATGATGCAAGAGGATGACTGGCTTGACTATAGGCTAACCAATACCAAACATTAGTATCTACCAGAAAAATGTCATCCTTTTTCGGAGTATCAGAGCAAATATCGACAACTTCCGCTTGAATATTGTAATAAATTGACATTAAACACCTGTAGCTTGTTCTTCAATAACTTTATCAACTTTACTCCGATACTTTTCATCAGAGTAATATCTTTTAGAATTTTCTATTACTTGTTTCAGAATTGATTTACCAATCGAATTGAGATTAGGAAATGTCAACAGTCGGTTTAGATTATCTGGCTCAATATCTCTGAGTAACTGACCGATCGCAAAGTTAAAGAAGGGCGATGCAAAAATTTCAACCCCTGCAAAGTCTAACTCGACAGGACACTCTGCCAATAATTCGGGGTGGATGCGATCGTAAACAATTTGGCCGTCTTCACAGGTCATGCAGTTTTTGCCAACTAAGGTATGGATTTCGAGTTTCATGGTGGCTGTCTCCCTTAGAAAAGTGGTTCATTGTCTGATTCTGACAAGAGCGGATATAAAGAGTAATAAGACTCATCACATAGCAATGTGATATTAACTAGAGTTCCTTCAAAAAAGTTTTCCCTAATTTTATACTCTTCTTGACTTTCATTAAGTATTGCATACCCATCATGGCTGAAAATCTCCAATTTTCCTTTATTTTTCTTTACAAAATTTCTCAACAAATCTAATCCGATCCCTCTCGCTTCTCCTCGTCGAGTTGTTGTTCCGGCCTTAAAAGCCCATTTTAGCGCTTTGTCTGCGGCAAAATCAGCTTTTTCTAAAAAATCCCTAACATTATGAGGTATTCCGATTCCAAAGTCAACAACAGTGAGTTGTAGTTTATTGAGCTTAGGAAAATGCTGTCCGCAACTAAAAACACCGATATCAGTTTTTCCATGTTCAAAGGCATTCGCGTATATTTCCCAAACTGTTGAGACAATAAGCGTTTTTAAGTCTTGACCAATATTCACCCAACCTCGTCCTAACCACTGTTCTTTAAGATAATCAACAAGAGCATCTTTGTTTTGTTCTCGATCTTCTCGATACGGTACGGAATTTCCTTGCCAAGGTTCTGTATTTGCTCCAAGAATGCCCTCGCTTGCCTAAAATATCCCAAGCATAGGCTTTTTGGAGCATAATGCGATCGCCAGTTTTTGTCTAATCTCCTTTGTCCTTATCTGCTAGATAAAACCATGTCTCTCTGTTTTTGATCTGGGATGAGGCAAGGATTGCGCTACAATCGAGAGCAGAGATAATAGCTGCGATCGCAAAATTCCCATGCCTTTTACCCCCAACCCCATTGCCTTTGGAACCGACGGCTGGCGCGGTTTAATTGCCGCCGATTTTACCTTTGAGCGAGTCACTTTAGTTGCTCCTCTTGCGGCAGAAGTGTTAGCGAAAAATTTTGGCGAAACTACTGGCAGTAACTTAATTGCTGTCGGATACGATCGCCGTTTTCTAGCAGAATCCTTCGCTAAAGCCGTAGCAGAATCCGTGCAAGAAGCAGGTTTTGATGTTCTCCTTGCCGATGGTTACGCCCCAACCCCCGCTTTATCCTGGGCAGCAAAAGAGCGAGGAGCGCTTGGTTCTTTAGTTCTCACAGCTAGTCACAATCCCGCAGGTTACTTAGGCTTAAAAGTCAAAGGAGCATTTGGAGGCTCGGTAACACAAGAGATCACTAAGCAAATAGAAGCATTACTTCCTCGCGGTTTTGTGGGAGGGAAGATGCCTGGAAAATTGGAGTATTTCGATGCTTGGGAAAGTTATTGTCGGGAATTGCGCTCCAAAGTAGATATTGCTAAAATTGCCAATGCCATTACCTCCGGGAAGATCCGCGTTTTTGCTGATGTCATGCACGGTGCGGCGGCGACGGGGTTAAAGCGCTTGTTAGGGGTAGAGATTGAAGAAATTAACGGCGATCGCGATCCCCTGTTTGAAGGAGGCGCACCGGAACCCCTCCCCAAGTATATTCCTAAACTATTCCGCGCTATTCGCGAGGCGGCACGAGAAGGTAAAGAAGAGATTCGCGTCGGATTTGTCTTTGATGGGGATAGCGATCGCATTGCCGCCGTAGATGGAGCAGGAAATTTCCACAGTTCGCAAATTCTCATCCCTATCCTCATGGAACATTTATCCCAACGCAAGGGATTTAAAGGAGAAATTGTGAAAACCATTAGCGGCTCGGATATCATCGCCCGTTTAGCAGAATCCTATCATATTCCCCTTTATGAAACCGCGATCGGCTACAAGTATATAGCCGATCGGATGCTGTCAGCAGAAGTTCTCCTGGGAGGAGAAGAGTCTGGGGGGATCGGCTATGGCTCCCATATTCCCGAACGAGATGCCCTCTTAGCCGCCCTTTACGTCCTCGAAGCCGTGGTAGAATCTGGGCGAGATATCAGGGATCTCTACGCAGATTTACAGGCACAGGCAAACTTTCAATCAGCCTACGATCGCATCGATATTCCTCTTGCCAGTATGGAGGAACGAGGGAAATTATTAGCACTTCTTAACACCAATACCCCCACAGAAGTCGCAGGAAAAGCCGTAACAGACTGTTTAACCATTGATGGTTATAAGTTCCGATTAGAAGATGGCAGTTGGTTACTGATACGATTTAGCGGCACAGAACCCGTTTTGCGTCTTTATTGTGAAGCAACAGATGAGGCGCAGGTTAAGAAAACCCTAGAATGGGCAAAAAATTGGGCAAATTCCGCACTTTAAATCGGTACTTTCAAGATAACAGAGGCATCCTCTCCATGACTGCTCATTACGATCGCATTGCTGAACTTTACGTGAAAACCCAAGACTTACCTTATCGTCCTCATATTGAAGAGTACACCTACTGGCAAATCATTGAGGACATTGCTGGACTATCGGTGCTGGATCTCGCTTGTGGGGATGGACTTTATACCCGACAATTTAAAGAAAAAGGTGCTTCTCGGGTAGTAGGCGTAGATATTTCCTCGAAAATGATCGAACTGGCAAGAGAACAGGAAAATGAGCGTCCTTTAGGTATTGAGTATATTGTTAGAGATGCCCTTAAATTAGGCAAAATTGGTGAATTTGATCGCGTTGTTTCCTCCTATTTATTGGCTTATGCCCAAACGCGATCGCAGCTTTTACAAATGTGTCTGCATATATTCCTCAATCTTAAACCAGGAGGGTATTTTATAAGTATCAATACTAATTATCAATTTCCCCATCAAGAGTCTTCGCGATTAAAGAAATACGGTATAACTTTTACACTACCCACTTCGATACAAGAAGGCGAGGCGATCGCTTTTACTTTAAAAACCATTGGCGATGGTCAAGATGTTGAATTTGATAATTATTATTTTAATCGTAGTACCTACGAAGAAGTTTTTCGAGAAGTAGGATTTTCGGAAATCCATTGGCATCAACTCATTGTTTCTCCAGAAGGGATTGAGGTAAAAGGGCGAGAATTTTGGCAGGATTTTCTCGATTACCCCATCTTTATTGGCATCAAGTGCCTAAAATCAAGATAGAGATATCAGCATCATTCCCGAACTTTCGATTCTTACTCTCTGGCAGAGAGACGATAGTGCCAGTTTTCGCTATTCATCGAACCCACCCAAATTTTATAGACTCCCGCTTTCCAGTCTGTATCGTGAATGGCTGCATCTTCACCAGATGCACCATTATAGCCGCAGCGAAATTGTTTTGCGGAATCGGGTCCTTGAATCACAAGAGTGGTATCTTTACCACCGCTATGAATAATCAGATTTAATTCTGTTATATCTTCTGTGAGTTCCATGATATGATCCGGAATTTGTGAGCCAAAACCCATACAAACATTACCTCGATAATCTCGAGGGGATAAATTATTGGCTAAATCGTAATGTCCGCCAGTATTACCCGTGACTGTTGCATCTGCGCGATCGAACCCTCGGGCGAGATTTAAGGGGTCGAAATTGGCATTTTGCGCTAAAACGGGAACAGAGGTTAAACCCGCAATTAAAAGAATTAAAAAATGATAGCGATTGATGTGAAACATAAACTCCTCCTCTCAACAAACTCTTCGGGATCGAACCTTCTTATGCGATTCCTGTACCAAACTGCCCGCGATCGCAATTTTGTTCGATCTTTATCCTGTTTATTTTAATTGCTCCCGAGAAAGGAAATCAAGAGCAAGGACAGTCCTCAGTTTGACACAAGGGAGGCGATCGCAATTTTGTTAATTGTTATGATCTTTCCCACTGGTTAAAAAAGTCTTTTTATGCTAAAACAGCCAAAATAGTAATAAATCCCATGCCTGCGATCGCCTTACTCGGTTTAATCTTTGTCCTCAATTTGTTCTTTGAATTTATAGGGATATTTTTGCCTCTCGATTTGCTTCACCTGCTTAGTTTTGCGGGGAAATGGTGCGGGATAGTCGCGATCGCCCTGATAGTCGGATGGTGTTTTGGAGATTAAATGCCTAGGTTTTTTCAGCCGATTACCCATTCTCAATAACTCCTTTAATGCAATAGATATTTAGGTTTTGGCGATCGCGCCACTTCTTTTACCCATTTTTTTTAATCGTGCTATAGTACAAATAAATAAGTAGACCAGTAGAATATGATGATGGATTCCCAATTGTTAAACCTCACAAGAGATGATTTCCTCAACTCTGGCTGGAAAAATATCATTAGTAGCTGTGAGAGCAAAAATTGTCACGAGTATAGTAGGGTATTTAGGCGACAAGCAAAACAAGCAGAAGAAACAGGTAAAGTTAAAGAACAGAAAATTTTCGAGCTATTGGCTGCTGTTACCAGTACGGTATTGGGACGACGGGAATCAATGGAGGAGGTTTTTCTTGATAGTTTTCAGCATATTACAGACGAACAGACGGATTTTTTGAGCGCGATCGCACCGGATATTTCCGATCCCGAACTTCAAGCGAGAATTGCCGATCTTCTCTGGTCGATAAAACGCAATTATCGCATGGCTCAATTGGCAATACCTGCTTATTTAAAATCTGCTACTGAATTAGAAGATCCCGAAAAACGGAATCTATGTTTCTATCGCATAGAACGAGCATATCAATTAGCATTGTCAATTACATATCAAATAGAAGCAGTAATTTCTCATATCGAGACAGTTTTAGATCGCTATAACGGAGAAGATCCGCTATGGTTATCGGCAAAGTTGATGAGATTATTGCAAAAAGATAAAGATAGAGTTGACGATCCGGAAAAGTATTCTGCACTTGCTGAAAAAGCAGCAATGCGATCGGAAACTACTCATCAATGGGATATAGCCCGTGAATATTGGGAAATTACGGCAAAATGGCATCGTATGAAAAGCGATCGCGAGAAGGAGTTAACAGCTTCTATGTCTGCTGCGGAGACTTATGTTAAAGAAGCTGAAGGTATAGTTAAGCAAAATCCTCCCAGTTATTTGAGATCATCACATTGTTTAGAAAAAGCGATTGAAGCATTTAGAAGTATCCGAGGAACTAAAGAGGAAAAAATTAGTGTAAATGCAAGGTCTGAAGAAGTTCATAAACTTCTTATTGAGTATCAAGAGCATTCTCAACAAGAGTTGATTCTTATCTCAGTACCCTGCGACTTTGATGTTAGTAAACTAATTAAATTTTGTCAGGAATGTGTTCGGGGCAAAGAATTCCTAGACGCTCTGTTTTCCTTAGCAGTAATTCCTATACCTAATAAGGTGTCTGAACTCCGACAAGAAGTTCTAAATAATTCTCAAGAATATATAGGATTAGCTCTTTTTCGTGAAGTAATAATTAATGAAATGGGTAAAACGATTGCTCGTCAACCTAGTTCACTTTTATCCAAAAATTCAGACGAATCAGAAAAAGCCATTGACTTTCAAATGAATAGACAAGCATCGTTCAAACAAATCCATTTTGCTGACCCTTGTATTAGTGTTGCTAGAAAGCAAATTTATCTCGAACATCCTGTGAGAATTAGCGATTTTTTCCCTCTTGTTTTAAACAATCCTTTTGTACCTCGAGGACGAGAATTATTGTTTGCAAAAGGTTTATATGCTGGATTAACAGGAGATTTTTTTACATCAACTCATATCCTAATTCCCCAAATTGAAAACTCGGTTCGTTATTTGCTCCAAAAAAATGGACATATAGCTTCTGGTTATGACGATCGCGGTATTCAAAACGAGCATAACTTAAACTCTACGCTGTATCGCCCGGAAATTACCGAAATCTTTGATGAAGACACTTTATTTGATTTGAAAAACTTGTTAGTTGAACACTCTGGTAGTAACCTGAGAAACCTCATGGCTCATGGCTTAATCGATGACACTGAATTTAACTCTAATCCAATCATGCTTTATCTTTGGTGGGTAGTTCTTAGACTTTGTTATATTCCAATTTTAAAATATCAAAAAGCAGTTGAACAATCCGATCCCTGGGTTAAGTTTTCCGGAATGTTTCAAGACGATCCGCAATTTGATGAATTTGTCGAAGAGATGGAAGATTATCGACGTAAAATCGATGATGAAGCAGCCGATCGCGAAATAATTTCAGAGGAGAACCCATCAGCGTGAGTCAATATATTTTAGATACAGATTGCGTGACGTTATTTCAACATTTTCATCCTGAAATTGCCAAACGAGCAAAAGCGATCGGTCATTCTAATATTTTCATTACAACGGTGACATTACAAGAGCAATTACAAGGTAGATTAGCTGTGATGAATAAGGCAAATGCAAAACATCCCGATCGCCTCGCTATAGCTCATAGAAATTTACAAGCAACGCTCATTTACTACTGTAATGTTAATTTACTTCCTTTTGACGATGCGGCCTACTTTCATTATCAAAATTTGCGACAACAGAAAATTAGAATTGGTACTAATGACTTAATAATTGCTGCGATTGCCTTAACTCATCAAGCAATTCTTGTCACAAAAAATCAAAAAGATTTTAATAAAGTTCCCGATCTTTCAATTGAAGATTGGACACTTGCTTAACTAAAACTCTGCGTGCGATCGTTTACTTTTTAAGCTATACTTTGAATCAAGTTGAATTGAGCAGAAAAGGCGCAATGAGTGCGCCCTTTAATCTACACTTTCAATAAATCCACGGATAAGCGTTTAAACACTAATCGATCATCCTCGACATCAACAAAGATTGTATCTCCCGCAGTGAAATTCCCTTTTAAAATTGACTTGGCGATATCGGTTTCTAAATATCGCTGTACTGCTCGTTTCAAAGGTCGCGCCCCATACACTGGATCGTAACCTAATTCTGCCAGATAATCCAGCGCTGCTTCTGACAATTTGAGAGACAGTTTTTGCTCTGCTAGGCGACTTTCTAAACGCTGGACTTGTAGTTTGACAATATGTTTTAATTGTTCCTTCAGCAAACTGCGGAAAATAATCAATTCATCCACCCGGTTGAGGAATTCGGGACGGAAATTCTCCTGCATTGCTATCATCACGCGCGATCGCATTTCCTCATAGTTGGCATCATCTCCCGCTATATCCAAAATATACTGAGAACCGATATTACTGGTCATAATAATGATGGTATTCTTAAAGTCTACCGTATGACCTTGAGAATCGGTTAAACGCCCATCATCTAAGATTTGCAGCAACACATTAAAAACATCATGATGTGCCTTTTCAATCTCATCAAACAGAATCACGGAATAAGGACGGCGGCGAATGGCTTCGGTTAATTGTCCCCCTTGTTCGTAACCTACATAACCAGGAGGCGCACCCATTAAACGAGAAACGCTATGTTTCTCCATATATTCCGACATATCGATACGAACGATCGCATCTTCCGTATCAAAAAGACTAGCAGCTAATGCCTTACCTAATTCTGTTTTTCCTACCCCTGTAGGACCGAGGAAAATGAAACTAGCAATGGGACGATTGGGATCTGCTAATCCTGCCCGAGAGCGTTGAATTGCGTCGGAAACGGCGGTAACTGCTTCATCTTGTCCTACAACTCGTTCGTGTAATTCATCCTCTAAATGCAGCAATTTTGCCTTCTCTGACTCTACCAACTTACTGAGGGGAATTCCCGTCCATTTAGAGATAATTTCGGCAATATCTGCCTCTAAAACTTCCTCTCGTAATAAGGATTTTCCACTGGTTTGAATGTCTGTAAGTTGGCTTTCTGTTTCTTTAATTTGACGCTGTAGGTCTATTAGTTTACCGTAGCGCAACTTGTGCATTTGTTTCAGATCGGCGGTGCGTTCTGCTTGTTGAATTTCTAAATTAACCCGGTCAATTTCTTCCTTAACCCCATTGATTTTATCAATAACATCTTTTTCAGATTGCCATTGAGCGTTAAGATGGGATTGTTCTTCTTTAAAATTGGCTAATTCTTTTTCTAAAATTTCCAATCGTGCGATCGCGGCTTCGTCATTATCTTTTTGCAGAGATAACCGTTCCATTTCCAATTGCAGAACTTTGCGATCGATCTCATCTAACTCCTCGGGTTTGGAAGTAATTTCCATTTTTAACTTTGCTGCGGCTTCATCTACCAGATCGATCGCCTTATCGGGAAGGAAGCGATCGCTAATATAGCGGTTGGAAAGCATGGCCGCGGCAACTAAGGCACTATCGGCAATTTTCACGCCGTGGTGAACCTCGTAGCGCTCTTTCAGCCCTCGTAAAATGGAAATAGTATCAACTTCTGTAGGTTCTCCCACAAACACTTCCTGGAAGCGTCGTTCTAAGGCGGCATCTTTTTCGATATACTTGCGATACTCATCCAAAGTTGTTGCACCGATGCAATGCAGTTCTCCTCGTGCTAACATGGGCTTGAGTAAATTTCCGGCATCCATCGCCCCTTGAGTCGCCCCGGCACCAACAACAGTGTGAATTTCATCGATAAAGAGGATAATTTGACCGCGAGATTCCATTACCTCTTTTAAGACAGCTTTGAGACGTTCCTCAAATTCGCCGCGATACTTAGCTCCGGCAATAAGCGCTCCCATATCGAGGGCAAATACTCGCCGATCTCTAAGTGAGTCTGGTACGTCTTTATTGATAATGCGTTGCGCCAACCCTTCGGCGATCGCGGTTTTTCCGACTCCCGGTTCCCCAATTAAAACGGGGTTGTTTTTCGTGCGACGGGAGAGAATTTGGATGGTACGGCGAATTTCATCATCCCGACCGATAACGGGGTCAAGTTTGCCTTCTCGGGCGAGATCCGTGAGTTCTCGGCCGTACTTTTCCAATGCGTCGTATTTGCCTTCTGGGTTCTGATCTGTCACTTTTTGATTGCCTCGAATTCCTTTAATAATTTCTCTTAATTGATTTTCCGTCAAGCCGAATTCTTGAAAAACGGCGCGACCGAAGCGATCGTCTTTAGGATAAGCGAGAATGAGATGTTCGATGGAAATATAGTCATCGCCAAATTCTTTGCGAAAGGCTTCGGCGCGATCGAGCAGTACATCTAAACTGCGCCCTAAATAGATAGAGTCGCTGGTTTGGGTGACTTTTGGCTGACGGTTAATAAAATCGTCAACGCGATCGCGCAGTTTTTGGACGCTAATATTGGCTTTATTAAAAATACTGCTGGCGAGTCCTTCTTCTTCCAGAAGTGCTTTGATTAAATGTTCGCTTTCAATTTGTTGATTTTTATTTTGTTTGGCAATTTCCGGGGTTTTAACGACGGCTTGCCATGCTTTTTCGGTAAACTGGTTGGGGTTGGTGGGCTGCATTTTCTCTCCTCCTGACAGCGTGCGATCGCCTTAGTTTCTTGTTTGGGTCTCTTGTTATTGTAGAATTCTCTCGATGGTTTCCTTTGGGGGAAATACTCCCTTTTAAGGGTGGGTTTCCGTTCCAACTACTGCGATCGCTTCTCAGTAAACCGACCCGAAAATCATTTTACCATCATTGTATGAATGCCGTCCCAACTTTCGGGAGGAGGGGTTTCCAGATAACTTTGACAGCGATGTAAGTGCATTAATAAAGGTTTATCTTGGGGACGAATATCCTCGGCTTGCTGGAAATAGTTTAAGGCTTCAGAAAAATTGCGTTCTAAATAGGCATTTCTTCCCCCATGATATAACTCTAAAAATCGTTCTGTCTGAGGATCGATACCCTCCGATCGCCTGCCAATTAATTCGTAAATATCAACTGCTTTGCTTTTTCCTTTGACGCGAGTTTTGTCTAATTCTCGCACAATGAGGCGATCGCTTCCACCACACAATTGATAAGTTGATTCGCTGATAATAATATCACAATGATATTCTTTCGTCAGACTTTCTAAGCGAGAACTGAGGTTTACACCATCACCAATTACAGTATAGTCCATGCGCTTCTGAGAGCCAATATTTCCCGAGACAACTTCTCCGGAACTAATTCCAATACCGAAACGAAAATGAGGTTGATTTTCTAAGATATGCTGTTGATTAAATTCCGCTAATCTACGTCGCATATCTAGGGCAGATTGTACCGCCATTGAAGCATGATTTTCTAAGGGTAATGGCGCACCAAATACCGCCATAAGTGCATCACCAATAAATTTATCTAATGTTCCTTGATAATGAAAAACCGACTCTACCATTGTTTCAAAATAACGGTTAAGTAGGGTAACAACTTCAGTTGCTTCTAGATTTTCCGTCATGGTTGTATAACCGCGAATATCGGAGAAGAGAATTGTAACTTCTTTTCGTTCTCCTATCATTAAAGCATCGTCTCCTAATGCCATCACTTGTTCGGCAACACTGGGGTTCATATAACGATATAATGTTGATTTAATGCGCTTCTCGTTACTAATATCTTCTAAAATAACCAATCCTCCGCGCACTTTTCCTTCCGAGTTACTGAGGGGATTTACTGTTAAGTTTACACTGCGTTCGATCGGTTGAACTTCTTTGCGATCGCGGTGTAATCGATCTGATTCTCGCTGCATTTCGTTCCAAGGAATATAAACATTATTATCTTCTGGGTTTGGAAAAGCCAAAAGCGGTAGAAATCCTTCAGAATTCGGACTATCAGCAATCCCAAGCAGTAATGTTTGTTCGGGAACATAATGTTTTGTTCCCGATCGCAAACTTTCGATAAGACGATCTTCTAATGTGTCGATAGGAAAGATTTCCCAAACATGGCGATCGAGGATTTTATACTCCCATATTTGTCGCACGCGCTCTTCATGGAGAAGGTCTTCCGGACAGCCTAATAGTTTAAATGCTGCATCATTAATTGTAACAATTTTTCCCTGGAGATCGGTGGAAACGACTGCATCCGAAAGACTTTCTAAAATATCTTTTTGATATTGCTTTTCCGTTAAGACACTTTCAAATAGTTTTGCATTTTCGAGAGCAATTCCTGCCTGGATATTAAACGCCTGCATGAATTCTTCATCGGAAGGGGTAAAACTTCCCTCTTTTTCTTTGTTAATTAACTGCGTCACGGCAATTAATTCTGCCCTCGAATTATAAACGGGCATACAAAGAATACTTCGAGTGCGATACCCAGTTCTTTTATCTGTTGATGGGTCAAAACGATCGTCAAGATAAGCATCGGAAATATTTAAAGTTTGTCCGCTTTTAGCCACATATCCTGCAATACCGCGATCGGCAGGAATACGAATTTCGAGGAGTTTCATTTCATCTGCTGTAGGGATTTTACTCCAAAGCTCATTAGTTTCTTTACTGAGCATAAATAAAGTGCTGCGATCGGCTTTCATTAGCTTCCGTGCTTGTTCCATTACCGACCTTAAAGTGGCTTCTAAATCGAGACTTTCTCCTAAACTAGCCGTTGCTTTTAAGAGGGCGGAAGCACCGCGTTGATTTCGCGCGGCCATGTAAAAAGATTGACAAGTTTCGAGGATAATGCCAATGGAAGAAGCAAAGTCTTGAAATTGGCGTTCGTCGTCTTGATTAAAAGGAAGATAATCGGCTTTATTTAATAATTGAACGACGGCCACAATGCGATCGCTACTACTAAAAATAGGCATACACAGCAGCGTTTGTGTACTATAACCTGGCAGTCCGTCAATTTGATTATTGAAGAGGGGATGTTTTTCTGCGTTAACGAGATTTAAAAGTTGTCCGGTAACAGCAACTCTTCCTGCAATACCTACATTGAGAGGAAGACGTAAATTCTTAGATGTATGAGGATCGTCGTGGTTAACTTTTGCCCAAAGGTGATTTTTTTCACTATCTACCAAAAAAACGATTGTGCGATCGGCCTGCAAAATTTGCCCAATTTTCAAGGTTAGCGCATCAACGATTTGATCCAGCATTGTTTCGAGGGCTTCACTGTTAAGTGCGTCGATCGCCCGCAAAAATTGCTGGAATTCCGCCGTAATAAAATCCAGTAAACAGATAAACTCGTTAATGGAGAGGTCTTTAACGCGGTTGCTCAAGACGCTCGTGCGATTAAATTGGGTGAGTTGGGTTAGGGATGCTAAGATACTCCCAGTATTTGATAGTGGCATAGAATCCCATTTCAAGTTTTGGGCAATACAAGGGATGAGAAAGACAATCTTATCGTCACCAATCTTAACAATACTTCAAAAATGTCTCTGTGATCTGGAACATTTCTCATTGTCAGCGATCGCCAAATCCCAGAAAGAATCTTTAAAAGTCCGACTTGTCATTAAGAATTTCAAGAATGAATGAAAGACAATGAATGTTACGATCGATGAAAGAGAAATTAAATCTCGTCTCGCGGTGATTTTCCATCTATGGAGTCATTCGCGATAAATCTTGGTGATTATAGATAATAACAGCAATGACAACAACAGCATGGGTTTTTCCAGGACAGGGATCGCAAAAAATTGGGATGCAGGCGGATCTCGAAAATATTCCCGTCGCGAAAGCCAAACTCGATCGCGCCGAAGAAATTTTAGGTTGGTCTGTCCTCGAAGTGTGTAAAAATGAACCGGAGAAACTCTCTCGTACTCTCTACACTCAGCCCTGCTTGTACGCGATCGCCTCCATTCTTGCCGATTTGCTCTTTGCAGCAGGTCAAACTCCCCAATACGTCGCCGGACACAGTTTAGGGGAATACGTCGCCCTCTACGCAGCCGGAGCCTATGATTTTGAAACCGGGTTGCAGTTGGTGAAGCGTCGCGGGGAATTGATGGACGCAGCAGAAGGAGGGAAAATGTATGCCCTGATGGGGTTCGATCGCGAACAACTCCAAGCTAAAATTGACGAAACCGCCGATGTTGTCCTCGCTAACGATAATAGTGCCGCTCAAGTGGTCATTTCTGGAACCCCCGAAGCCGTCGATCGCGTCGTCGCTACCGTTAAAAGCAAACGCGCGATCGAGTTAAATGTTTCCGGGGCATTTCATTCTCACCTAATGAAAGAAGCCTCACAAAAATTCAATGAGATTTTAGACAAAGTAACTTTTAATGAGAGTAAAATCCCCGTTTTGGCCAATGTCGAACCCACTCCAACAACCCATGCAGAGGAATTAAAAGCACGGTTGCAACAACAAATGACCGGATCGGTACGTTGGCGAGAAATTATGGACGCGATCGCCGCCAATAGTGTCGAACAAATCATAGAAGTGGGTCCAAGTCAAGTGCTAACTGGGTTATTCAAACGAGCCTATTCTAAGATTCCTCGCAGCAACATCAGCAGCATGGCTGATATTGCTGCGATCGACTAGAAAAGACGATCTTCTCGGATTTTCCGATCCCCTTTTTTTCTGATATCCTTGCCGAAACTTTGCTAGACTGTTCTCTAGTCATTACTACAGCAATTTTCCCTTTTGATGAGATTATTGCTGGCTCAATTGACCAAAAACCTTAAAATCATTGCATTAATTCGGATTGATCCCCAATGGCTAAACGGCTACCTTTCGACCCTTCTGAAATCATGTCCCGCGCTGATGAGTTAATGGCTGCAGCCTCCAACCGCTATCGCATTACCGTACAAGTTGCCCATCGCGCTAAACGCCGTCGCTATGAAGAATTTGAGAGTCTCGACGATCCTGCAATGAAGCCTGTAATTCGCGCAGTCATCGAAATGTCCGACGAACTGACCCAGCCGGAAATTATTGGGGATTAATTGCCGAAAATAACTAAGATTAGAGGAGGAAGGATGAAACAGAATTTATGGCGTAATTTTGCTAAATTCTCTGTTATTTTAGCACTTGCTTTAGTGGTTGGCGGCGATCGCCCTCCTGCTTTTGCCCAAACTCGACAAGCGATTAAAGATGCTGAAGATGTTTACCAACTACTCCCTAATTTCCCCCAAGAAAATCAATATATTTCTCAGGATTCTGGTGAGATAGCATCGCAAAACACTTTGGTTGCTCGCTTAATTTACTATCACATTTATCTCAAAAATCGCCCCCCACAATATCGCTTTGATTGGAAACTCACTCTTGCGGATTATTTAGGCGCAAATGAAACCATTCTTTCGAGTCGATATTCTGGGACGCGAACCTTGCGAGATAATCCTTTAAAAGGAGATATCGCGATTATCGATCGCCTAACTCGACAACAGCGAGAAGAACTTATTCAAACCCTCGTGCGAGTTTTCAACCCCAATATTGATAACAACAATCAAGATTCTTCTTCTCCTCTACCCGATAATAGCGAATCGCAACCCAATTCTCCCGATTCATCTGGCGATCGCCGCTTCCCCAAACCAGGGGATGCTCAATTGCTTCTTTAATAACTCAATTTGGAGCAACATTTCATGTTGGTAAAAACGAAGTTCAAACAGATTTTTCTATCCTTTTGTTTTGCAATCCTACTGTTTTTAAATACGGGTTGCGTTGCTATTGAACGCATTGATGATGAAACCGTTTTGTTGAAGTTTCCTGTGATGAATGAGGATATTTTTCCATTTAATGGTAAGATATTTCCTCTATTTAAAAAAGATGAGGAAAGTTCAGTATCAGATCAATCAGAGGTTATAGATAAAGTTATAGAAGAAAATGGATCGGAAGAAGCATCAACATCTGAAATAATAGAATTAGAATTTTCTCAAGAACAAGAGGAAAAAATTGCACCGGATATAGAACCTGTAGAAGAGGCGATCGAAACAATAGAAGAAACTGTTACATCGGAAAACGAGGAAGAAATTGCTTCAGAGATAGAACCTGTAGAAGAAACTGTTGCATCGGAAAACGAGGAAGAATCTTCAATTCCTATTATTTCTGCTGAAGAACAAGAGGAAGAAGTTAGTTCAGATATAGAACCTGTAGAAGAGGCGATCGAAACAATAGAAGAAACTGTTACATCGGAAAACGAGGAAGAAATTGCTTCAGATATAGAACCTGTAGAAGAAACTGTTGTATCGGAAAATGAGGAAGAATCTTCAATTCCAATGATTTCTGCTGAAGAACAAGAGGAGGAAATTGCTTCAGATATAGAACCTGTAGAAGAAACTGTTGCATCGGAAAACGAGGAAGAATCTTCAATTCCAATGATTTCTGCTGAAGAACAAGAGGAAGAAATTGCTTCAGATATAGAACCTATAGAAGATGCGATCGCAGTCCCGAAAACAGAAAAAGATTTTACGCTTATTTTATTTCCTAAAAGCGATCGCCAAGAATCCGTTATCCTCAATCAAGAAACCTATAAAAAGATTTTGAGGATTCTAAGAACATCTGAATAGTGCCAATTTAAAAACAATAAGCTCTCAAAAGTTCTCAAAATAGTAAGGGAAGCATAAAAGCTACCATTAAGACCAAAAACACAAACAAAGAATGCTTGCTATGAATATTTTTAACGCTTGGTTCTTTCGCAAACCACATCGCAGGCAAGGCTTCTTTCTACTACCATTTCTGCTTTCCCTGCTGTTTTTCCTAACATTTTCTTCCCTTGCTCCTTCTGTCTCCCAGGCCAAACCTTCTCGTGTAGATACTCTTCTCGATCGCGGCGAGATATCAGAAGCGATCGCAATGGTAGAAACGGGTTGGAAAAAAGACTATCAAAACTTCTATCGGCACAAATATGAACAACCGATTCAACAAACCGAGGCGATCGCCCAAAAACTCCTCGATATAGCTCGAGAAACCGGGGAAAATCCCGCCGTCATCTGGGCATTTTCTCGCCCCGAAGACCTAGTTATTCTGCTGATTACTCCTGGAAATGAACCCATTAGTTTCACCATTGCCGAGGCAGATAGCGAAGAACTTGATATTATGGCAACAACCTTTCGCCGGGAAGTTGCTAACCCTCGTAGAGTCAATGGCTTTGCCTATAGAAGAGCCTCCCAACAACTTTATCAGTGGTTGATTGCACCGATCAAACCTATCCTCGAAAGCCAACAGATCGACACCCTTTTATTTTGCGTTGGCGAAAACCTGCGATCGCTTCCATTTGCAGCACTTCACGACGGAGAACAATTCCTGATTGAAAAATATAGCCTCGCGACAATCCCCGCCTTTAGCCTCACAGAAACTACCTACACCGATATCCGCAACGCTCGAGTTTTGGCCATGGGAGCCTCAGAATTTCAAGAACAAATCCCCTTACCGGGAGTGGAAGTCGAACTGTCGGCGATCGTGCCAGAATTGTGGCCGGGGTCAGCCTTCCTCAATCAGAACTTTACCATCGCTAACCTGCAAGCCGAACGCCAACAAGACCCAGTTCAAATTATCCATCTTGCTACCCACGCGGAGTTTAAATCTGGAGCCCCCGATCGCTCCTATATTCAATTTAGCGATCGCCAACTTTCCCTCGATCGCCTTGAGGAACTGGGCTGGAAAGATCCTCCCGTAGAATTGTTAGTTTTAAGTGCTTGTCAGACAGCATTAGGCGATCGCGACGCAGAATTAGGGTTTGCAGGATTGGCAGTACAAGCAGGAGTGAAAACCGCGATCGCCAGTTTGTGGTCTGTGAGCGATATCGGGACTCTCGCCTTAATGAGCGAATTTTATCAGCAATTAAGAACCGCCCCCATTAAAACCGAGGCACTGCGACAGGCTCAACTTGCCATGATTCGCGGCGATATTCGCTTAGAAGGGGCAACTTTGGTCAATTCCGGAGGCGCGATCGAATTGCCTTCAGATTTGCCCTTTGCTCGCGTTAATTTGGCTCATCCTTATTATTGGTCGGCTTTCGTGGCGATCGGCTCTCCGTGGTGATTTTGCTAAATAACGATCGATTTCTAGAGAAAAAAGAAGGAGTAAAACCTAGGATTCTCAAACATTGACAAAGATTGTCAATTCAGGCAGCATGGAAATGTAATCATGCAATCTGACCATGCACATCTCTCTCACTCCCCATCTTGAAAAGATGGTTAAAGAAAAAGTGGCTTTTGGCTCTTACAACAACGCCAGTGAGGTCATTCGCGAAGCCTTGCGCCTGATGGAGCAAAACGACCAAATGCTTGATGTCAAGCGTCAAGCCTTAAGAGATGCTGTTCTCTTGGGTTTTGACCAAGCCAAACGAGGAGAATTCAGCGATCGCTCGGTAGCAGAAATCATCGCTACCGCCAATAGTTCTACTGTAGAAGAGAATGCCTGAATATCGCCTGACGCGACTGGCCGATGCGGATCTTGTCGGAATTTGGCAGTACACTTATCAAACTTGGGGCAAACAGCAAGCGGATCGCTATCTCGGGTAGCTAGAACGCAGATTTATCGATCTTGCCCAAAATTCAGCGAAAGGGAGTCCGAGATCGGAATTATTTTCCTCTTGTCGAATGTACCCAGAAGGCAAGCATCTCATTTTTTACCGACCGTCGGATAATGGGATCGAAGTCGTTCGTGTTCTCCACGAGCGTATGAATGTTCCTCAATATTTCTCTGACTCCGCAACAGAAGAGGAGAAAAATTAATGCGTTACGCTATTATTAATGACTCGCCAACCCCACGATCAATTCGCTAAACAATATCTTGAAGGACTACTCTCACCTCTCGGCGAAGTCAAAATCAGCCAAGAGGTGTCCTCAGAAGTGCGTCAAGTGGATGTTTACTTTTCTCCCTCACCCACTCCTCCATCGTCACCCCCAGACTTGGGATTACTCGGGCAAATCGTCGCGACTCCTTGTTCTCTCGAACCCTTCCGCAACCAACCCAGTAACACCGATATTCGTAATTGTATGTTGAAACTGTACTCTCTCCACAGTCAACTACAGCGCCAAGCCAAACGAAGCAATCGCACTCTCACAGAAAACGATCTCCCGCAATTGTGGATTCTCACCCCTTCAGCCAGCGATCGCCTTCTCAAGAGTTTTTGTTTCTCCCGCAAGGACAAATGGGAACAAGGAGTATATTTTCTTGGAGAAGCGCCAAAAACAGCCCTCATCGCCATCAACTGCTTACCCGAAACCCCAGAAACTCTCTGGCTGAGAATATTAGGCAAAGGCAAAATTCAAGAACGCGCTATCCTAGAATTAGTCGCACTCGCAAGAAATAATCCCTTGCGAAGTCACGCCCTAGAACAAGTCGCCATTTGGCGAGTTAATTTGGAAATGCAAGCCAATCCTACCGCAGAAGAACGGGAGTTAATCATGACACTATCCCCAGCTTATCTCCAATGGCGAGAAGAAACCTTACAACAGGGATTGCAACAGGGATTGCAACAAGGACAGCGTATGATGTTAGAAAATATCGCGATCGTGCGCTTTGGGTCGGTAGATGAAGAATTAACAAACATTATCGATCGCCTCTTACAATTGCCCTCCCGAGAAGCCGTTTCCCTGCTCCTGCAATCCACCCGCACAGAACTATTAGAATGGTTGAGAAACCCAGAATTGAGAAATAATAACTAATCCAAAACGCAAATCTTAAAATTACTTCATCAACGCGATCGCATTTTTGATTAAGCGGAAATAACAGTAACGCGATCGGATTCTGACGCGATCGCGCAAATTCAGCAGAAGTTAAATTTCACCCCAAATCTCACTTTAAAGAAAAGAGAAGAGATGTAAAGAAGTCTGATTCTTCCTCTCAGCAAAATTTTTCAGCAAAATTTTTTCCTTCTTCCCCATTTTTGTTGGGATATGGTATTGATAGGAAAAAGCGGCACAAATGCAGAATCATGTTTTGCTTATAGTCTGTGCAGGGTAATCGTCTACCCCAAGCCCTTTGTAGGGGCGTTGAACTCAACGTCCGTATATTTATCATTAACGCTAATGTCAACCCTTGTTATTGTCGAATCGCCCACTAAAGCGCGGACTATCCGCAATTACTTACCCAATGGCTACCGCGTCGAAGCCTCAATGGGTCACGTTCGCGATTTGCCTTCCTCTGCTGATGAAATTCCCCCCGCCCACAAGGACAAGGACTGGGCGAAATTAGGTGTTGATGTCAAAAATAAGTTTGCCCCCCTCTATGTCGTCCCCAAGACCAAAAAGAAGGTCGTTAAGGAACTCAAAGAAGCCCTGAAGGTGGCTGACGAACTCATCCTCGCTACTGACGAAGATCGCGAGGGAGAAAGCATCTCTTGGCACTTGCTGCAACTCCTGAAGCCAAAGGTGCCGACTAAACGCATGGTTTTCCACGAAATTACTGAGGATGCGATTCAAAAAGCATTGCAAAATTGTCGGGAAATCGACGAAAACTTAGTTCGCGCCCAAGAAACTCGCCGCATTCTGGATCGCCTAGTCGGTTATACCCTCTCTCCCCTCCTCTGGAAGAAAATTGCTTACGGTTTGTCCGCCGGTCGCGTTCAGTCGGTATCAGTACGTTTGCTCGTCCGTCGTGAACGAGAACGCCGCGCTTTTATGTCTGGGGGATATTGGGATTTAAAAGCCACCTTGGACCAAAATCAGAACCTGTTTGAAGCTAAACTGGTCACATTGAAGGGTAAAAAACTGGTGACAGGGAGTGATTTTGACTCCAATACCGGACAAATTGCCAAGGGCAAAGATGTGGTGTTGTTGAATGAAGAAGAAGCCACTGCTTTGCACGATCGCCTGATTGATAAAACTTGGAAAGTTGCCAATATTGAAGAACGTCCCACCAAACGCCGCCCCTATCCTCCTTTTACCACCTCTACTCTGCAACAGGATGCCAACCGCAAATTAGGCTTATCGGCGCGGGATACCATGCGGACGGCGCAGAAACTGTATGAGGAAGGTTACATTACCTATATGCGAACCGACTCCGTGCATTTGTCCGATGAGGCGATCGCGGCGGCGCGATCCTGTGTTGAGAAAAAGTACGGTAAGGAATATCTCAGCCCCAAACCGAAGCAATATACCACCAAAAGTAAAGGGGCGCAGGAAGCACACGAAGCTATTCGCCCGGCGGGTTCTACCTTTCGCACCCCCAAAGAAACCCGGTTAAGCGATCGCGAATTCCGACTCTATGACCTGATTTGGAAGCGGACGGTGGCCTGTCAGATGGCGGATGCTCGTCTCACACAAATCACGGTCAATATTGATGTAGAAGATGCAGGTTTTCGCGCTAATGGCAAGCGCATTGATTTTCCCGGTTTCTTCCGCGCCTATGTGGAAGGGTCTGACGATCCCGATGCTGCTTTGGAAAATCAAGAGGTGTTGTTACCGACTTTAAAAGCGGGAGATACGCCTAAATGTAGCGAACTCGAAGTTCTGCAACATGAAACCAAGCCTCCCGCCCGTTATTCGGAAGCATCTCTTGTGAAAATGCTGGAAAGTGAGGGGATAGGTCGTCCTAGCACCTATGCGAGTATTATTGGCACCATTGTCGATCGCGGCTATGCCCAAATCCGCAATAAAACCCTGATTCCTACCTTTACCGCTTTTGCTGTCACCAGTTTATTAGAGACACATTTTAACGACTTGGTAGACACTCGTTTTACCTCCCGCATGGAACAAACCCTGGATGATATTGCTACGGGAGAGGTGAAATGGTTGCCCTATTTGGAAGAGTTTTATTTAGGGGAAACGGGGTTAGAAAATCAAGTTAAAGTTCGTGAGGAAGAAATCGATCCCGGTGTTGCTAAAGCCGTTAATTTAGAAAATCTCGAGGCGAAGGTCAGAATCGGTCGTTTTGGTCCTTATATTGAGGTAGAAAATGGTGAGGAAAAGGTTGCTGCATCTATTCCCCCCGATTTAACTCCGGCAGATTTGAATCCCGAACAAGTTGAAATTTTGATCCGGCAAAAATTGGAAGGTCCTGATAAATTGGGATTACATCCGGAGACGGGAGAACCGATTTATATTCTCACGGGAAATTACGGACCTTATGTACAGTTAGGGGAAAAAACTGAGGAGAATAAAAAGCCCAAACGTGCCTCGCTTCCGAAGGGAATGAAACAGGAAGATTTAACCCTCGATATTGCTGTTAGTTTATTGGCTTTGCCGCGAACTTTGGGGGTTAATCCCGCAACAGAAGCGAAAATTCAGGCTAATAATGGACGTTTTGGACCTTATGTCGTTCAAACTCAAGGCAAGGATAAAGATTATCGTTCAATTAAGGCTCCCGATGATGTTTTAACGATTACTTTAGAACGTGCTTTAGAACTTTTGGCGCAACCGAAAAAAGGACGCGGAAAGGGTTCTAAAACACCGTTACGGGAGTTAGGTAAACATCCCGATGATGATGTGCCGATTAATATTTATGAAGGTCCTTATGGGAAATATATCAAGCATGAAAAAATTAATGTTGGTATTCCTGAAGGAGAAACAGTAGAAAGTGTTACCTTAGAAATGGCTTTGAAGTTGTTGGCAGAAAAAGCAGCAACGAAGAAAACAACGCGAAAATCGACCACGAGGAAATCCACAACTACTAAAGCTAAAAAAACGACCAAAGCTAAAACCACAAGGGCGAAAAAGTCAACTAAAGCGAAGGATGAAGAAAAATGAGTCAAACCCTAGCAAGTATTCCCTGGACGAGTCGCGATTTAGAAGCACTTTCCGATAATGAATGGGTCCGTTATGAAATTATTAATGGAGAACTTTTTATGACGCGATCGCCTCATCGCAGACACCAACAAATTTGTTTTCGGATTGCTTTACAATTAGATACTTGGTCTGAGTCTAATAATTTGGGTGAAGCGATTATTATGCCTGGTTTGATTTTCTCTGATGCTGATAATGTCTCGCCGGATGTAGTTTGGGTGAGTCGTGAACGATTAGAAGAAATAGAAGATGATGCGGGGCATTTATGTGGTGCGCCCGAGTTGGTGGTAGAAGTGATTTCCCGAGGAGGACAAAACGAATATCGCGATCGCACTGCTAAACTGAAACTCTATTCGCTACAAGGGGTAAGGGAATATTGGATCGTCGATCGCTTTAACCAAAAAGTGGAAGTTTATCGGCGAGAAAATGCCCAGTTAAGTTTAATGGCAACTTTATTTGCTGAAGATGAAATAAATTCCCCCATTTTACCGGGATTTTCCAGCGCGATCGCCTGCTTTTTTCCGCATTAAAGGTTAAAACAATCGAACAATCCTAGAAAGTGAAGCTCTTTGGCTTAAACTGTGGGAAGTTGGCTCATTTTTTCGAGATCAAGAACTTTGGCTAACTCCTCTTCTGTCATTAAGCCTTTTTCGAGAACAATTTGACGGATAGATTTCCCTGTTTCCAAAGACTCTTTAGCCACCGATGCTGCATTCAAATAGCCAATATGAGGATTTAATGCCGTCACCAACGCTAAACTTCCCTCGGCATAGTCCAAGCAGCGATCGTCTTGCACCGTAATTCCCTGGATACATTTCTCGCTTAATCCCGAAATTGCCTGACCTAAAATTTCAATCCCATTAATGAGATCGTAAGCGATCAATGGCATCATCACATTTAATTCTAACTGTCCCGCCTGTCCTGCCAAGGCGATCGCGCTATCGTAACCCATCACCTGAAAACACACCATAGAAAGCATTTCCGCCATTACTGGATTGTATTTTCCAGGCATAATCGACGATCCTGGCTGTACCGGAGGCAATTGAATCTCTTTTAATCCTGTCTTTGGTCCCGAATCCATTAAGCGCAAATCATGGGAAATTTTCACTAAATCCTGTGCTAAATTTCTTAATGCTCCCGAAACACTCACAAAAGGAGACATACTCTGCATTGCTGCCATTAAATGAGGCGCACTACTAAGAGGATGGTCGATATACCCTCCCAGCAACTCCGCCACCCGAAAGCGATATTGAGGGTGAGTATTCAACCCAGTCCCCGAAGCACTTCCCCCCAAACCCAATACACACAAATCCTCTGAAGCATACTTGATCCGTCGCAAATGATCGCCGAGAATTCTCGCCCAGGCGCGGAATCCTTCTCCCAAACGAACCGGGACAGCATCCTGTAAGTGAGTTCTTCCGGACTTAACCACATCTTGAAAAGCGATCGCCTTTTCATTCAGTGCCGCGATCGCCGAATCTAAAGCCGGATACAAAGAATGAGTCAAAGCCAGTAATCCTCCAATCCGAATCGCAGTCGGAATGACATCATTAGTAGACTGACCGTAATTAACATGGTCATTGGGACTGACGCGCTGATAATTTCCTTTTTCTGCTCCCAAAAGTTCTAGAGCGCGATTACCCAGCACCTCATTCACATTCATGTGATGAGAAGTTCCCGCCCCAGCCTGATAAACATCGACGACAAACTGATCGCGAAACTGTCCTTGCAGTACCTCATCAGCAGCTTGGGCGATCGCCCTCGCTATCTCATCAGGAATACAACCGAGTTCCCCATTGGCGATCGCCGTCGCTTTTTTGATTAAAATACAGGCATCAATGTATGTAGAAAGGGGCTTAAGTCCGCTAATGGAGAAGTTTTCCGTCGCTCTGAGGGTTTGAATCCCATAGTAAACATCTTTGGGGATTTGGCGCTCCCCCATAGAGTCGCGTTCGATGCGATAATCTAATTCAGTCATGGATCTTTTAAATTCGGGTCGCAATGGCTGTAAAATTAATCCTATCAGGTTGTGCGATCACTGTTTCTGCAATACTCATAACTCTCTATTCTTCAGCAACAAATCGAGCCTGTAAGGGATTATCTCTCTAATCAACTGCGATCGGTCGAGTTTTGATAAGATATAAAACAAGACATTTCAACAAAAAACATGATGAATTACCTTTTAGAAACTGCGGTAGTGAGTGGAAGACAATTTCCCTTGGCTTTTACTGCAGTTTATATTGTTGGTTTTATTGCCGCCGTGGGAATTGGCTCCATTGCTTGGTATAATTCAAAACGTCCCCCTGGATGGGAAGATAGAGAGCGTCCTGATTTTATCCCCAATGTAAAATCGGATGACAAGTCTGAAAAACCACCAAAATCGTAAATCAATCAGCTTGTATTCAATCAGTTTGTATTCAAATTTGCTTTGACTCTTCTCAAAAAAAACATTTGCCTCTCTAATCACATCTGGAGGCAGATTACAAGCTCTATCCTTAGACAATTATCTCTTCAAATAATTAAACATTAGAAAATTAAGTGTTGTTTCGCAAGCAAATCTGACAGATGTTTAATAATAATGCTTTGACCCAAAAACTATTGGACAATTTAAAAGATTCTCAAGAAAGCATTCGCGAGAAAGCAACTGCTAAATTGTGGATGCTTTGGTTTCGGCAAAAAGGAGAACTCGGTTTGGAAACCTTACGACGCGCTCAATCTTTTTTGGAAGAAGGGGATGTTCAACGTGCTAAAAATATCCTCAATGATACGATTGCTATGTATCCGGATTTTGCCGAAGCATGGAATCGTCGTGCTATTCTGTATTATTCTCAAAAAAAGTTTCTCAAGTCTCGTGAGGATTGCAAACAAGTTGTGCGTTTAAATCCTTCACATTTCGGGGCATGGCACGGTTTGGGATTATGTAATGCTGCTTTAGGAGAATACAAGGAAGCAATTTTTGCCTTTAGAAAAGCACTGGAAATTCAACCTCATGCGATCGTCAATCAAAAATTAATTTTAGAATGCACGATGCGACTTTGACAGTCACTCGTTACCCGTAATTCAATTATTGACTTATCGGTAATAGTGAAGATTGCAGCAGATATCGAAACACAAAATTGGAGCAACTTTGATGGCAAACGATCATCTGGACATAGATATTGCTGAATATATTGACCATGCGCTGCTTAATCCAGCAACAACTTTACCAGAAGTTAAGCAAGGCTGTTCGGAAGCAGTACAATATGATTTTCCTGCCGTATGTGTTTATCCCAATGCAGTACGAGAAGCCGCAGAGTTTTTACATAATAAACCCCCTCGAGTTTGTGCTGTAATTGGTTTTCCTTCTGGTGCAACAACCTCTGCCGTGAAGCTCTATGAAGCAAGAGAAGCGGTAGACAATGGTGCGACGGAATTAGATGTTGTTGTTAATTTGGGCTGGTTAAGAGTTGGCAAAACAGAGGAAATTTATCGAGAAATTTCCGAGATTTGTGGAGAAACTGGGCAAACGATTAAGGCTATTTTAGAAACTTCACTTCTTAGCAAAACTGAGATTCGTTTGGGGGCAGAAATTTGTATGGATGCGGGAGTTGCTTATGTAAAAACCAGTACGGGTTGGTTTGGTGGAGCAACAGTAGAGGATGTAAACTTATTAAAAGAAATTACCAAAGGACGAATTGGAATTAAAGCATCGGGGGGCATTCGTACCCCCCAACAAGCTCTCGATTTAATTCTCGCGGGGGCAACTCGTTTGGGAACTTCTCACGGTGTTGAATTGATTCGCCAAAGAGCAAGGTAATGTAGTTGATAGTTGATAGTTGATAGTTGATAGTTGATAGTTGATAGTTGATAGTTGATAGTTGATAGTTGATAGTTGATAGTTGATAGTTGATAGTT
>NZ_JACSWA010000604.1 GCF_016888125.1 Spirulina sp. CCY15215
TGTTTAACTGCTAACGACAGGGCAGGGAACTAGCTTCGCATTCCAAGGTGTCGTGACTAAAATAACGTAGTACGCGGGGTACTTAGTCTGGTCAGAATGGCTTGTTAGATTTCTCTTTCAAGCCTCATGCCTTTAGGCTGAGGTTTCTGACAAGCCTTCAATTCTGGAATTTTGGGGGAGATGCAATAGACAACGCTTGGGCATCGCGGACAGTGAGAGAAACCAATCCGAGGGGCGATCGCGCTTCGGCGGTACTCAATGACCACAAACCTCAGTTTCTCTCGTCAAAAACATAGAAAACTGTTCTTAGCGAACAGTTTTTGATTTAGGATTGGGCGGGGAGAAGTAGGTAGTTGATAGTTGATAGTTGATAGTTGATAGTTGATAGTTAAATTCCCGCGTTTTTTTATTCTCCGGTTAAGGGACGACGTTGATAGATATTGTAGCGATCGCCGTGACTGAGAATGTGGATTCTCAAACCATGTAGGCTCAAGGGGTCCCCCACATCTACGTTCATCTGATTGGTGTGGGAGAGATATTGTGCGTCAATAACGTTCACTGTGCCTTTGCCTAAGACGCGAATCCAACCATCTTGCTCGAACATAGCACAGGTGTCCTCATCAATCCCAATACCGAGGCGATCGGGGTGAATGGCGATCGCGCTTAATAATCTGGCCATGCGGTTGCGGTTGTGGAAGTGCTGATCGACTATAGTTTCGGGAATAATCCCCAGTCCCATGGCCATGTCAATGAGAGAACGATTGGGAGATTCGCCGCTACCCCCACCGCCGATCATGTGGTGTCCCATTACGGCGGCTCCCGCACTGGTTCCAGCGAGGGTAATTTCGTGTTTTTGGGCGCGATCGCGGATCAGTTCCATCACGGGGGTTTCCGCGAGTAAGGCGCATAAGCGCAACTGATCGCCTCCGGTTAAGAAAATCCCCGTACAGTTCTCTATAAATTCTAGATAGTTCGCATCGCTACCTTGAGCGCGATCGCGAATATCCAGCAACTCGATCTGCTTGGCTCCCATTTCCTCAAAAATGCGGCGGTAGCGTTCTCCTACGAGTAGGGGTTCTCGAGATGCTGAAGGAACAATGCCGATTATCGCATCGCTTCCCCCCGAGCGATTAAAGAAGGTGTGCAAAATCTCTCGACCATGCACTTTATCTTCTGCCCCACCAATGACTAGGATAGCGGTTTTCGTTGGTTTGGGCATCTGGGTTTCCGGACTTCGAGACTCTACTTGCAGCATAGACAAAACAATCGCGATTCTGGCCTAATATAGTTAACCAAAATATAGTCAGATATAAACAAGACATGGATTCCATTTCAGAAATCCCCTTCATTTTGGCTTCGAGAGATTTATTCTCCTTGGGTGAACTACGCACCTCCCTATCCCATGGCCCCTAAAGGCATTTGGGAATGCTTTTGTTCAATTGATGAGGATTTTTTTCGAGTCTGTTATGCTCAACAAAAGGACAAAGCCTGGTTGATTAAAAGTTACAGCCTTGAAAACATCTACATCTTAATCAATCAATCCTATCTAATTTACCAACTCCTGCTTTTTTGGCTGAGTTGGATAGGTATGATGACAATAATCTACCATAAATCACTCTGTTTGACATTTTTAGTTAAACTCTACAATACAATTAAACCTCATCTCGTCACGATCCTTACGCTACCAATTCCCAAATTGCGATTTTCAATGCGAATTTAGCAACCTATGCTAGAAAGAATCTTGTCAAATTCAAGTTCATCGTTTAGAAACTACCATGACTGTTGAAGTTGCGATCGCCATTCTTTATCAAAACGGCAATTTTCTGATGCAGTTGCGGGATAATGTTCCCAATATTGCTGCGCCGGGGTGTTGGGGCTTTTTTGGCGGACACCTCGATCCTGGAGAGACTCCAGAGATGGCATTAGTACGGGAATTAAAAGAAGAAATTAGTTATGAATTCTCTGGAGAGTTAGTTAAATTCGGTCGCTATCCCAGTGATAGAGTGATGCGTCACATTTTTGCAGTTCCTTTGTTAGTTCCTTTGGCAGAGTTGGAACTTAAAGAGGGTTGGGATTTCGCTTTAGTAACTGTAGATGAAATCCTTCAAGGGGAACGTTTTTCAAAGATTGCCAATCAAGTTCGCCCCTTGAGTTCCATCCATCGACAGATTCTCCTTGATTATCTACAACATTCTCAGCCCCTTGAAAATATCACTGATAAGTAAGTTGAAAACGGTGAGTAATTTCCATTAAATCCGCTTCATAGCAACTGGGAAAAGGCGAAAATACCTGTTTTATGGTTTGTAGATGGTCGATGGCGGAGCGATCGAGAGCCTCGTAACCACTAGATTGAACAACCTTAACATCGCTTACGGTGCCGTCTCTGTGTAGACTATAGGTGAGTCGAACCGTCCAAATCCCGGTATGAGGGGGTCTGGGAACATCCCAAGTATCGATTAAGGAGGCTTGTAAATTGGCTTTATAAACAGTAACCAAAGAAGAACAAATACTATCGATATAGGGGGTCGGCTGTTCTAAAATTGGGCTTTGGGCATCCGAGAGGGGAACTTGGAAATCTTGGAATAGGGGGCCGTCTAAAATTTGCTGGAACTCCTCTGGGTTTAAGTGTTCCACTGCTCCTATTCTCCCCGTTAAACTGACTGTTAAAACCTCTCCTTTGGCAACCTCAATGGCAGGACTATCAGGATCGACAAGATTGGAAACGTCGATGCGACCATCAATAACGACAATCTGGCCTCCCGCTACCTCACCAATTTCTAGGCTGTAAATCGTGCCTCGGGTAGCTGCAACTATTGAACCTACACATCCTCGCATTGACCCAGAAACGATAATTCGACCCCGTTGAAGTTGCACGCATCGGCTTCCTACCAAAAAAGAGGTATTGTGTCCGAGACGAATGATAGCATTATTCTCAAAGCGCAATCCCCCTCGGGCTTTTTCAGTGTTAATTAGCTGTCCTCGTTGGGCGATACTACCAACACGAGCTTTTTGATTTTGAATGAAAATGCGATCGCTATCGAGAATTTCGATCACGGTTGCCCGGTTAACTTGCTGTGCTGTTGCAGGGAGTCGAGGTAAGGCGATCGCGGCGATCGTAACGAAACAAAATAAAGTCGCCACCAGAATTCGCCAAGGACGAAGTTTAAAGACTGTTTTCAATCGTGGAATAAACATAAGCTGTTTCTTTTTATCCTAGCTTGTGCTTCAGTTCTAAGGTGTAATCTCTTGAGATTACCTAGATTTTACAATTTGCTAAACTTGGACGGCTCTGCCTTGAGGAAATCATAATCTTAACCTGGGGATTACTCAAACTTTAGATAACTCTAAACAAATTGTTCTAGCCTTGAGTGTTGTGTGCTGGATTTTAACAGCATCAAATTACGAAAACCAAGAGAACGAACAATTTTCAAACTAAAAAGATAATGGGCATTAAACGTCGTCACTTTTTGTTATTCATGGGAGCAAGTGCTGGGAGTGTTGCCCTTGGTTCTTTGGCTTCTCCGCGTCAAGGGTTCTCGATGCCATTTTCGGGCGCAGATTCTTCCTTGTTGGCAAATGGTTTAAGTTTTGAACCCGTTAAACTCCCAATTCCTTTAGAGGTTAATGCGCTAACTCAAACAAAGCAAATTGAGTCTTACAGTACCTATCAAGTTCAAGATGATATTATCTTACCGGAAGGCTTTACTTATGATGTCATTGCTGCTTGGGGCGATCGCGTTGGAGATTCTCGCTTTGGCTATAACAACGACTATCTTTCCTTTGTGGAAACTGCCCCCAATGAAGGCTATTTAACCATTAATTTTGAGTATATTAGCGGGCAAACTTGGATGGCAACCTATCCCGAAGCGATCGGTAAATCTTTGCCTTTTGAGGCAGTTAAAAGCGCCCTAACCGTTAGTGAAGGCACGATCGATGCTTTTGCACTCTCCAATAGTCCCTTAAAGGCACAAATTCAAGCAATTGCCAAAGAAGCCATGATCGATGTAGGAATGGGAGTGATTTCTCTGGGTCGTAACCCCGATGGACAATGGATGCGAACCTATAGCGATCGCGATCGCCGCGTGACAGGAATTTCCGGGCTAGAAGATGGACGCTATCTTAAATCTACCGGTCCCGCCGTTGCTATCTTTAATAAGCGCAACAAACAAGGCTATGACGATAATTTAGGCAGTAAAATTATTGGTACTTTTGGCAACTGTGCCGGAGGAACTAGCCCCTGGGGAACTGTCTTTAGTGCGGAAGAGAACTATCAAGACCTCGTTCCCGAACCCGTGATGGCGGATGGTTCTTCTTTGCCTCCTGCCGCGAAACCCTTTGGAATTGGGGAAATTGAGGGTCAAGGCAATCCTTTTGGCTTGGCAGGAAATAAGTACGGTTGGATGGTGGAACTCGATCCCGCTAACCCCAAAGACTACGGCACAAAACACACTTGGTTAGGTCGCTACCGTCACGAAGCTGTCGGTTTTTTAGTGCGTCCAGGGAAAAAATTAGCCGTTTATTCGGGCTGCGATCGCCGGGGAGGACATCTCTATAAGTTCGTTTCTCAAGGTACAGTTCGCAATGTCACCGACAAGGCTAATTCTCGCCTCCTTGAAGAGGGAATGCTGTATGGGGCGAAATTCAATCCTGACGGGACAGGAAGCTGGGTCCCCTTGACTCCCAGTACCGCGATCGATCCCATCCTTCCCAGTACCGTTGGGGGAGGAATGGTCAAGTTTCCCAACCCCGATCGCAATGCGGGGGGTGTTGTGAAAGTGACCAAGGATGCCGAAGCTAAGGCGATAAAAACGCAATTTCCCACCCTTGGCGACCTCTACCCAGGCACGGAAGCAGAGAAACAGGGTGCCATCCTCATCGACGCACATTATGCCGGAAATGCCGCAGGAATCACCACTACAGCACGTCCGGAAGATACCATCGTTGCCAAAGATGGAACCCTTTATATTGCCTTCACTTCCGGAACTCCAGGGGGAGATGGCGGACCCGATACTCGCATCTTTAAGGGTCCTAATGGCGAAGTTCCTTATGATTGACATCTCCCCGCTTTAAAAAGACGGGGATTCTGTGGTTAATCCACCGCAAGCGGGTTAAAACCGCGCTTGCTCCAAGCCTGTCAACAGACTCCTACATCCCTTGGCTAAAAAAATTAGCTGTGGACTTACATGGAATCATTGTAACACAAGACGGGTTAAAACCCGTTGCGTTCGATGTCCATTGATTAAAATCAATGGCTAACCCTCACTCTCTAGCTTTAGGTTTTTCACGGAAGATGAGGAGACCTTATTCCTTGCGGTACAACATCCAGGGGAACTTAATGGTATTCGTCAGGGGATGAAGTCGGAAACCCACAAATATGCAATGAAAACGACGGATGGCGAGGAGTTTGTTCAATCTCGCGAGGTTCCCATCGGGTCAAACTGGCCGGGTCGGAAGGTGAACGATCCCCCTAAACCCGCCGTTGTTGCTGTGCGCCGTTTGTCCAATCAGTCTATTATCAGATAAAAGATGAGAGAGGAGAGAGGAATTTTTCTCTCTCTCTTTCTTTCTCTTTTCAAGAGTGTTTTGCGGTTAGTCGTGGTAATTTACAAACAGCGATCGCGTCCCCAGTTTTGATGTCCTCTCCCTTCCCGGCATTGAACCTGGGAACCTACCCAATCTAATTGCCAATGACTATCATTATATTGAAACTCTAAACGGTAGCGAAGACCCCGCAGAGAATCATCAGCTAAACCCACGATGGCGATCGTAACAATAGCAAGTTCCCAAGTTGGGTATTCAATCGAAATAGCTTCAGATTTTCTCCCTTCTGATTCTCGCGTATTTTCCTCAAATAAGGCAAGGGCAACCTGGCGAGGATGAGGGCGATCGAATAGCTGTCGGGAGGAGAGAAACTCTTGCGGATCGAGAGAATTGTATTGACCGCGATCGCTTTCCTGTGCCAACAGACTACAGCCTACAGAAGTCAAGAGAAAACTAGCAATAATGAGTCGTTTGAACATAATCATAATAAAACAAGCAACTAGCCAAATTTTAACGCTTTTCCTCGCACTTCTGTATTGATTGTTCCCCGTTCAAAAGCGACTTGTCCTCCCACAATGGTATATTGCGCCCATCCGGTTAAATTCCAACCTTCAAAGGGATTCCAGCCGCATTTAGAAACAACTTCCTCCCGCAATACAGGATGATAATTTTCTAAATCCACTAAAACTAAATCCGCATCATAGCCTTCTTTTATTTTACCTTTATTGGGGATTTGATAAGCCTCTGCTGGCTTTGCAGCCATCCAATTTGCGATTTGTGCATAACTGCATTTTCCTGCCTTCGCTTGGGTTAGCATTACGGCTAAAGATGTTTCAACGCCAGGCATTCCTGAAGGAGAATTAGGATAACCCTTGGCTTTTTCTTCTAAAGTATGGGGGGCGTGATCCGTGGCGATACAATCAATCACTCCATCCTTTAATGCTTGCCATAAAATTTCATTATCTTTAGCGGTTCGTAAAGGAGGATTCATCTGTGCTAAAGTGCCGATCTTTTCGTAAGCAGTTTCATTTAAAAGCAAATGTTGAGGGGTGACTTCTGTTGTCACCCAAGCAGGTTTATCTTGGCGCAATAATTCCGCTTCATCTCCCGTTGAAAGGTGGAGGATATGGAGACGACGTTGATATTTTTTCGAGAGTTTGAGGGCGAGTTGGGTAGCATTGAGGGCGGCTTGTCGATCCTGTATTGTAGAGTGAATTGCTGGCTCAGTAATGCCTTGGAATTGTTGACGGCGATCGCAAATTCTCTGCTGATCTTCTGCATGAACAGCAATTAAGCGCGTTCCTTCTGCAAAAATGGGTTCAATCTCTGCTTCTGTGCTGACCAATAAAGCCCCATGTGCAGATCCCATAAAAATTTTAATCCCACAAGATGGGTTTGCTTCTCGCAGATCCGGTAGATTTTCCGCCGTCGCCCCCATAAAAAAGCCATAATTGACCAAACACTTCTGAGATGCCAGCTTTAACTTATCGTCAAGTATTGCCTGAGTGGTGGTTAAAGGGCGCGTATTGGGCATTTCTAGGAAGGAAGTCACTCCACCCCGCGCACACGCACAAGTCGCCGTAAATAGGTCTTCCTTGTACTCCAAACCTGGTTCGCGAAAATGGACTTGGGGATCGATAACCCCTGGAAACATTGTCAATCCTTGCGCGTCAAGGACATCATCTCCAGCTTCCGGCGCGATCGCCTCAGCAATACGGGCAATTTTACCTTGACGGATCTGTACGTCCCCAAGCAAAGAATCGCCATTCGGGAGGATAATCTGGGCGTGACGAATTAAGCGATCAGTATCGGAAAACATGAAGGGTTAAAATTAAACAACCTACAGGCTATGATAGAGAAATTAACCCCTGAAAATTTTTCTTGTCGCGAAACTCGTAATTTTTTGTTGTAATTCTGTGATTATTGATTAGCTTATGTCTCGTTTACAAAGCACTTCCATCGAAGCACTTAAAACCATCGCTCTAAGTGCGGTGCTGGCGATAGGAATTCGTCAATTTGTCGCTGAGGCGCGTTACATTCCTTCAGAGTCGATGTTACCTACTCTCGAAATCAACGATCGCCTGATGATCGAAAAAATGAGCTATCGGTTTCGCAAGCCCCTGCGCGGCGATATTATTGTCTTTAATCCCACAGATTCCCTCGAGCGTCAAAAATTTCACGATGCTTTTATTAAGCGGGTAATTGGCTTACCTGGAGAAACTGTCGAGTTAAAAGATAAAAAAGTTTACATTAACGGCAAATCTTTAGATGAAGATTATATCGCTCGCAAGGATTCTACGGAGGTTAATATCTGTCGTTTCCAACCAGATAAACCTTATTTATCAGAACCTGTTACTATTCCGAAAGGGTCTTATTTAGTGTTGGGAGATAATCGCAGTAATAGTTATGATAGCCGTTGCTGGGGCATTGTTCCTTACGAAAAGATTATCGGTCGTGCTGCGGTACGTTTTTGGCCGCCTGCCCGTATGGGAGGGGTTGAAAAAGACGAGTAATTATTTTTTTAGAATTTATTTGTTCAAGGGTTAGTAATTTGTTTTATTGACCCTTATTTTTTAAGAAATAGAGAATATTTTTTCATTCAATAATCAAAATATGTCCCCTTCTTTTGTGTTAGCTTCCGCTTCTTCTGCTAGAAAACAACTGCTGCAACAAGTTGGCATTGACGCGATCGCCTGTAAGAGTGATTTTGACGAATCTAGCATCCAGAATGAAGACCCGGAAGAATTAACCAATACTCTTGCCCTATGTAAAGCCCAGATCGTCGCCGCAAAATACCCTAATTCCCTCATTCTTGGCTGTGACTCTGTGCTGTCTGTTGCCGGAGAAATTCACGGTAAACCCGCATCTCCCGCCGAAGCGATCGCCCGTTGGCAACTGATGCGAGGCAAAATCGGGATACTTTATACCGGACACGCCTTAATTGACACGAGAACAGGCAAAAATTTGGTGAAATGCGGCATCACAAAAGTTTACTTTGCCGAGATTAGCGATCGCATTATCGCCGCCTACGTTGCCACAGGAGAACCCCTAAACTGTGCCGGTGGTTTTGCGATTGACGGACAAGGGGGACTATTTATTACCAAACTTGAAGGCTGTCACAGCAACGTCATTGGTTTAAGCCTGCCTTTACTTCACCAAATGCTGAATGAACTCGGTTACGGGATTGTCGATTTTTGGTAAACTCAAGTCAATCAACAGTAAGGGAAATTTGGGTATGGCCGCCAGCGACGAATTTAAAAAACAACTCAAAGCCGGAAATATATTTGATGCGCTCACCTTAGCATTAGGAGAGGCGATCGAACTGGAAATTACTACTTGGGTTTCCTCCGCCGACGATCCGAATATTCTCGCCGTTGATGCCGAAAAACCCGCCCCAGGTCATCGTATGAGAACTCGGATTAACCTCGTCGATGGCGATATTGATAACGAAATCGGTGCAGAATTTATCGGTGATGGACCCTATACCGAATTGAGAGAATTTCATCTCCAACAAGTTAAGGATGGGCGAGTGATCATTCAACAAAACTTAGAGAATTTACAACAGATGTTTGTGATTTTGGCAAGCACTCTCTCTCGTTTGCCAAAAACCTCCCGTCCCCCCGTTTTATCGCCCTCTGACGAAGATAAACTCAGATAACCGCTCAGATATCGTGCATCACAGGACATCGCGCTATTGAGCGAAAACGCGAACGCTAGAAGCCAAAGCAGGGAAAGTAGGTCATGCCGTCAAGCCAAGAATTTAGAGAAGCCTTACAAGCGGGGAAGATTCAAGAAGCCTTCACCCTTGCTCTCACAGAAGCCGTAGAATTGAAAATTACCACTTGGGTGTCTTCATCGGAACTGGATGCCAATCCCGATCGCGATGTCACTGTCAAAAATGCGGTTTCTCAAAGATCGCTAGAAGAGGCAAAACCTGGACATCGCCTTCGTACCAGTATTAATCTCATGCAGGGAGATATTGAAAACGAAATTGGCGATCACTTCCTCCATAACAGTGCCTATCACGAATTGTTACGCTTTCACTTTACCCAAGTGGACAAAGGGCAGCAAATCATTGAGCAAAATATTCACAGCCTGCAAAAGATATTTTCTCTCGTTACTTCCCTCAACAATCCCTCTCCAGATTCTTCCCCAGGTTTTTCCTCGGAGGCTTTTGCTTTAACGCAAGTGGAGGAAGAAATGCCCAGATCTACTCTAGAATCCACAAGGGTAGAGATTGCCAAGGAAACAACTTTAGACGAAACTCCTTTAGAGCCAGAATTCTTCTCTTCTGAGGATATTATCCCCCCCGAGGAAAGAGAAAGTATGCTCAATGGAGATATCTTAGAAAGTCTTGTGGAAGCTGAAGAACAAATTCAGCAAAGGCGATCGCCGGTTCCTCTTTCTGAAACTGAATTAAATGATGTTTTAGCAGAGGAGTCCCCAGAAATGGCGATCGCCTTATCGGAAGAGGAGTTAGAAGAAAAGGTAGAAAAGGTAGAAATAGAAACAGAGGTAGCATCCCAACCCCAAGAAATCCTGCGATCGCCGGAAGAAATTTGGGAAGAAGAAGTTGCTGACAGTCAAACGGAAGCCTTTATTGATACTCTTTTCAGCAGCGATGATTGGATTGAGGAGGAATTGTCTGAGGAAGAAAAACAGCCGGAAGCACTACCGGAAGGGCGATCGCCAAATTTACCCAATCTTCCAGAACAATTAGAAATTGAAGGTTGGGATCGGACTTCCAATCTTCACTTGAGTGAATCGCTAACTCCTGAACTCGAAACTCCCCTTATTCCTTTAGAACATTTAGAACAGTCAGAACATTTAGAACAGTCAGAACATTTAGAACATTTAGAACAGTCTCAATCTGACATCTTTCAAGGTGACGATCTCGCTGAATTATCCGAGTCTGAAGAGGACTTTGATTTGGAGGGGTGGGAATTCTCTTCCGACAGTGCAGAAACTCCAAATTCAATGGAGGAAGAGGATCAACCCAGTTTAGCTGCTTTGGAAATTACTGAATTAGCTGCTTTGGAAATTACTGAATTAGCCGTAGAGGAAAAGACTACAGGGAAAAACCTTGCAGCAGAAATAGACAATCCTTGGGATACTCCCGAATTTGATGCTGGGGATACTGAGATCGATGGCGATCTTTCTTCCTTCGATGAGGGGGAAAATGAGGCAGAAAACGAGGCAGAAAATGAGGCAGAAAACAAGGCAGAAAATGAGGAGGAAGAGGAAGACTGGGAAGATTTTGTGAATGAGGAGGAAGACCAGGGGGAAGAGGAAGATTGGGGGGATTTTGTCAAATTTGTCGAACAAGATCTGCCGACTCCTCCCACACCCCCGATAACTGAAATCCCACAGCCCACCCAATCCAAAACTAACAGTCAACCAACACCGGAACTTAATCCCTTTGAAACTTCTGAAAATGCTGATTGGGGAGAATGGTTAGATGAAGAGACAACAGAGAGTTCTGAGGAAGAAGCGATCGCCCTAGAAGAGGAATGGAATATGTCCTCAGAAATCGATCCTTTTGCTGTCTCCCAGTCCGAGACAGAGAGTTACACCTCAATTGTAGAAGAAGATTGGGAAGAGTTTGCTATTGAAGAACTCGAACCTTTTCCTAAGCCTAGATCGTCATCCTTGCCAACTCCTCTCCTAGAAGAAACCTTTGCAACCGCAAGCGTTGATGAAATTTTAGGAGACCCCCCCGAGTTAATCGATGATAGTGTTGGGGACTTTTCAGACAACGAACTTGATCGCAATTGGGATGAAGAACTATTCGGAGATGAATTTAATTTCGATATCTCTTTATCTGATGAAGCCGATCTATCTTCGGATTTACTCGATATGGAGGCACAAAAACAACCGAACCATAATAACTAAGTACAAATTCATTACATTATTAGGGGAAAATCATGTTTGATAAATCACAACGTTCTTATAAGACAAAATCGCGATCGATTTCGTCCCAAGAAGCGCAAAAAGTTTCTCAACAAATAAATTCTCAAAAGGCGATCGAAAAAGTGGAAACTAATCCCCTTGGATCAGGAGGAAAAGCAGGAGAAGCCCTGCAAAATTTTGCCCGTTCGATTGGAGAAGTTTTAATTGATATTACTGCCTTAGAAGTGAATACAATGGTGGTTGACCGCATTACGGGAGCAAAATTCATTCCCTGGCAAACCTATCGTAGTGTTTACGATATTAACGAAGCCGATCTCCATCGCCGCAATATTCCTCAAAGTGAATGCGATCGCTATTTATCTCTACGAAAAAAATTAGAGATAGAATATGCGTTAATTACCTCAGACTCCTCATCTCCCCTTTATGATGAACGAATGCTAGAGATTTTGAGTGCATCTCCGGATGATATAACCCTCCCTAACCCTCATCCCTCAGACTATGATCGAGAAGGTAAATTAGAAATTCAGCGCGTACAAAAACTGCTTCAAAATAGTAGTTTCATCAGGGCTTTAAGGAAAGTAGGAGAATTAAAAGCCTGTTTGGATAATCAGAAACGCCAAGTCGAACGCTTAAAAATGGAACATCCCGATCGCAACTTTAAGGAGTTACATGAAGGAATGAATACCGATATGATTTATGCCCAAACCATTGTACAGTTGGATGGAGATATGATCAATCGCTATGCCAAAGAAATTTTGGATCATCCCCAGAGAGATTTAATTTTGCAACTCCATCATGAAAGTGTTGCTTCTGGAGAAAAACAATGGCGAGGACTCTTTGAATTTTTTCTCGGTTTGATCCAACAAGTTGTCTCTCAACGCGAAGGCGGATTTTTTGATTTTCTGCGCCGCTAAATAATTATTCAATTATCAATTATCAATTATTAAGTATCAATGGAAAATAGCCTTCATTTGGAACGCTATATTCGCTTTTTCAAGGAACGCAGACCCGATCGCCGAGTTGTTTATCACGGCATTCATTTTCATTTAAACGAGGAGATTTTAGAACAGATTCAGCAAGCGCGATCGCAGGGGCATTCTCTCTTTGTTAAGCCTAAGTTTATTTCCGATTTGCGCTATTATCTTTTATTTGATGAATATAGCGGTTTAAATTGTGGCATTAATGTTTCAACCCATTATTTTCAAGATAATAGCGAGCAAGCTGTTTTACGGAGTCTCATGTCTCTTGATGGGGATGTTTTGTTTCAAATCGATCAGCGTTATCTGGAACAGCCAGAACTCTCCCTCTCTTTGACTTCAGCACATTATTGGTTAATTGCACAATTATTAGACAAGCTAAAATTAGAAGGGACATTATGGTTAAATTTTTTATCTTGGAGTTTATCTCTATCGGCGATTGTGCCGTATCTCTTTGAGCTTTGGCAACAAGATCGTTTAGAGCTATTAACAATAGTGGTCACGAGTTTATTCTCCTGGGTAATACAAAGATTATTTCGCTATATTTTAAAACTTGTAATGGGTCAGATTTGGCAATTTTTGTTCAAACAAATGCTAACAGGGGAATTATCTAATCGTTACCAATTGAAAAAAGTTATTGTTTGGATTTTAAGACGACTGAGATTATAATGTGCAATTTTTAGCGATCGCGGAATAATGACTCAATCAAACCTAGCTGGCGATCGCCCGAGAAAATCATTTCATCCTGGAAAGAGAATTTTATCCCAGAAAAATTTCTCAAGGAAAAAATTTACCTAATCCTTGCTTTGTACTTCAATGTCCGGGATCTCGAAGAAATTCACCCATTGACGGAATGCCCTCAATCGACCTTACAACAATACTTTCAAGCCTTGAGACAAGGATGGGAACAAGCCGATATAACCCTTATTTCGGCAAACCCTTCATAGCCAAAGTTCTCTGTCAATGGCACGCGATCGCAAAAAAAAACCAAAATTTATCTCAAATCTCCTACTGATAACGCTTTCGTCCTATACAATAGGCTACTAGTCCAGATTGGCAAACAATTTAGCGATCGATCACTATGAACAAAGAACAATTAGTCAACAAAATCTCAGACAAAACAACACACACTAAAAAAGAGACGGACAAAATACTGACAGCAACAGTTCAAACCATTATGGAAACTGTTGCGGAGGGCGAAAAAGTGACGCTGGTTGGATTTGGGACATTTGAAGGTAGAGACAGAAAAGAACGCACAGGACGCAATCCTCAAACCGGTGCTGAAATTCTGATCCCTGCTACTACGGTTCCAGCATTCAGCCCCGGAAAGCTCTTTAAGGAAAAAGTTGCCGGCAAAACACCAGAAGCCTAATATTACCTCCTTTTTCATTCCTGAAAGGTAGATAAACCCGCGATCGCATTTTCCCTCCCCACAGATTGTCAGTAGTTTGTCCCAAGCGATCGCGGGCTTCATTTTTGCCTTAATATCCATAAATTCAGTAACGACTGCGGAACATCATCCCAGGAGTGTGTAGATACCTCCATAATCCATCAGGTGCTAGTAACAACGACAGGAGGAAGATTATGAGCGATCGCAATTCCAACAAGCTCAATCGTGACGAAAGTATTGCCGAAATGCAGGCTGAATTACTCGAGGCTATTTTATCTGAGGAGGCCATTTTTCCTTGGAATCCTGCGGACCCTGAAACAGAGAATTATTTAAGTAATATCGAAGGCGTTTTCAATTTAACTGATTGGTCCGAATCAGAAGATATTGTGCCGCGATCGCAAGATTTGTTTGCTCAACTGGCTCTCTGTTGGGAAAAATTCCCTCCTCGGTCTCTTGATTCATCTTTGCAGGAAAAGTTTGGCGATCGCGTTCCGACAGATTGGCTCGAGGCTATTTCTGCAAGGGTGCAAGAATTGACTGAAGCGGGTTTATCTCCTATCGATCGCTTGGTTGAATGCGTTAAGCCCCTTTTGTCTGATTGGGCGATTGAAGATTTACAAGTGTTTGCACGTCCCTTTGCCTATGCTATGCGCGGGAAGGGGTTTGAGGAATCAGAGGTGAAGCAATGGGAAGAACTTTCCGAAGTAGAGCGAGCGCGTTATGCGTTAAAAGTGGCTCATTATGCGTTAGAGCGAACCGATCGCGATCTCGCCTAAATTCAAGTCAAGTTTTTGGGGTGCAGATATCCATGCGCCTTAAACAACCTGCGCCGCTAAATAGCGGCGCATTTTTGCTCAATTTGCTCAATTTTATGTTATGGTGGAAAACGTATTAGGGCGCGTAGCTCAGTGGATAGAGCACCAGATTCCGGTTCTGGGTGTCGGGAGTTCGACTCTCTCCGCGCTCGTAAGAATAAAATTCTTATAGAACAACCTTTTGAACGCTCCCCAACCAAATCAAAGATTATGGGTAGGGACTGCGCTCGACATTTTGTTCAAGACTTACTCAATGCCATTCTTTTATTAACTTACTCATTCCTTACTCATTTCTAACAGAAAACAATAAAGAGTAAACCGAACAATTCTCTCAGAAAGGCGATCGCATCTCTCCAAAACCCTCTCAACTAAACGCGATCTCATTTACATTACAAAAATTATCTCATCAAACGCGATCGCGCTTTCAATTTCTTTCTGTGTTACGATCGAGATGGTGTCAAGGCAAAACTTGAGGATTTATGTTTTTAAGGTACTGCGAAGCTGCATTAAAGCAAACTCAATATAAACAATTAGAAGATGAGTCTTGGTTTGCTGAGATCGAGTGCGTCTTTCTTCTCCTCAAGAAAATCGCTTGCGCGAACTCTGCGATCGCCAGCAGAATGAAAGTATCACATCAGAAGAAGATTGCGAATTAAAAGGATTAATGCAAATCTATGAGGAAAAACTTGTTCAACAAGCACAAGCACTGAATGAAGCGGTTAAACGCAGTTTGATTCCTCCTTTAGAAGCATAGAGATAATGGCAATGCGATCGCCTCCGATAATTTCGCGATATAATGAAAATGGTAAATTTGCACAGAAATATTGTTGTATGACAACTTATACTGAGGTACTCCATCAAGTTCAAACTCTTTCTCTTATCGAGCAAATTCGGCTATTTGAAGAATTGAAGGCGATCGTACCAACTCCTGTGGAAGTGGAAGGAACAGATGAGGTTATTTCTCCAGAAGAAATTGCAATTAGCGATGCAGCTTGGCAAGATTATATTAGTGGACGCGATCGCGGTATTTCTTCAAAAGAATTAAAACGTAAACTTTTTGGAGAGAACAAGAACGGTGCTTGATTATGTTTTACTTAAGTCAGCAGAACGCTATTTATCGCGAATGCAACCTGATGACCAAGTTCGTATTATAAATGCGTTGGATACTTTATTAGAAAATCCTGCTTTACTAGATATTAAATCTCTCAAAGGTCGTGCTGAATCTCGATTGCGTGTAGGAAAATATCGCGTTTTATTTACAGAAGATTTAGAGAATCAAGTCTATCTTATCACCGCAATCGGTTCGCGTGGAGATGTTTATAAATAAAGGAGATCGCATTCTCAAAAATTTTCTCAGCAAATGCGATCGCACTTCCCAAACTTCTCTCATCAAATGCGATCGCATTTTCAATTCCTTTCTGTGTTAGCATTGAGATGTCGTCAAGGCAAAATTTGAGGGTTTATGTTTTTAAGGTACTGTGAAGCTGCATTAAAGCAAACTCAATATAAACAATTAGAAGATAAGTCTTGGTTTGCTGAGATTGAGGGATTTGAGGGAGTATGGGGAAATGGCGATACTGTAGAAGAATGTCGCACGGATTTGTTAGAGGTTTTGGAAGAATGGATACTTTTAAAGTTAAGAGATGGAGATATTCTACCGATTGTCGATGGAGTAGAATTGAAAATTATTGAGGAGGTAGAAGTTTAAAAATGCCTTCTGTTATTGCTCGCAAAGAGTTAATTCGTAAATTTAGAGCATTAGGTTATACAGGACCCTATTCCGGAGGAAAGCATCAGTTTATGACAAAAGGCGAACTAAAAATTCGCATCCCTAATCCTCACAAAAGCAAAGATATTTCGGTGGGTTTAGTTAAGGAAATTTTAAGACAGGCTGGAATTAGTAATGATGAATGGGATAATGTTTGAATCAGCGATCGCACTTCCTCATCTCCCCCCAGTAAATGCGATCGCACTTCCCAAAACCTTCTCATCAGAAACGCGATCGCACTTCCCAAAACTCTCTCAACAAAGGCGATCGCACTTCCTCAAAATTTCTTTATCTGGTAAAATGACAGCAGGAACTTCCATTGGAGACAAAAGCCGTGCAAGTTAAAGACATGACCGTAGAACAATTACAAGATTTAATTCGGCATACAGTAGAACAGTGTCTAGAAGAGTATTTTGGCGATCCTGATGAAGATTTAAACGTTCGTGATGAAGTAAAACAACAACTTTTAGAATCATTAAAACAGACAAACAATCAACAGTCTAATCATTCTTCAGTTGCTTAGGAAAGTATGGTAAAATGAGCTATTCAGTGGAATTAACCGATAACGCCGTACAAGATCGAGAAAAATTGAGTCAGGTTATAGCAGAACGCATCGATCGCAAAATCAATTGGTTGGCTGAAAATTTTAAACAAATTACACCGCAAGCATTAACGGCAAATTTGGCAGGTTTATTTAAGCTAAGAATGGGAGACTATCGAGTAATTTATTCCTTTAATGCTGAGTTGAAACTGATTACCGTTCACAAAATTGGTCATCGTCGAGAAATTTATGATATTTGAATAGGCGATCACACTCCTCAAAATTCTCTCAGCAAACGCGATCGCACTTCCTACAAAATCTCCTCAGCAAAGGCGATCGCAAATTTCAATTAAACTAATTCAGGAACATATTTTGTTTCATAATTTTCAATAAGAATACCTAGAATTTCCATTAATGATGCTAAAGGATGGGATTCATTTTCACCTACTTCATCGATTAAGCGATCGAGTAATGTGACAAGACTTTCGTATTCTTCCTCTGTATGAGGGACAAAAATACGATCGCTAAGAGTTAACCAAGCATCAATTGTTGTTTGTATTTCTAAACTTTGCATCGTTTTATTCCTTCCAATTATCTTTGTCGTATTCAGCATGGGTTAAAATTGCTCGAATATAGACCTTTTTACGATTATAGTGAATCGCAGCAATTAATCGAGCTTTGTTTCCTCCAATATTAAAAACAGTCAATTTTCCAACGCGATCGGCAGAAGGGAAGAAAGTACGTAATTCTTCAAGAGAAGCAAAGTTATTTTGCTTCACAATTTTATACCATTGTATGAGAGAGGGTTGTGTTTCGGGGTGTATTTCAGCAAACTCATTGAGTCTTTTTCTGGTGATGATGTGCATTCTGCTACACAATTAACAGTTGATTTATCACGAATTTTATCATCACGATCGCACCTCCCCAAAAATCCTCTCAGCAAAGGCGATCGCACTTCTCCAAGATACTCTCAGCAAAGGCGATCGCATCTCTCAAAGCCTGAAAATCGTTATAAAATTAATCTGAGTAAAAACGAAAAATTTCCCGTGACTGAAGAACAACAAGACCCAGAATTTGAAAATTGGGCGAAGAAATGTAAATTAGGCAGTCTCAATTCTCTTACAAATTCTCAACTTTACCAACACCGAACGCTGACAGTGCAAGATTATATTAGTCGCTTTCGACGTGGTAAAATAAGAGGAGTGCTTCCTGAAGCAGCCAAACTCATGACTGTGGAAGAAGCACTAAAACAAAAGATTGTTGATGGTGTCAACATCCGCAAACTTATGCTAGATAATCGTGATAAATTTCGCAAGTGAGGTTTGAGATGGTAGTAATTGCTACTCAAAAAGATAGTTTGACGACAAAGCTGCGCCAAACTTTGACAGAAAATATTTCCGAAATACAAGAAACCGATCGCGCTGAACTTTCTCTGTGTAACTTGTCTTTTCAAAGTAAAGTTTATCCTGAAAGACATATTTGGATTGAGACGGATTGTAATGAAATAGCAATCGATCTCGAAAATTGGCAAGATGAAAATGAGTGGGATAATGCGATCGCTCGGGTTAGAGTTGATTCTTTAGAAGATGCTATTGAGCTTGTCAAAGATTGGATTATACAACCAGAACTCAACCATTATTATAATCTTAACAAGAGGTATGAGAAAGTTTGGAATATTCGCCATTTTCGTAGTCAAATAGCCAAAGCTATAGAAAACAACGATCTAGAAGTGCAAAGAATATTAGGTTTAACAAATGACCAGTTTTCCAACTTACTTGTTCAAGCGGAACAACAGAAAAAGGAGAATAGACAAATAATATTAACTCCCACAGAACAGTTAATATTAACCTTATTCTATTCTCATTATACTCTAAGTTTTAAAACGCTAGGGCTTTTGTTTGGTGTCAGTGGCTCAACGGCTCGAAAATGGTACAAATACTGGATTGATTTCTTAGAGAAACAAATTCAATCGAGTTCGCAAGAGATAAAAAAAACAGGTGAAGAGTGGATTAGAGAGGTTTTAGAACCGATCTATCAAAAAGAATTAAAAACGGCATAAGAGTAGTCTAAATTTTCCTCGCTGATTTCCCAGTATCCACAAAATCCTCTCAGCAAAGGCGATCGCACTTCCCAAAATCTCTCTCAGTAAACGCGATCGCAAGTTTGCTGAATGAATAAAGCTAAATTTCTATTTCTGTTTCTAACTCGATCTGAACGTTAGATATTTCTGTATAAATTGGGATTTTATTATTGAGTGATTCAAAACTCACGACTAAATGATAGGGAACTGAAGCAAAAGGATCGTTATTCCATCCTTCGTGTCCAATTACAGCAATACAAAATGAGTCTCTCAAATTATAAGATTTAACAATTGCCCAATCTTTTTGTAAAGTTCCATTACTTCTCGATACAGTTTTAAGTGTTTTATGATGTTTTTGTTTGCCTAGAGTCCATGTAAATAAACCTTCTCCTTTTTCTACTTCACTAGAAGATTGATAACCTTTTAAAATTCTTTCTTTAAATGATTCTGGATTTTCTCCTTGTTTGCTACATTCCCAATCTAACCAAGTAGAAAGATATCTTCTTTTATTTCGTCTTGTCCTGCGAGGTTGGGCTTTATATGAAAGTGTAATTTCTACTAGAAATTCTATCTCATCTCCAGTCGATAGTAAACTTTCTGGAAGTTTAACTTGATAGATTTTAACTTGTTTTGCTCGAATGACATTGTTTCCTGTAGTTATCAGCGTGACTCTATGATTGGAGTTAGCGATCGCTCGATTAAGATCGGGAATACCATAACCAATTTGACGAATAATATTTTCTTTTTCTTCGTTCCTTTGATTAATTGTCCATTCTGGCCATCGTGCTGATTGCACGATTAAAGCACGATAAAGCAAACAATTTTCATCAGGAAATTCTGCCGCAAGCTGAGCAGCAATATGAGTTACTTTTGGAGCAGCAAATGATGTTCCAAAATCATCTGCTGCAACAGGAGGTGCAGCATTTTGATTTAAAGTAGAACGAACTAATTGAGGAGTCTTCGGAGAACATTTGATAGTCATTGGATTATTATGATCTCGAACTAAATCTCCTCCATACTCAACTACTTCAGGTTTAATTGTATCCCAAATTCCTAACCCAGAACAGGAAAACGCAGAAGGATGTTCTTTTGCTCCAATAGACACCCATGAACTGTCATTGTAGAAATTGTGATTTACAGATCCAACAGTCAATGCTTGGAAACTTTGGGCTGGATTGGCAATTCTACAAGAATTTTCTAGCAAATAATTTGGATATGAACGATTTGCTTCTAAATGTGCTTTGATAGATAGTCTTGATGGCAATCGATGATTATTTAAAGGAATATTTCCGGCAGCTACAATAAATAAAATATCTTTCTCCCATGTTAGTTTATCTATGGTTTCTGCCCATGTACTCATGTTTTTTGTCCAGCAAGGTACATCTCCAGTAATTGAATGATTAAAAAGTCTAGTATTAGTTTGATTATTGTAGATATTTACAATTTCTTCTAAAAGAAGAGGTGGATAGAGGCGATCGGATAATCTACAATTGTTGTCTAAAATTCGAGCATTTTGAATCCAAAAAACTGCATTATATTTTCCTTGTTTGGGGATATTTCTTGGATAAAGCATTGCTCCTGCTACTCTTGTTCCATGACCACCATTGCCAACCAAATCAGCCGTTAAATTATCTGTAACCCACGATCTTGACTGAGTAGAATCGATAGCATTAGCTAAGATAGGATGATGCTCTTGAATTCCGCTATCTATAACACAAACTTTAGGTGCATTAGCATTTGGTGACTCTAGTTCAAAAAAGATATCATCTCCATTTTCAAGTTGCGCATTAGTTTCAACTTGAATAATATCTGGTTCGGTAACTTCAAAAATATAGGGAAAATTAGAAACTAAATCTTTGAGTCCTTGTCCTGAAATTTGAATGCGACACGAAAAACTATCTGGTGCTTGAGAAAATTTTGGAGTTTTACCGTCAATAAAGCTACTCAAAAATTCACCATTGTAGTGCTGAATAAATTGAGCTAACTTTTCTTGTCTATCGGATGCTAAATCATCCCACTCTTCATAGGTTTTACTTTGTTTTGCAGTCCAGCGAATAATCGCATCTCTATATTGTTCGGAACTTTGAGATTCTCTTTTTTTCGGATAATCACTCAATTTTGCTTTAGTACCGAGACAGGAAATCCCAACATCAACTATATATATTTGCGGATCTCTAATTTTATCCCAATTTTCTAATAGAGTTGGAGATAAAATAAATTCTAGTCTTTGATGAGGTTGACTAATATCCAAAATTTTAGCAATAACTCCTCCTCCTCTTTCCTCTTGGAAAAACTTCTCTATTTTATTTTGTAACTCGCTAAGTTCTACATCTCCAGAAGCACCAATAATATAGCCATCCTCTAATTCAGCGATAATTTCTATATCTGAACTTCTGAGATTATCTAAATCAAATGTATCAGGATCGATTTTTAAAATTAATGGTACAGCGTTTGGTAATTCAGGTTTATTTTCCCCTTCTCGTTGTTCTTGAGTAGTTTGCCAGTCATCAACAACTGATAACACTAAATCTCTAATTTTGGTGCCATGTCCTTGACGATCGCCCAAATTTCTTGCTGTTTGTGTATTCTTTTTTCCTCCACCTCTAGAACGATCAAGTGTTCCTTCAGTAGCCAAGTTTAATGCAATATGAGGAAAATGTTTCGGATTGTTGCTCATTTAATCTCCAATCAATAATTAATTCAAAACGGACTTGATTTCTTGAATTGCTAATAAAAGATGCTCTTGAATGACCAATCCTTCTCGTTCCAGAATCGCAAGTTTAGCAGCATCTTCAGCAATTCTTACCGCTTGAGCAGCAGAAAAATCTTTCATTTGTTGAATAATTGTATCCCAGTCAATTGTTCCTACTTCTACAGTAGAGAGAGTTTGTTTGATTATAAATAATAACTCTTGTTCACCGGGTTTTGGTACTTCAATGAGATCGTCAAATCGTCTCCAAAGAGCAGTATCTAAAGACTGATTGAGATTAGTTGCTGCAACCAAAAGACTTGATGATGCTTCATACTCATCTAAAATTTGTAGAAAAGTATTAACAACTCGTTTGATTTCTCCAACTTCTTGACGATCTTCTCGAGACTTAGCAATAGAATCGCATTCATCAAAAAACAGCAAACACGGTTCTGATGAAGCTCTTTCAAACACTAATCTTAAATTATGAGCAGTTTCCCCCAAGAATGAAGAAACAATTGCATCAAAACGTACTTTGAGCAAAGGTAGTCCCGTATTCCACGCTAAACGTTCTGCACCTAACGTCTTTCCACATCCCGGAGAACCATACAACAAAATTCTTTGTCTATAGCGCAATCCGTAATGGGCTAGACGATCTCTAGCAGCATACTCGCGTTCGATGCGCTGAAAACGCCTCTCAATAGAATCGGACAATACCATATGATGTCTGAGTTTATCCCTTGATATATATGTTACCAGAGGGATGTTAGATCTGGGACTGGTTGGCAGTTCGCTGAGAGTACCAAAACTCTCTGATGATTTCGGGGATGACTCAGAAGATGCAGGAGATTCTTTATTTTTATTTCTTTTTTGGATATTCTCTAATTGTTGTGCTAGAAGGGTATGACCTTTTTTTCGTTCCTCTTCAATGACCAGATACGAGAGTTTGTCGATCGCCCCGGTGTCAGAAGCAGCGATCGCTCTAAATAATCTTTTGAGAAGCTCGGCTTTCATAATAATGCCCCTCAATCCTGTATTAGGAGTATAAAAGATGGACTAATGAGAATTTGTAACAAAGTGTTATAATACTATTATACTGTAATATTGATTTTTAAGTCTACAAAGCTCAGACAAAATGTAGAGGTGTCGATCGCACCTCTACATTAACCTAGTCTAGAAGATTTCTGGGATTGATAGATTACTCAATCCCCTCAATCCGATCTTCCACCTCCTGATACAACTCCCGCAAGCGGTCTAAATTCTCCTCACTGGTCTCCCAGTAGCCGCGGCCATTGACCTCCAAGAGAGTCCCAACCATCTTGCGGAAAGAATTGGGATTCAAATTCATCAACCGCTTGCACATTTCTGGGTCATCGATGAAGGTCGTATTGACATCCTCGTAAACCCAATTATCCACCGCGTCCGCCGTCGCCGACCATCCCATCGTATTCACCAGACGCTTAGATAACTCCCGTACCCCCTCATAACCGTGACTCAGCATCCCCTCATACCATTTTGGGTTTAGCATCTTGGTACGTGCATCTAAACGCACGGTTTCCGAGAGGGTGCGTACCTGTGCGTTAGCCGTCGTGGTGTCGGCGATGTATGCAGCCGGTTTTTTGCCATCTGTGCGAAGACTGGAGACGATTTTTGTCGGGTCGGAGTCGAAATAGTGAGATACGTCGGTTAAACTGATCTCAGAAGAATCGAGGTTTTGGAAGGTGACATCGGCGGTTTTTAAGGATGACTCGAAAATGTCCCGCTTTTCGTCCATAATACCGGGATTGTCGGAGTTGAAGGCGAAGGATTTACGATTCAGGTACATATCCTGTAGTTCCTTTTCTTCCTCCCAACTACTATTTTCCACCGCAAGGTTAATATTGGAGGAATAAGACCCAGAAGCATTGGAGAAAATCCGCGTTGCTGCATCCCGAAGACCGATCCCCATTTCCTGCGCTTGTTCTAGGGCGTGTTTGCGAACATAATTCATCTCTAGGGGTTCCTCTGCTTCGGCGGCCATTTTCACGGCTTGATCTAAAAGCGCCATTTGGTTGATGAAAAGGTCGCGGAAGACTCCGGAACAGTTGACCACTACATCAATGCGAGGACGACCCAATTCTTCTAAGGAAATGAGTTCTAATTTATTCATGCGTCCCAAGGAGTCGGGGACGGGTTTAACTCCTACCATCCAAAGAATTTGGGCGAGGGACTCCCCATAAGTCTTAATATTATCTGTTCCCCAGAGAACACAGGCGATGGTGTCGGGATATTGTCCCCCATTGTCCCGTTTTTGCCGTTCTAAGAGGCGATCCACGACGATTTTAGCGGATTTGACGGCGGCGAGGGTGGGGATGGATTGAGGGTCAAGGGCGTGGATGTTCTTTCCGGTGGGTAAAACGTCGGGGTTGCGGATGGGATCGCCTCCGGGTCCGGGAAGGAGGTATTCGCCTTCTAATGCCTTGAGGAGTCCTCCTAGTTCGTTATCGGCGCAAATCTGTTCTAAACAGTATTCGAGATAGGTAAACAGGGGTTTTAAATCCTCGGCGCTAACGTTAGGATAGCCGGATGCTTGCAAGGAATCGATCCAGGGGGATTTTTTGCCTAGGTTGAAGATGTTTAATTTGGAGATAAGATCGACTCGTCCTTCTTCGTTGATTTGTTCTGTAACTAAGGATGCGACGGCTTCTCGGGTTGCGAGGGTGATATCTTGTAGGAGTTCTACGTCTTTGAGGATGCCCCGATCGCTATTCCGGTAAATTTCCTCCATATCTCGTTGGATACTTTCGGCGATGATGCGAGGGAGACTCTTCATTCCCTCTTCTGCACGATCTAAACTGGAAATATTCACTAAAGTGGCGATCGCCTCTTCTGCAGAAGGTGGTTTTCCCACAACGTGCAACCCACAGGGTAACAAGCGGGACTCAATTTCCATCAACTTGCGATAGATTAATCCCACTAAGTTATCCCGTTCTTCAATTGCCTCTTCTTGTTGCAATCGTGCCTTTAAGTTATCCGCATCTTGCAATTCAACCACATCATTATCAAAGTTGAGAATGATACTTTGATCGACAATGGTTAAAGCAATTTGAATGCCGCGGCCGCTTTCCTTTAAACCCTGATAAGATCCGATCAGTTCGCTGAGTTCCTTTAAGCCTTTGTACAGTCCGGCGTTTTCTGCGGGGGGAGTGAGGTAGGAAATCGTTGCAGCATAACTGCGACGCTTGGCGATCGTGGCTTCGCTGGGATTATTGGCTGCATAGTAGTAGAGGTTGGGGATAGACCCGATTAAACTATCGGGATAGCATTCCCCGGACATTCCCATCTGTTTCCCTGGCATAAATTCTAAGGAACCGTGGGTGCCAAAGTGCAGGACGGCATCCGCTTGCCAAATTTGCTCTAAATAGGTGTAATATGCTGCAAAACCGTGATGGGGAGAAGCCGATCGCGAAAACAGCAAGCGCATGGGATCTCCTTCATAACCAAAGGTGGGTTGTACGCCAATAAAGACATTACCAAACTCTTTACCGTAGATGAGGAGGTTTTGGCCGTCGGTGTTCAAATGTCCTGGAGGGGGACCCCAATTCTCCTGCAAACGCTCATAATAGGGGGTGAGGCGTTCGTATTCCATCACCGACATCCGATGGGCGATATTTAATTCTGGACTGGCATACTGTGCTTGTGCGTCGTGGATGACGGCTTCCATTAATGCCATCGGTGTATCGGGAAGGTCTTGGATGTCGTAACCGTTGCGCTTTAAGGCTTCCATCACTTCATAAATGGAGCCAAAAACATCTAAATAAGCGGCGGTGCCTACATTACCCTTATCGGGTGGGAAACTAAAGACGGTGATCGCCACCTTTTTATTCATTTTCGGCTTTTTGCGAAGATTTGCCCATTTCAGCGCCCGTTGCGCGATCGCCTCGATGCGATCCTGCAAGGCGATCGCGCGTCCCGTCGTCCCATCTCGTCCCGACACAATAATAGGTTCGATCGCCCCATCTAATTCAGGAATCGCAATTTGTAGTGCCACTTGAATCGGGTGTAATCCCAGTTCGCTTTCTTCCCATTCTTCCGTAGTTTGAAATACCAACGGTAATGCCACCATATAGGGACGGTTGAGGCGTTTTAATGATTCTATCGCTTTGGGGTGATCTTGGCGAGCAGGACCGCCTACAAGGGCAAATCCGGTTAAAGAGACCACCACATCAACATAGGTTGTCGGTTCAATTCCCTTAACCCGTTTATCCCAGAATAGTTCATCGACGGGTTTCGAGAAGTCCAAACCTCCGGCAAAAACAGGTAAAACCCGCGCCCCCATTACCTCCAGTTCTTGTACAAGTGCCACATAATGGGCATCATCTCCGGTTACGAGGTGAGTCCGTTGCAGGACAATGCCGACGCAAGGTGCAAGGGGGTCTCGTAAGTCCTCAGAAATATCATCCCGTTGGTTAAACCAGTGCCAATATTCCTGTACATCCTCAAACATTTTCGGTGCGAGGGGATGCCAGATTCCCATATCGGGATAAACTACGGGATCGTTATATTTTGCTCCTTCAACCTGTCCTGGAAATACATATTTATCGGCCAGCATCAGCAGGAAATTTTCCAAATTATCCGCCGATCCTCCCAACCAGTATTGGAAACTTAACATGAAGTGCCGTGCGTCCTGCGCCCGATCCATTGGCATATATTTCAGAACTTTCGGCAAGGTTCGCAGTAGCTTTAACATACTATCTTGGAAAGAAGACCCCGATTGTTCCTTGCGTTTCCGCATGAATTGGGCGATCGCGCTTTTACTCTGTCCCAAATTCTCCATCGAGAAACTGCCCATTTTATTGAGGCGCATCACTTGGGGCATAGAAGGGAAAACCACTGCTACATCTAGATTATCGCGATGAGGCTTCACTGCTTCCACCACTTTATCGGCTAAATCTTCAATAAAAATTAGAGAAGCGATAAATATGTTCGCCTCCGCCACAGACCGTTTAAAATCTTCATAATTGTCGCGATCGCGCAGTTCTTCGATCAGATAACCGCTAACCTCGATCGCCATGTTAGGATTATGTTCATTAATCGACTTCACTGCCGCCGAAAGGGTGCTTTGGTACTGTGGCTCTAAGACGACATAGACCACCTTTAACAAAGAACGATCTCTTAAATCCTTTGGTGTAATGCGGCGAATGGTGGACTTGACGTTAGTGAACATATAGGTATTCTCCTTTAAAACATTAGCACTTGGCTATCAGCTTTTGGTTTGAGTCTGGAAGTTAGCGTTAGCCGAATAACAAACAACCAACCAAAAACTGTATCTAGAGAAATTTTGCCTTGATTTGAGACAATGCGATCGGGAATTTTCATTATTTTTTACAATTTGTTGTACTTTGGGGAGAGTGATCGCTTTTATTTTCTGTAATAAAATGAGATATAAATAATATTGACTAATCAGATAAATTGTGTATTTGAAGAAAAATCTATAATTAAAATTTCCTAATTTTTTCTTCCAAAGTTGATTATGTGATATAATGCAATATCTAAGTTTTATCAACTTGTGTACCTATGAAAATTAAACGATTATTGATTCACCTACCCTTAGTCGGTTTCATGACTTTAGGTAATGTGATGATAGCAGGGTAAACGCATCTAAAATTGTAGCGCAGGAGACAGACAAAAAAGCAAAGATAGAGTTGGAGAAATTATCTTGTCAAAGAGGTAAAAAAAAGATAATATGGCAAAAAATTGAGTCAAAAAAATGGCAATAGAAGAAAAAATCCGAGGAAGTTTTCAGAAAAATTTTGCTCATGTTCAAGATCCAAGAAATGAGCAAAGAACAAGTCATTTATTAATTGATATAATTGCTATAGCCTTGCTAGCTGTTATTAGCGGAGCAGAAGGATGGGGCGCTATAGAAACTTATGGAAAAGCGAAAGAAGAATGGTTAAAAAAGTTTCTTGATTTGCCTAATGGGATTCCCTCACATGATACTTTTAGTCGGGTCTTTGCGAGATTATCACCTCAAGAATTTGAACAAGGATTTCAGAATTGGCTAGAAAATATTGTGGAACAAATAGATATCAATATTATCGCAATTGATGGTAAAATGTTGCGGCAATCTTATGATAGAAATCAACAGCAAAAATCTTTGATTCTGGTCAGTGCTTGGTGTCAAGAACATCGTTTAGTTTTAGGACAAGAAAAAGTCGATTCAAAATCTAACGAAATTACAGCCATTCCTCAACTACTCAATCAATTAGATATTGCCGGATGTACGATAACAATAGATGCAATGGGGACTCAAAAAGAGATCGCTTCCCAAATTTGCCAAAAAGGAGGAGATTATATTTTAGCATTAAAAGCCAATCAAAAAAATCTTTATAAAGCTGTTTATGAAAGTTTTGAAAAAGCAAAAGAAGTAAATTCTATTGATCTAGAAAATCGCCATTTCACCCAAGTTGAGAAAAGCCATAATCGGATTGAAAAAAGAACAATAGAAGTCTTACCTGCTTCTGTCATCTCATCTAAAGAAAGTTCAAAATGGCAAAATTTAGCAACAATTATTCGAGTTGAAAGAGAAAGAAAACTCTGGAATAAAACCAGTCACGAAATTTGTTTTTATATTAGCAGTTTAGAAGTTGATGCTCAAGAATTTGCGACAAAAATTCGTTCTCATTGGGGCATTGAAAATACGTTACATTGGACTCTTGATGTGACATTCTCTGAAGATAAAAGTCGAATTCGACGTGACCATGCTGCTGAAAATTTTGCCATTTTACGACGTTTAGCCGTGAACTTAATTAATCAAGAAAAGACGTTGAAAAGTTCAACAAAAATGAAGCGTTATCGAGCCGCTTTAGATAACAATTATTTACTCAAAATACTTTCAACTTCTTCTTGATTTTTTTTCAGGGTTAATTCTAAGGATTATTTTTGATTTTTGAGCCAATTCTTGAGAATCAAAACAGATTTTTTTGACTCTAATTCAGATCGTTACATAGAGATTAAATCTCGACGGCGCGATCGCCTTGATTTCTTTGGCAACTTTGGCTTTTTTATACAGTCAAATGTATTACTTTTTCTGTTTTTGATTAAAATCGTATTAGTTTTCCGATAATGTTTTTGTTTGCTGTTACAATTTATACTAAATTAGATGCGTTTACCCTGGTGATGATAGGCTCTGTCCTGAATTTATCGAATGCTCAGACCTTAATTAACGCAAATCCAGACGAAACTTGGCGATCGCTACAAATGATGATTGCCAACTACCTAGTAAAAGATTATAGAGAGAATGGAGTAGATTGGATTAATGATGCAAAAATTAAGGTCGGTCCCATTATGACCAGTGGGGATTGGCTATTAGCAAGTTGGTTTATTGAGCATGATGATCATCCTCATGGAGTTGCAGGACAAGTATTGCTTAAACAAGAAGGAGATCGCTGGCTTTTAAAAGGTGAAGGTAACTACATCCAAGATGTAAATCTCCTGATGGAATATGGTGTTCCTCGTAGTGAAGCAGAAGCACTTGCAGACGGTCCAGATATTTGATGCTATGTCACGACACAATCTCTGGAAAATGCTAACTTCAAATCGCTACCTAGAATTACTCAAAACCTTTCCACCTCGTCCCATAACCTCCGAGGAAGAATTAATGGAAACACAAAAGCGAGTCGATCGCTTACTCGATTCTAAAGAATTAACACGAGATGAAAAAGACTATCTCAACGTTTTGGGAACATTAATTTATGAATACGAGCAAAAACAAGAGATCATTCCCGATATTTATGGTGTAGAACTTCTTAAATCTTTGATGGAAGAAATGGGAGTATCAAAACCCGATCTTGTCCCTATTTTTAAAACAGAAGCGATCGCATCTGATATTCTCAATGAAAAACAACCACTAACGCTGCAACATATAGAAAAACTCGCTCATTTTTTTCATGTGTCTCCCTCTGTTTTTCTGCCAAATCGATAAATTTTGCCGATCGCCTTTGGTAAAATAGCAGAGTAAGATAGAAGCGATCGCGTCCCCAGTTTAGTTTTCCTTTGACAACAAAATCGATGAACCCAGAGTTAGTCAAATCTTTAGTACAAGTTATTCAATCCCTCCCCTCAGATGATTATGCTTACCTCCAAGAAGAATTCATCCTGAAAAACATAAAAAAAACAGAAGGAGTCTGTGGAGGAAAAGCCAGAATTCGCAACAGTCGCATTCCGGTTTGGACGATTATTTCCTTTCAAAATCAAGGAGCAACTGATGAGGAACTTTTACGCAATTTTCCAATTTTAACTCCTTTCGATCTCTTAGCCGTTCGAGGGTATTACCAAACCCATCAGAGTGAGATCGATCGCGAGATCGCTGCTAATGCAGAGGAGGAGGATTCTGATGAGTCAATTTTACTCTGATGAAAATCTGCCTATCGATCTAGTCCAAGAACTTCGCGAATTAGGTTATGATATTCTCACATTCTATGAAGCAAAATCAACCTCGATCCCAGCAAAAAATTTTTATTGTGCGAGAATATCAACGGTAGTCATCAAAACTTGATAAGAGTATAGAAAAATGATAGACAAAAATAAAAATTTAACCTGTTTTGATGTTGCCGATTATTTTATATGGTTAGCAAACGAAACAGGCTCTTTTCTCAGTAATTTAAAGCTCCAAAAGTTGGTCTACTATGCTCAATCATGGCATCTAGCCTTACATGAAAAACCGCTTTTTGATGATGATTTTGAGGCATGGATTCATGGACCAGTCATTCCAGAATTATATAAAAAATATCAAAGATTTCAATGGTATCCTATTAAAGAAGCAGTTACACCGAAATTGCCTTCAGATGTTGTAGCTTTTTTACAGGAAGTGGCCGATGAATATTTTGCTTGTGATGGTTATGAATTAGAAAAGATGACACATATAGAAAAACCTTGGAAGATGGCTAGAGGTTGTTTACTTCTTGATGAACCCTCTCATACTATCATTAGAAAAGATTGGATAAAGGAGTATTACGCTAGTCGTGTCCAAGAACAAGAAGAAAATCAACAAGAAGTATCAAGCATCTAACAATAGATTTAAAAACGAACTAGAGCCACCAAAAAGTATCAGTTTTTCTTTTAAATACTGGCAATCTAACCACGCAAAATTTTCTGTGAGAGATTGCGAAACGACTTACTTTTTAACTCTTTTGGACAGATTGAAAGACTTTTCAAGTTGGACAGTACAAGAATTATTAAGAAATAGGAGCAGTTCAATTCGCTGTCACCCAATAGAATGGAGTGATACCACTGAAGATGGTTTTGGGTTTTCTAATGAGGAACAGTTGGTGGACACTCCCTACCAACTATCGATTTCTACCTCTGGACATGGCAGAATACACGGTTTTTTTATTGGCGATATTTTCTATATTGTTTGGCTCGATCCAAAACATCTTTTGTATAGTTGAAAATGAGCAGAGATCGTGTTAAATTGTAAAGAGTGTAAAGATGCTTTGAGATCGCATAGTTTTTCTTGGAGCGATCGCCTTTGGTAAAATAGCAGAGTAAGATAGAAGCGATGCGACTCCGCGATCGCGCATAGTAAAATAGAGATCCACGCTTGAGGAAAAACCAATGACGCAAACAGTTAGCAGAGAAACTATCATCCTAGAACGTCTGCAAAGTTTAACACCTCAACAACAACAATCGGTTTTAGATTTTATTGAGTTTTTACAGTTTAAGGAACGCGATCGCAAAACTGCTGAAATCGACGCAACGTTGCTCGAAATGGTGAAAGATCCAGAATATCAAGCAGAGGTTTTACAACTTGAAACTGAGTTTGCTGAGGCGAGTTGGGAAGCATTAAAAGAGGTTGAGGAGTTAACAGAATGAACCGGGGAGAAATCTATGATGCGCGTTTGAATCCTGTAGAAGGATCGGAACAAGGAGGAACTCGACCCGTTATTTTAGTTAGTCGTGATGTTATTAATGCCAACAGTCCCGTTATTTTAGCTGTTCCTTGTACGACTTATAAAGAAGGTAAGCGAGTTTTCCCAACCCAAGTTTTAATTCATGCTCCCGAAGGAGGCTTAACTAGCAATTCTATTGCAATGGCAGACCAAGTACGAGTATTAGCAAAAACACGATTATTTCATTTTCGAGGAAGGCTATCGGAAGAAAAAATCAAACAGTTAAATCAAGCCTTGTTAATTGCTTTAGATTTATTGGATTTGGGGTCTTAAAAGATTCTTTAAAAAAAATGCTAACGTCCGATCGCTACCTAGAATTACTCAAAACCTGATCTTGTCCCAATTTTTGAGACAGACGCGATCGCTTCTGATATTTTCAATGAAAAACAACCACTAACGCTGCAACATATAGAAAAACTCGCTCATTTTTTTCATGTGTCTCCCTCTGTTTTTCTGCCAAATTGATAAATTTTGCCGATCGATCGCGCGATCGCCTCTAATGCAGAGGAGGATTCTGATGAGTCAATTTTACTCTTAAGATAGAAGCGATCGCCAATCAGTGATACAGGAGCATTAGTTGCAGTTTTAGATAAAAGCGATCGCTATCATAATGGAATCATAAAGAGTTTAGGCAAGCAAGCAATGACACGAGATCGAGTTTTATGGCGGCGCGTGGGCGGGATTACGGCAGTGCAAGGAGCGATTACCCTAACATGGGTTATTTATGCTTTATATTTGCCGCAATTATTGGAACAATTGGGTTTTGCGAAGGAATTTGCCCTTGTTCTTTTAACGATCGAACACGCTTTGGAAGCGATTATTGAACCTATTTCTGGGGGTCTGTCCGATCGCTTTCAACGGTTTATGGGGACGCGGTTTCCTTTTATTGCGGGAGGGGTGATTCTCGCATCGGCTTTCTTTATTGGCATTCCCGCGATCGCCATTTTCGGGGAGTCCTCGGCGATAGTAAAATCCATTTTTCCTTTTGTGGTAGTCGCTTGGGCTTCGGCCATGGCAGTTTTTCGCAGTCCCGCCGTGGTATTACTGGGAAAAACTGCCCCTCCTCTGGAATTACCCCTCGCAGCAAGTTGTTTGACTCTCATTCAGCAATTGGTGGGGGCGTTAAGATTTACAGCTTATGGCTTTATTTTGGGGCTGGGTCCGGCGTTTGCTTTTACAATCGGCTCTGTAGCACTATTAGGGGGGGCTGCTTGTTTACGTTTTGTTACTCCGCCAGATCTGCCTCAACCTGTAGAAAGTCCGGCGAATGCGGAGATTTCTGCGGATGAGAAAATTACGTTACCGACGGTATTTTTGATTGTGGGGACTGGTGTGGGAATTGCTTGGGGACTGCGCTTTTTATTCGCCACTTTGGGACCAGTTTATGGCAGTTTCTTGGCGGAGAATGCGGGCTGGGGTATGACAGGATTTAGCCTAGGAATGGCTATATTAGCACTTCCCGCCGGAAAATTAGCGGTTAAATTGGGCAATAGTCGGGGGATGTTAGTGGGAATTGGCGGCGCGATCGCCATGTTGGGAATAGTAACTTTTATTCCCAGTGGTTTCGTGGTGGCGATCGCTTCGGTTTTACTGGCATTTTGCTTCAGTCTCGTCCTCAATGGCATGGTACCCTATGTCTTAGGATTAGTCTCGTCGAGGCGATCGGGGTTGGGCGTTGGCTTCTTTTTCGGGGGATTTAGTGCAGCCATGAGCTTTTTTGACGGTATATTCGTTGCTGTGAAGGGCATTCCCGCAACCGGAATACGTGGCGCGATCGCGTTGGCATTTGCTGGTACATTAATTGCATTGAGTTTGAGAATTTCTAAGGTCGTTGAAGGAAAAATCAGTTAAATGGGCGAGCAAAACAAAGATGATTTGTGGCAAATGCAGGTCGTCTATCGGATTTTAGATGCCAATCTAGACAGGGCGCGAGAGGGATTAAGAATTATTGAGGAATGGTGTCGCTTTGGCTTAAGCGATCGCCAACTGACCCGAGAGTGCAAGGAAATGCGCCAAGAAATCGCCACTTGGCACACTACCGATATTCGCTTGGCGCGAGATACTCTCGGAGATCCTGGCACCGATCTATCCCATCCCCAAGAGGAAGCCAGAAGCAATATTAAACAAGTCCTACAAGCCAATTTATGCCGCGTCCAAGAAGCATTGCGGGTGTTGGAGGAGTACGCAAAATTGGAACGTCCAGAAATGGCGGCGGCGGCGAAACAGGTTCGTTATCGCACTTATGTTCTGGAAAGTCAGCTTTTTGGTGCGAGTCGCTATCAACTTTTAGAGGAGTCGTTGCTTTATTTGGTTACTTCTCCTTCTCAAGAATTATTTGCGGTGGTGGAAGCGGCGCTGCAAGGGGGTTTGACTCTGGTGCAGTATCGCGATAAAAGTGCTGATGATACGGTAAGACTGGCACAAGCGCAAAAATTATGCGATCTCTGTCATCGTTATCGGGCGCTATTTATTGTCAACGATCGCGTCGATATTGCCTTAGCGGTAGAGGCGGATGGAGTCCATTTAGGACAGCAGGATGTCCCAATTGAACTGGCACGACAATTGTTGGGATCTCATCGCCTTATCGGTCGTTCTACCACAAATCGAGGCGAAATGGATAAGGCGATCGCGGAGGGTGCCGACTATATTGGCGCGGGTCCGGTGTACGAAACCCCAACTAAACCGGGGAAAGCGGCGGCGGGTTTTGAATATCTGCGTTATGTGGCGGCTAATTGTCCGATTCCTTGGTTCGCGATCGGCGGGATTAACGAACAGAATATTAGTGAAGTTATTGAAGGAGGTGTAAAAAGAGTCGCGATTGTCCGGGCGATTATGCAAGCGGAACAACCTACTTTAACAACACAATATTTCCTCACCCAGCTTAAAACGATGAGTAGTTATCAATGAACCCAAAACAAACCATTATTTTACAAGTGAATGGCGAGTCTTTAGACTGTCCAGAAAATAGCATTTTACCGCAAGTTCTCGAACAAATTGGACTCAATCCTCGTTTGGTTGCGGTTGAGTATAATGGGGAGATTCTGCATCGACAATATTGGCAAAGTACGAAAATGCAAGCCGGCGATCGCCTCGAAATTGTCACTATTGTCGGAGGTGGATAAGAAAGAATGAAATCAGCAATAAAAGCAGTAAAAAGCCCCACAAAATTACATTGGTTTTTCATTACTGTATTAATATTGGGCATCTTTTTCCGCTTCTACAATTTAGACGGCCAGGTTTATTGGCATGATGAAGCCTTAACATCATCAAGAATTGCTGGTTATACTAAAAAGGAAATCAGATCGGCAGTTTTTACGGGGGAAATAATTCGCGTCCAAGATTTACAAAAATATCAAAATTCGAGTCCAGAGAAAAACTTTTGGGATACCATAAAAGTGCTGGCGACAGACGCGAATGAACATCCACCGCTTTATTATGGTTTACTGAGACTTTGGGCGAATATTTTTGGCTTTTCTATTACTGCAATTCGCTGCTTTTCTGTAATCATCAGCCTCTTAATTTTTCCTTGTTTATATTGGTTGTGTTGGGAATTATTTCGATCGGAGTTAATTGGCTGGATGGCGATCGCGATCGCGTCACTTTCTCCCTATTTTGTAATCTATGCCCGAGAAGCAAGGGAATATAGCCTCTGGACAGTTTTAACTTTACTGGTTAGCATTCTATTATTACGGGCAATTCGCTACACTCGTAACGATGCAAAACCCCAAGAAAATCTCAAAAATTGGGGAGGATATGCGATCGCCTTAACCCTAGGATTTTATACCTTTCCTTTATCGGGAATTATGGCGATCGGACAAGGACTATATCTTATTATTATTGAAAAATTTCGCTGGACGCGATCGGTATTGTTTTATATTACTGCATTGATCTTTTCTCTACTAGCATTTTCTCCTTGGTTGACGGTTATGATTATAAATTCGTCAAAAGGTACAAGTTGGACTGCTTTTCCTCTTCCTTTTTCGATCTGGCTGAAATTATGGGCAATGCACTTCAGTCATGGTTTTATTTTTATCGCGGACGAGTTTGGTTTTAATACTCTAGTAAATTATAGTACATTACCTTTACTTTTATTACTGATTTTCTCTGCTTTCTATTTCCTCTGTCGCCATACTCCTCGGCAAATTTGGCTGTTTATTCTGATCCTAACTTTAACTTTACCCTTATTTCTTGTCCTCCCCGACCTCATCTTAGGAGGACAGAGATCGACCTCCAGCCGCTATCTAGTTCCCATGTATTTAGGAATACAAATTGCGATCGCCTATTTACTCGCCACACCAACCCATAAGCCTCGCTTGCAGAAAAGTATAACATTATTAATTCTTACCTTGGGCTTGATTTCCTGCTTATTTTATGTTAATTCAGAAACATCATGGAACAAAGTAGTTAGTTTTCATAATCCCAAAATCGTGCAGGCGATCGCGCAAAGTAAAAATCCTTTATTAATTACCGTCTCCTTTGGTATTAATTCAGGAAACATCCTAGCATTGAGTCATGCCCTCGACCCTAATCTCAATCTGCTATTAATTAATAATAGTGGCGATCGCTTCGATTGGGAGATAATACCCGATCTTCCTTCTGAGTTTAGCGATCTCTATTTTTTAAATACCTCAGATCGATTTCTCCAAACCCTTGAAAGCGAGTACAATTTAGAAACAAAGTTAATTTATCACGATAATCATCTCTGGCTTTGGAAAAGTACATAAATTTTAATACTCAATTTTTTTATTATGAACTTTACTCAACTAAACCTAAAAGAAAAAATCAATTCATATTTTCAGACAGATACCCGAAAAAAACTCAATCTTTTTGTCTTCCTTTTTCCTGCAACATTATGGCTAATCTGCTTTTTTATCTTCCCTTTAAGCATTGTTCTCGTTTATAGTTTTCTGGAAAGAGGAACTTATGGAGGAGTGAGTTGGATATTAACACTAGAAAACTATCAACGTCTTGCTAATCCCATTTATTGGACAGTCTTTTTCCGGTCCCTTTATCTTGCCTTCTTAACCACATTTGCCTGTTTATTAGTGGGTTATCCTCTCGCTTTCTTCATCGTAACTCGTCCCCCTCAATGGCGCAATATTTTATTACTCCTAACAATAATTCCTTTCTGGACAAACTTTCTCGTTAGAATCTATGCGTGGATTGTTTTATTAAGAAGTGAAGGAGTCATTAATATTATTATTCAAAGCCTAGGCATTAGCAATGAACCTTTAGAATTACTGTTCAACTCCTTTGCTGTTTCCGTCGGCTTAATCTATGGCTATCTCCCCTTTATGATTTTACCCTTATATTCAACCATTGAAAAATTTAATTTCTCCCTGATTGAGGCTTCCCAAGATTTAGGTGCAAACGATTGGCGCACTTTTACTAGAATTGTTTTACCCTTAACTTATCGCGGAATTGTTGCCGGTTCATTACTGGTTTTTATTCCAGCCGTGGGAGAATTTGTAACACCAGATATTTTAGGAGGTGCCAAAACACTCATGATGGGAAACTTGGTTCAAAGTCAATTTCTGGCAGCCAGAAATTGGCCTTTTGGGTCTGTTTTGTCCATTGTGATGATGGCGATCGTCTTACTCCCGATTATTGTCTATTTTAGAATTTCAGAGGAAAAATGACTATCACGCCAACCGCAAACAAAAAAATAGATTTGTTAATCCGTTCTGGCGGAAAAACAATGCTATGGTTAAACTCTATTGTTGCATTTGTGTTTCTCTATGCCCCTATTTTAATTCTGATTATCTACTCTTTTAATCAATCGCGATCGACTGCAGTTTGGCGCGGTTTTACTCTCGATTGGTATCTCGACCTTTTTGCCGGTTTAATGGGGAAGGGAAGCCCAGCTAATACTCAAATCTGGTCTGCACTAGGAAATAGTATTATTGTTGGGGGAATTTCGACGATTTTGGCGACAATGTTAGGAACCGCGATCGGGTTGGGAATGGAAAGATTTCGCTTTCGAGGACGCACAATTTTAGAAGGACTCCTGTTTCTTCCTATTATTATTCCTGATATTACAATGGGGATTTCTCTACTTATTTTCTTTAGCTTTATTTTTCAATTGTTAGAAAATATAACAGGAATGCGTTTAGTTTTGGGTTTACCCACCGTTATTATCGGTCATGTCTCTTTTAATATCTCCTATGTTGCAGTGGTTGTCAGAGCAAAAATTGCCGAACTCGATCCGGCTTTGGAAGAAGCCGCATCAGATTTAGGTGCAAATGAATGGAAAACCTTTCAACGAATTACTTTACCGTTAATTGCACCGGGTATCCTCAGTGGCGCATTATTAGCTTTTACTTTATCACTAGATGATTTTGTGATTACTTTTTTCACAAACGGAGTTGGTTCAACAACATTGCCCGTTTTCGTGTACGGTATGATTAAATTATCCGTGACTCCAGCCATTAATGCGATTTCAACCATTATGCTCTTACTCTCCATCGGTATTGTAATTTCTTCTTTGGCACTGCAACAGGATTCAAACTTATAATAGAATAAAGATAATTTGCCATACTCCCATCTCTGCTCATTTTTTTGTATTAACGAGGAAACAATAATGAAAAAATTTCTAATTCTTCTACTTTTGTTCGTTTTCGGCTTGACTATACCATTCGGATGTGCTGTAAGTAGTCCGGACTCTGCTAATACAGGAAGTAATGGGAAGGGAAATACTGGGGAAGTTCTAAATATTTACAATTGGTCAACCTATATTGATGAAGAAACAATTCCAGAATTTGAAGCAAAGTTTAATGTCAAGGTTCAATACGACACCTTCGAGAGTAACGAAGCACTTCTGGCTAAAATTCAACCTGGAAATCCTGGCTACGATATTATTGTACCCACGGGGGATTTTGTCGAAAATATGATTGCTCAGGGTTTACTCGAAAAACTCAATCACGATAATATCCCCAATCTTAAACATCTTGATGAAGCCTTTGTTGATCCGCCTTTCGATCCCGGAAATCAATACAGCATTCCTTATCAATGGGGAACAATGGGTATTGGTTATAATATTGTAGCAACAGGAGGAGAGATAACAAGCTGGAAAGAAATTTTCGATGCTAAATATAAAGGAAGAGTCGCATTAATGGAAGATTCTAGAGCAATGTTAGGCGTAACTCTGATGTATTTAGGTTACGATCCCAATACGATCAATAAAGGTGAAATTGCAGATGCAACAGAGTTTATCATCAAGCATAAAGACGCGATCGCGACATTTGCACCAGATACCGGACAAGATTTACTCGATCAAGGGGAAGTTGATATAGCAGTAGAATGGAGTGGCGACATTTTTCAAATTATGGAGGAAAACGAAAATATTCGTTATGTAATTCCCAAAGAAGGGACGATTATCTGGACGGATAATTTAGCCATTCCTAAAGATGCCCCTCATAAGGAATTAGCCGAAAAGTTTATAAACTTTGTTCTCGAACCAGAAGTGAGTGCAAGAATTTCCAATTATGTCAAATTTGGTTCTCCTAATAAAACCTCCCGCGAAGAAAATCTCATTGAAAAAGAAGATCTAGAAAATACCAGCATTTACCCTTCCGCAGAAATATTTAAGCGCTTAAAATATGCTGATGATTTGGGCAAAGATACCGCCTTATACGACCAAGCCTGGACTGAGATAAAAGTGGCAGTTGGAGGATAAGAAAACCGGAGATTCTCATCTCCCCAATTGGGGAGACTAGCAAGCATAAATTGGAGGATAGCTGAAGAATGGATGCAGTGCAATTAGTTAATATATCAAAGGTATTCACAGGGCAGAGTAATCGGGAAGTTCTGGCGGTGAATGATGTTACTCTGCATATTAAAGAAGGTGAGTTTTTCTCGCTTCTAGGGTCTTCTGGATGTGGGAAAACGACTATTTTACGCACGATCGCCGGGTTTGAGTTGCCCACTTCTGGAGAAGTCTACATTCATGGGGAAGCAATGGGCGATCGCCCCCCTTTTCATCGCCCCGTGAATACAGTTTTTCAAAATTATGCCCTCTTCCCTCACCTCTCCGTTGCCGAAAATGTAGCCTTTGGCTTGGAGATGGATCGTCTTCCCCGAGAGAAAATTCGCAGCCGCGTCGGAGATGTTCTGTCCTTGGTTAAACTCAATGGTTTAGAGGATCGCCGTCCCCGTCAACTCTCCGGGGGACAGCAACAGCGAGTCGCTTTAGCAAGGGCTTTGGTCAAACGTCCGCAAGTGCTACTATTTGACGAACCTTTAGGAGCCCTCGATCTGAAACTGCGAAAGGAAATGCAGATCGAACTTAAACAGATGCAGCAAAAGGTCGGCATCACTTTCGTTTATGTAACTCACGATCAAGAGGAAGCATTAACCATGTCCGATCGCATTGCGGTTTTGAGTGCGGGACAAGTGTTGCAGGTGGGTACCCCAACAGAAATTTATGAAACCCCCAATTGTCGCTTTGTGGCGGACTTTATTGGGGAAAGTAACTTTTTGGTGGGACGGGTAATTGAATGGCGATCGGGGGGGGCGATCGTCTTGGTTGATGAGGAATTACCTATTTCTGTGCCTTACGAGTCGGAACTTCCCATTGGCAAAATTGTCACTCTCGTTATTCGCCCAGAAAAAGCGACCATTCACCCAGAAAATTATCTGGATGAAAAAGGATTACTGGGAACAATTACAGAAGTCATCTATTTAGGAACCGATACTCGCTTCGTCGTGCGCCTGACCTCACAAACACTAATTTTAATTCGCAGACAGAACTTATATCGCAATAACTTAAGTTTATTTTCTGTAGGGGAAAGAGTAAGAATTAGAGTGGCATCGGATAGCATCCGAATTTTAGAAGAAGTTGACCCTCCCCGCTCTCAAGAGACGGGGATTTGGAAGCACTCCAGTATTTCTCCTAAAGCTGCCAAGGATTGAAATCCCTGTCTCAGATAAAGAATCTATTTTAATGGATTAGGGTTATCGCGAACCCACTTGCCTGGCCAAAAATCCTTGATAGACCAGTAGTTATACTGATTTTTCCGGTTTTTCCGGTTTTTCCGGTTTTTCACGAGTTTTTCACATTTCTTAGTTAGACTACTCTCAACAATGTTAAAAAAAGTAAAGAAAAAAATATGTCTACCACTACTCCAACCTTAGTCAAACTCTATAAAACCATTATTAACCTCTATCAAAAGCAAGCTACTGGGATATTTACCCTCACCTCGGGCAAAAAACAATGGCAGTTCTTTTTTAATCAAGGTCAAATCGCCTACGTTGTCGATCGCCAATTCCGAGTCCGTCGCTGGAAACGTGCGGTTAGAGAGCAAAATGGTCAGATGGAAACGAATTTTATCCCAACAGCCAACCGCGATCCCTGGGAATATTACTATCTCCTCCAAGAAGTCAGCCAGCAAAAACTAAGTCCCGCCAAAGTTAGAGGGATTATTCAAACTGTTTTGCGAGAAACTTTATTTGCGATCGCCGCCGAGAGAGAAATTAAAGGACAATGGCAATCAGGTTGGAAACTGGCAAAAATAGCGAAACCCGAACTCTCCTTACCCGCAAATGTGCTTAAGCCTCTCTTCAGCGAAATTCAACAACTCAAAGCCGACTGGCAAACCTTGGGTTTAAATCCCCAATATGCCGATCACGCCCCCAGCTTGCAACTTTCAGAAGACCTATTGCAATCAAGTAGTGCCACCTTACTAAACTTGAAACCGCTACTTAACGGCAAGCGTAGCTTTTGGGATCTTGCCGCCACCATGAAACAATCCTTTACAGCAGTTATTCGCCTTTTGCGCTACTACATCCAACAAAAGGCGATCGCTTGGAGTGCGATCGCAGATTTACCCACCCCCTTCAAAACCGTAGCGACTCCCACCCCCAAAGACCTCTCTTCCTGTCCCCTCGTTGCTTGCGTTGATGATAGCCCTCACGTCTGCTATCAGATGGAAGAACTACTAGAACAACTCGGCTATCGTTGTTTTAGCATAAACGACCCCGTGCAAGCACTTCCCGAACTGATGCAGCACAAACCCGACTTTATTCTCATGGATTTAGTCATGCCCGTGATGAATGGCTACGAACTCTGTTCTCATTTGCGCCGCGTCCCTTCCCTGCAAGAGACACCAACCGTTTTAATGACAGGTAGTAAAAATATCGTCGATCGCGTCCGAGGCAAAATGGTGGGTGCTAATGATCTCCTCCTCAAACCGATCGAACGAGAACAACTCAAAGAACTGCTCAAAAAATATCTAACCCCCGCTAACTCTCAGTCTACCAAGAATCCCGTAGGTAATTCCCGAGAGCTTGCCACACCTACAATGAATTTAGGTCAGTATAATTACCAACCTGCAATGGCAATCACCTAATCTCCATTCATTCTCTCTACTCATTTCAAACTGCGCGGATCGAGAGCATCCCGTAAACCGTCCCCCAAAAGATTGAACGCCAATACTGTTAAAATAACCAACAAGGAAGGCGACCAAATCAACCAAGGCTGCAATACTAAAATTGAAGCATTTGTTGCAACCGAGAGTAAATTTCCCCAAGAAGGATCTGGTTGTTGAATACCCAAACCGATCAGACTGAGAACAGATTCCGCAACAATAAAACTGGGAATTGATAACGTAGCCGAAATAACAATATAAGTTGCAGTTTGAGGGAGAATATGACGAACAATAATATAGAAAGGGCTTGCCCCGATCGCCCGTGCTGCATCCACAAACTCTCGTTCCTTGAGGGAAAGAACTTGACCGCGAATCACCCGCGCTAGTCCCGCCCAACTGACAAAAGAAGTAATTACAACAATCAAGAGAAAGCGTTGAGAACTCGTCAGTCCAGAAGGTAAAACCGCCGCCAGCGCTACTAATAAATAAATCGTGGGAATGGTCATTAAAACTTCCACAAAGCGCATTAAAAACGCATCCCACCAACCGCCAAAATAACCGGAAATTCCCCCGACCAACATTCCGAGGGGAAAAGAAATTGCAATTCCCACTAAACCAATGCTCAAACTAATTCTACCCCCAAATAAGAGGCGACTGAATTGATCTCTGGCCTGTTCGTCAGTGCCTAAAATATTAATTTTGCCTTCCCCCACTGCCCCAAATAGATGAATATCCATTGGAATACCTGGAAAAACCGTGGTTTCGGCAAACTTCGGCGGTAGGGGTAACTTAATTTGGAAGAGATTGTAGGGAACTCCTCGAACAAAAAGACCCAGAGAAGATGGCTGGGAAAAATCAACTAAAAGTTCGCGATCGCCAGTTTCCAAATCCGTCGGTCCCTGAGTTGTTGGGTAAATATGAGGACCGACAAATTCTCCTGCTTGATTTTGCCAATAAATTTGCGTTGGCGGTAGAAGAGAACCATCGAGTTGAGAATCGTAGGGATTATAAGGGGCAATAAAATCAGCAAAAATTGCCGTGAGATAAAAAATAAGGAGCAAGATTGCTCCAAAACGAGCCAAGGGGTTTTTTCTAAGTTTGCGCCACCAATCCATATTTTACTCACTAATAAACAATTATTTAAGAAGGAATTTGCTTTTGTGACTGTCCGATTCTATGTTCGTGTTCAACCACAAAAATATTAGAATAGAGATTAGCAAGAATTTGCTGACCCTCTTGGGTCAAAGAAAGATACTGGAGATCATCTTGAATGTAAGGATACACCGCATCCCAATAGAATTTAGCATAATTGTGCCGCAAGTCTCCAGGATTTTTGAATCCCATCATTTGATTGGCCCCAGTTTCTTCAAATTCATAAAATAGAGCGCTAATTTTCTTTAAATAACGGGGATCGCTGAGTTGACCGATGAGATCGGAAGAGCGAATTAAACCTGGATAATTGACGGTATTTTTACCATCTTTTTGACTGGGGACAGGAAAGCGAGTTAATTCGATACTGCGCTTAATTAATTCTGCATCGATCAAGAGATGGCCGCCAAAGCGTTCGTCAATAAAGAGTTTACCTCGATCTACATGATAGGGGGTGAGGGAGGCATCAGAATAGGCCGAGGAAATATGAACCATTTCTCCATTTTTTCCCGTCGCGTAGAGTCTTTCTTTGTCGTTATCCTGACGACAAACCCCCTTAACATAACCGATATCGTGGGAGACGAGAGCAATAATAACGTGCAACCAATCTTCGCAGGAAACGCCCCCCTCGCGAATATGTTTTCCTCGCAGGATTTCTTGACCCACGAGAGTGACCAGAATTGAATGTTCGACATTGTGGTACAAGGCATCGCTATTGGCAATATTTTCCATTGCCATGCTGCCTGCCCAAGCAATAATATCAGCGTAATCTGGCTTTAAACCGCCATAAGTGCGGCGATAGCCTTCCCGCAATCTCCGAACAAATTCATCGACCAGGATTTCCGTAGCGTTAAACACGATCTGTCCACCAAAAATCAATTTTAAAAATATCTATAATCTTGAGTCTGATTCTTGCTTTATCTTTTAACTCTAACAAAGAAAGCTCGAGAACAGGAGAAACCTAGATTTCTGCGGTTTTTTCCGTTTCCTCTTATTTTTCGAGTTCTTCCTCGTCTGGACTGGGAGGATTTTGAGAAGGTTCTGCGATCGCCTCCTCTGTCTCTATTTTCTCTGTCTCTATTTTCTCTGTCTCTATTTCCGGATCGGGTTGCTGGGGCGATCGCGAACTTTCATCCAAAGAATTTTCGGTTTCGGGGCTAGGTTCTACAATATTTTCAGGTTCGGGGATCGGTTTTGGGGTAATTTGTGCTGATTCTATAACAGGAACGATACGGCGAATGGGAAGATTAGCAATCAGAGCCGTCATGCCATCATCACTTTCTAGAGAAAATTCAGAAGATTCTGTATCGATATCGACATAACGGGCGACAACTTGCAATATTTCTTGTCGCATGGCCTCGATCCTTTCTGCACTCAAACCCGAGCGATCGTGGGCGATAACTAGCTTTAAGCGCTGTTTGGCCGTGAAACTGGAACTCACGGTCTTACTACTGAAAAGTTTTCCGAGAAGTTCGCTTAACATAACCCAGAGTTGTTTAAAAATCGACACGATCTGTTTGATAGTTGATAATTGATAGTTGATAGTTGATAGGTAAGTAGTTGATAGTTGATAGTTGATAGTTGATAGCGGGGAGGAAATGGGTGAATATTTCTTTAATTGCGAAAAAAGCGGCGAATGCGATTGAAAAGGGTGTTATGGGCTGCCATGAGGTCGAGAAAGGGGACTTCTTCGCCATCTAAACGCCTGGCAATATTTTGAAAGGCGATCGCCGGGAGAGTCAAATTGGTGTCCATAACGACGGGTTCTCCTTTATTACTGGCAATGATAATCCGTTCGTCATCGGGAATGATACCGATGGGGGGAATCGCTAAAATTTCGAGTACATCCTCGACGCTCATCATATCGTTCAATTGCACCATTTCTGGTCGGATGCGGTTGACAATTAACTTGATGTCTTTAATGTCATTCGCTTCGAGTAGCCCGATCGCGCGATCGGCATCTCTGACGGCGGTAACTTCCGGGGTGGTGACGATAATGGCTTCATTGGCGGCGGCGATCGCATTACGAAAACCCAGTTCGATCCCGGCGGGACAGTCGATTAAAACATACTCAAAGGATTCGGCGATCGCGCCGATTAATTTTTCCATCTGTTCCGGGGTGACGGCTTCTTTATTGCGACTTTGGGCGGCGGGAAGCAAGGCCAGTCCGGGTTGGCGTTTATCTCTGACGAGTGCCTGTTCTAAGCGACAATCACCGGCGATCGCGTCAATGGCGGTATAAACAACGCGATTTTCTAAACCTAAGAGTAAATCTAAGTTTCTTAAACCAAAGTCCGCATCGACTAAAGCAATTTTGCGACCTCGTTGGGCGATCGCGCTGCCAAGATTGGCGGTAATAGTGGTTTTGCCAACGCCTCCTTTACCGGAGGTAATAACAATAATACGACTCATATTCAGTTATTAGTTATTAGTTATCAATTATCAGGGTTTAGGAGAAGGAATCAACCCAACTTTCGAGATTGATGACGAAAGAATGGGTCTTAAAGAAATTTACCGCCCGAGCGAGGCGAATACCAGAGGGGGTCATATAAGCAATTTCTGGATAATAGCCCTCGGGGGGACTTTCCGGGGGACGGGCGATCGCTTCACCAATTCGCAGTTGAGTGGCTTCCATTTGTAGGGCGAGAATTTGACAGGTATAGTTTCCTTGAGATCCGGCATGGGCAATGCCGCGCAAGCGTCCCAAAATGAGAATATCTCCGGCTGCGATCAAGGTACTACCTGGATTAGTATCCCCTAAAACGACGATGGTGCCGGGATGTTGCACTTCCGATCCCGATCGCACGGTGGATTTAATATACATGGGTGGGGACCAGTTTTCGGCGGAGGAGTCGGCGACTTGTTGCAGATCGACGGCCATGGCATGGGTCTGTTGGTCCACAGAATAGCCCGCAGTGGCTGCTGCAACGGCGGTTTGACGGCGACTGGTTTTCACGCGCTGCAAGTCCAGATTGGCTTTAGCTAGGGCTTCGGCAATGGTTTGCAGTTGGCGGGTATCGAGGAGTTGATCGGCGGCGATGAGTTCGATGGGGGTGCCAGGTTGCCAAAACTGTTCTCCTGCGTTGAGGCGATGTTTGAGTTGTTCCCAAATCTCCGTCCAGTGTGCCTTAACGGGCAGTTTTTGGGTTGTCGGGAAAATGAGGTGGAGTTTACCTTTATGTTTGACCAGACGAACTTGCGATCGCGGGTTAACGAGGGCAATATCGCCTTCTTTTTTGGCTGGGGAGGGGGATTTTGGGGGGTCTGGCGCTCTTTCGGCCTCGGTTTCTAGGGAAAGTTCGTCGAGGTCGGTATCTTTGGGGGAAATGGGGCTATCGGAATCGTCACTCATAAGGGGTACATGGGCATCGCTCGATCGCCATCCTACCGCAAAGTAGGGGTTTGGTCTCCAAACCCTCTTCTATTATTTTGCTGTTTCTCGAATCGTCGCGCGATCGCCAGATTCTCCTCTAATATCCCATCAGGAATTAAAATAGAATTAAAACAGGGTTTGGAGACCAAACCCCTACGGTTTAAAATAAACTTAATTGAATGCTATTATTTTGCTCATTTTCTGAGTGTTTTTCTAACTGTTTGTCTAATCGTCGTGCGATCGCCAGATTTTCCTCTATTCCATCAGGAATTAAAACAGGGTTTAACCATTGCGCGAATACAGCTAAACGGCCATCATTGGGAAGCACTACTTTATAAACGCGAGTGCGAGTCGTGCGCTTAACTTTTTTATCTTGACTCCGTTTTCCTTCGCATTTAATACATTTTACCCCATAGCCAATCTGTTCGAGAAAACGACGCATAATTAAAACTGGACTGGCATTTTTCGCAATACCAATACCCAGAACTGTTTTAATAAAGGCACGATTATCTATGGCTATTTTTTGCATCGCTTTGAGATCGGAATCGCTATTTCTTAATTCGCGATCGGGATCGTCTAAAAGTACGGAAAGTCCTAATACTTCCATTGTGCCAATCTTAGCGCCTAATTGAGAACGATTAAAGTCTGGAGCGAAAATTTTTCCTTCTCCTTGTGCGAGAAGTTGTTTCGCTTTAGCTGCATCGCGATCGGCTAAATATTGCCGTCCGACTGTGAGAAAATAATGCAAACGCAATTGAGCATACCAGCCATTATCATCTTTAACCACTAAGTCTGGTGTAATCTCAATCTTATAACGCTGAAAAAGTTCATATTTCCGCAATTTTCGCCGTTGAGGATAAGTTTTAACTAATTGTTTTTTGAGGATTTGATATTCGCGATCGCCAATATCAGCAGCAAACGCGATCGCCTCGCATTCTTCTTGATAATTGCGATCGCGTACTTCGGCGATCGCTGCTTTCAACCCATCAATTTCTTTTTTCTCTTGCTTTTTCTCTTTTTCTCCTCTTTTCTTTTTCTTCTCTTCTTCTTTCTCTTCAACAATATGTCCTTCTGCTAATAATGCAGTCAAAATTGTTTTACGATACTCCAGCATGGCAACATTAAAACGCACGGCAAACTTTGCCCAACAGAGCAAAGATTCTGCCTGAAATCCTGTTTCTAGGTCATCTAAGGCAGCAAAATCCGATTGCTGGAGTAATCTCACATTGAGTTGAGTTAAGCGCTGTCCAGAGCTTAATAGAGCAGGAATTGAAGTGGAACCATTGCCCACTTGATTAAAGCCAAAAGAGGCGATCCAGAGATAGCGAGGAACATTTTCACGAATACGCCCGATCGCCTGACGCACTGAGTTTTCTGATTGAATTCCTTGAGCGATCGCCCATACGGAAGTAAAGTGACCTCTTAAATCAATGCTCACTCCAGTTTCGATAGAAGGACTCGCCAGAACAATATCATATTCACTTAAAACCCCATTCAAGTCATTCATGCAGCCATAAGAAGCATGAGTGGGATCGACAAGGGATTCTGAATCAATCCGCAAAATTTTAGACTTGGGAAACTTCTCTTTTAAATATGCCTCTAAATTGCGAGTTCCCCATTGACTTTTCAATTTTTGAGCAGAGAGACAGACAAATGGTTTCCCCCCATCAGCAATATGCGCTTCTAAATCTCTCACAAGGCGATCGGGGGCTTCATCGGGATAATGATACACTTCCCAAGCATTGTCGCGATCGGGTTGCCAATCATTTTGAATAATAAAAGGCTGTAAATTAACTCCAGCTAAAGAAATCAAATAATCCAAAGAAACATCAGTTAAATCGGCATCAGCAACATAAACTTGTCCCTCTCCACCTAAAACATTTTGCATTAATGTTTTTAAAGATTTGAGAATAGAAACGCGATTTCCTTGGCAAGTTTTCGAGTTGAGTCCGTGCCAAAGAACTTGCTCTACTTCATCAATAATTACTATTCCATCTTGCCAGTTTGCCGCATTAAATCTCCCTTGAGAATTGGGATGTAGGGAATCTATACATAAACCATAACCCAAGATTCCTTTCGATTCATCGTCGCGGACTTCTGTAATATAATTTAAGCCAAAACGTTTACATAAAGATTCCACTAAACGCACGCGATGACCGATCGCTAATACCCATTTTTTCTCGGCGATCGCCTGTTTAACAATACTTTCTAAAAATTGTGTTTTCCCTGTCCCTTTGGGTGATTTAATGCCAATTAAACGCGCTTGTTTAGGAATAGTCAACTCAGAAAGATAACGGCAGTTAAATTGATAATGAACTGGATAAGTGAGTTGATTAAAAGCAACTGCTTTCCATGTTTCCAAAGTTGGGGCAATTTCGTAAGCGCGATCGAAGGTTTCTAATCCTTTGTGAGAGATCAGATCGTCAACTCCTTTACCCCAGTCTGGATGCCAAGTTATAACTTTTACTTCACATTCTTGTTGAGATAATAAGTATCCTGTTTGACGAATGGCTGCATTAACTGCTTTAACTGTGTTGGGTTTAGTGTCGCGATCGAAGACAATATAAATCGGGCGCTTATTTTGGGCTAGTTTTTGGAGTTGGGGAATAAGTCTTGCTTTGCCAATGAGATCGCCGAATTCGTTGCGGGGGACGCGATAACCCCCATTGACTCCAGGCAGCGCGATCGCGGCATAACCCGCAGTCAACAAGGCACCGGCTTTTTTTGCCCCCTCCGTAATACATAAAGGAATCTGAGGATATTTCATCAACCACTGCCAAAAACCAGCATCGGGTTGTTCTGTGTCGATATCTTCCGATAAAATAGGCTGGTTATAGCGTTCTGATATATTCTCCCAAAGGTGCTGAGGTACTTTAAGGGCAAAAACTCCGGTAGAGGTTTGCGGCGGATGTTCGTACTTAATCGGTTTGTGACGTTCTAAGCTCACTCTGGGAGAAATGGGTTTAAAGCATCCCCAGAGGTCATTATCTCCCGTCAAAATATCGATCCCCGAACACCACCATCCCCCATCTTCAAGGTGCTGATAGCGTTCAAGGAGAGAGTTGCGGATGCGTCCATCATTCCGTCGAGGAATACTATCAGCATAAAACAGATAGTCGTAGGGGCGATCGCCTTCTAAGGCTGTAACATTTAAGCGGGTGAGTTGTTCGTCCACGCAACTCTCTTGCCATTCTTGTAGATAATTATCGCATTGACTGTCTCTTTCCCTTTCCCTGGGAACACTTTCAGCTATTGACGCATTATTCCAATCTAGTTTTACTCTCTGTTTACTCATTTTTCTTCTTTGTCGATGGCTGAGAGGACTATTCTACGTCAATCAAGGAAACAAATAAAAATAAAGAAGAATTAAGAATTATTTCATTTAAACAACAATTTTATTGTTTAAGAGGTTGGTAAAAGCAGCGAATAGCAACAAATTCAAGGGTTTGCCAGGCATTTATAAAGAGAATAGGTCAAAAACTGCGATCGCCCAAATTTCTGAGACAATGCTCTAGCAACGAAAAGACAAACATTACGAAATCTTACAATTACTTGCTGGAGGCAATCTTTTATGAAACTGGCTTATTGGATGTATGCAGGACCCGCGCACATTGGCACCTTACGCATTGCTAGTTCCTTTAAAAATGTTCATGCGATCATGCACGCACCTTTGGGGGATGATTATTTCAACGTCATGCGATCGATGTTGGAACGAGAACGAGAGTTTACCCCAGTGACCATCAGTGTTGTCGATCGCAATGTTTTAGCGCGAGGTTCTCAAGAAAAGGTCGTTGATAATATTACCCGCAAAGATCGGGAAGAAACCCCGGATTTAATTGTGCTTACTCCTACCTGTACTTCGAGTATTTTGCAAGAAGATTTACAAAACTTTGTCGAACGCGCTCAATTAGACTCGAAAGGCGATGTGATGCTGGCAGATGTCAATCACTATCGAGTCAATGAATTGCAAGCTGGCGATCGCACTCTGCAACAAATTGTTGAATTTTACATTAATAAAGCGCGGAAAAAAGGCGAACTTCCTGAAGGTAAAACAGAGAAACCATCGGTTAATATTATCGGTGTTTCTACCCTTGGTTTCCACAACCAACATGACTGCAAGGAATTGAAACGTTTGATGACAGATTTGGGAATTGAAGTCAATGCAGTGATTCCTGAAGGTGCCAGTGTTAATGAGCTTAAAAACCTGTCGAAAGCGTGGTTTAATCTCGCTCCTTATCGGGAATTGGGCATGATGACGGTAGAATATTTGCAAAAGGAATTTGATATGCCTTATGTTGATATTACACCGATGGGAGTTGTTGAAACTGCTCGCTGTATTCGCCAAATTCAAAAAATTCTCAACGCACAAGGTGCGAATATTGATTACGAAAGTTTTATCGATAATCAAACTCGTTATGTGTCTCAAGCAGCATGGTTTTCTCGTTCTATTGACTGTCAGAATTTAACGGGTAAAAAAGCTGTAGTTTTTGGGGATAATACTCATGCAGCAGCCATGACCAAAATTCTAGCACGAGAAATGGGCATTCATGTGGTTCTGGCGGGAACTTATTGCAAGTATGATGCAGACTGGTTCAAGGAACAAGTTAGCGAATATTGCGATGAAGTTTTGATTAGTAACGACAATGGAGAAATTGGGGATGCGATCGCGCGGATCGAACCTTCTGCTATCTTTGGAACTCAGATGGAACGGCACGTAGGTAAGCGTTTAAATATCCCTTGTGGGGTCATTGCGGCACCGATTCACATCCAAAATTTCCCCATTGGTTATAGTCCATTTATGGGCTATGAAGGCACAAATCAAATTGCTGATTTGGTCTATAATTCCTTTACTTTGGGTATGGAAGATCACCTCTTAGAAATCTTTGGTGGTCATGATACTAAGGAAGTAATTACAAAAGGAATTTCTGCGGATTCTGATCTTAATTGGAGTAAAGAAGCGAAAGGAGAATTGAACAAGATTCCAGGTTTTGTGCGCGGAAAAGTGAAGCGAAATACCGAGAAATTTGCTCGCGATCGCGATATTGGTGAAATCACTTTAGAGGTTATGTATGCAGCAAAAGAAGCTGTAGGTGCATAATCTTTAAGGAGAGTAGTTCAAGCTACTCTCCTTAAAAATTCTTAGCAGAAATCTAATGAAAATTTTAATTTATTCTCCCTTATTTTATCCCAGTGTAGGGGGTGTGGAAAGCGTGACGGAAATGCTGGCGACAGAATGGGTACAATTAGGACAAGAAGTTAAATTAATTTCTCAAACCCCCGATCGCGAACAAAAAATCTTTCCTTTTGAAATCTTGCGTCAGCCTAGTAGCAAACAACAATTAGAATTAATGCGGTGGTGCGATATTTACCTGCAAAGCTGTATTAGCCTCAAAGGACTATGGTTAGAGTTGCGACAACCCAAACCCCTCGTTTTTATCCATCATACTTGGTATAATCGCCCCGATGGGAGTATTGTTGTAGCCGATCGCCTTAAACTCTGGGTGACTCGTTTTGCAACTAATATTTGCGTTAGCGAGGCGATCGCCTCTCATCTTCCCGTCTCTTCCACCGTTATTCATAACCCTTATCGAGACGACATTTTCCGAGAAATGCCGGAAATTAAGCGGGAGAAAGAATTGATTTTTGTGGGAAGATTAGTTTCAGATAAAGGGGTCGATCTTCTCCTCGATTCTCTCTTCGCTCTCAAGCAACAAGGACTCGTTCCCCATCTTACCATTATTGGCGCAGGAGCAGACCAAGAACAATTGCAACAACAAGTAAAACGATTAAAAATTGCTTCACAAGTGCAGTTTTTGGGGCTTTGTTCCCCTTCCGAAGTGGCAAAAACTCTCAATTCTCATCAATTTCTCGTCATCCCTTCCCGTTGGCAAGAACCCTTTGGTATTGTAGCCTTAGAAGGTATTGCTTGTGGTTGTGTTATTGTCGGTTCTCAAGGAGGAGGTTTAAAAGACGCGATCGCCGATTGTGGAGAGACTTTTCCTAATGGCGATCGCGGTAAATTAACGAAAATATTAGCGGAATTCTTGACAAATCCTGATAAAATTGCTAAGTACAGAAGCAATGCAAAACCACATTTACAACTCCATCAAAAAAACATCGTGGCGCAAAAATACTTACAGAGACTTGAGGCGATTCTCCTGTGAAAATTACGCTTGGGTTACTAATTACTGTATTGCTCCTTTATTTATCGCTACAATATAATTATATTTCTTGGGGAAACTCGAATCCAGTCAATGAATATGGAATTTATGGCGAACTATTAACAGACGAGGGAGGGTTATTCTTGATCAAAGTTCTGGTTGGATTAATCATTTTATCTACAATTATCTACGCTTCTTTTCGAGATTGGCGCAGATCGGTTAAAGCCGTTTTCTTGATTATCGTCATTGATGGGGCAGTTCGTAAATGGGTTTTACCCCAAGCAAGTGAATTTATTTATTTTTTCAAAGATTTTGTTTTACTAGGTGCGTATCTTCGTTATTATTTCTTTCCTCAAGGCGAACCAAGATTTCCCATTAGAAATAATTTTACGAATATTGCCATTATTCTTGCCTCGGGTTGGTGTACTTTTCAAGCATTTAATCCCAATCTTGGTTCTCCCATTATCGGAATTTTAGGATTAAAATCCTATCTTTTCTATACACCTCTGATCTGGATGATGCCGAGTTTATTTCGCTCAGAAGAAGAATTTTTTATCTTTCTTCGCAACCATTTATTTTTATTAATTCCTATTGGAATTTTAGGAATTGTACAGTTTTTTAGCCCTATTAATAGTCCCATCAATCAATATATTCCAGGACGAAATGAACCGATCGCAACTTTTGGGTTTGCAGGAACGCGCAATGTTAGAATTACCGGAACATTTTCTTATCTTAATAGTTATCAAGGTTATCTTTCTGCTTGCATTGGTCTTTTAATTCCTTTATTATCCATTAAACAATCAATCCTTTGGCGAGCATTAACTTATGTACAAATTTTTCTACTAACTTTAAATTGTTTTATGACGGGATCGCGAACACCTGTAATTGCTGCTGTATTATTCATGGCTGGATATTATGGTATTAGAATTTTAAGCAAACCCGAACAAATCTTTCTTTGGTTGGGTCGTTTGCTTCCTTTTTTAGCGATTGCAGCCAGTGTTGCTGTTATTTTATTTCGCCAAGTTCTCGAAGCATTTTGGACTCGTATGAGTTCCAATGCTGATTTAGGCGAACGCATTCGTTTGGGTTTTATTGGACCTTTTGATTTTATCAAATTAACAGATCTCGATGGTTATGGTGCGGGAGCAACTCACGCTGGAGCCGGGTCTTTAAGAACTGTTTTTAGTTTACCTCCTGGCATTCCTCCTCCTATTGATATTGAGCCAGAAATGGGACGAGTTTTGCTCGAATTAGGTCCAATTGGTTTCCTTTTATGGTATGGCATGAGAGTAGGTTTCATTATTACTTTATTTTTAATTTTTACACGATTAAAACGCCCTTTTTTACGAGATTTAGCTTTATCTGGGGTTCTAATTCAATCAATTTTATTTATCAATCAGATGGTCTATCACAATACTTTTGGGCTTTATTATTGGTTATATACGAGTTTTATTTTCCTACTTCCTTGGCTGGAACGGGTTGAAAATTGGCGGGAACAACAGCAAGTTTTACAAGACAATGACGAATCCTAAAATTACCCTAATTCATCCTACAGGGAATCCTTTTGCACGCAATGCGGCGATCGCCCTTTGGGAAATAGATCTGCTTCAGGAAATTATTACTTCTCTAGCTTATAATCCTGATGGGAATTTGGCTCGTATCTTGCAAAAGTTCTTTCCGGCTGGCGATCGCGAGTTGAGACGACGAATTTGGATTCCTCCTCAAAACAGGTTTTTAAAAACCTATCCCCGCGAAGAAATCCTGCGAATTGCTTTACTTCGCACGGGTTTAAACCGTTCTTTGGGGTTAAATTCTCAAAGTCTCGCAGATTGGGTTTATGGCTCCATAGACAGGCGAGTAGCCAGAAAACATCTCAAAGGACTTACAGGAGTTTACGCCTATGAGGATGGGGCTGCTAGTACCTTCTCCGTCGCCAAACAAGAAGGGATTAAATGCTTTTACGATCTACCCATAGTATTTTACCGCCAAAGTCAACAAATTCAACAAGAAGAAGCGGAATTATTTCCCGATCTAGCTGCTTCTTTGCAATCAATTCAAGAACCGGCTGGGAAATTAGAGCGAAAAGAACAGGAAGTTTCCCTCGCTGACCATATTATCGTACCTTCGACCATTGTGGCGCGATCGCTTTTAAATGCAGGAATTAGCAAAGATAAAATCACAGTCATTCCTTTTGGTTCCCCCCACGACTACTTTCAACCCCAACCTAAACAAGATAAACAATTTCGCGCTTTATTTGTGGGACGAGTGGGTGCTAGAAAAGGGGTTCATTATTTATTGCAAGCATGGCAAAAATTAAACCTTCACGATGCAGAATTACTATTAGTGGGAATGAATGAATTTGGCGATCGCTATTTGGGACAATATCAAGAGTATTTTCGCTATATTCCCTCGGTTCCCCATGCAACCTTGAATCAATATTATAGTTCGGCGAGTGTTTTTGTTTTTCCTTCTTTAGTAGAAGGATTAGCATTGGTCTTATTAGAAGCAATGGCTTGCGGAATTCCCATTATTACCACAGAAAATGCAGGAGGATCGGATATTATTACGGATGGAGTAGAAGGGTTTATTATTCCCATTCGCGATGTAGAAGCCATTCAAGAAAAATTAGCTTGGTGTTACTCTCATCCTCAAGAATTAGCAGAAATGGGCAAAGCAGCACGCCAAAAAGCCGAGGAATTAACATGGAAATTATACCGCGATCGCTTATCGAGTTTGGTGTTAAAAGTTATATCTTGAATATAATACTTATGGAGATTCTGGCACTTCCAATGAATTTGCCCATTTCCACCAACATCCAGAAACAAAATTGGTCACTACGTGAGCCACAATAGGAACTAATAAATTTCCGGTGGCGATCGCGCTAAAACCCAATATTACCCCCACGATCGTCGCCCAAATCATGTACGGCCATTGTTGCATCCCGCTTAAATGTAACACCCCAAAGAAAATACTCGATAAAATTACCGCCGCAATATTTAATCCCAAGGCAGGTAATATAACCCCGCGAAACAATAATTCCTCACTCAAACCCGGTAATAATCCCAACCAAATTAAATCCGGCCACATTAACGGCTTAATCACCAACTCTAAATAATAATTAGCACTGCGTCGATAAGCTGGCCAGAGACGATGCACGATCGCGCTGGCGATGGAAATTGCACCCGCCAAACCTAACCCCCATAACACCGCATTGAGGTTAAATTGCAGGGCTAACATTCGCACCGATCCAAGAGACTGCCATACTTTAGCGACAACTAATAAAATAATTGCCGTCACGGCCATTGCAATGAGAACTTGAGTGCGAGTGAGAGGTTCAAATTCAGGAGGTTCGGATTGATTCACGGATTTTATTTTAGGCTATATTAAGAGAGACAACGTAATCTAACGCTATCGGGGCGCAAAGCATCGGGATTGATTCCTCCTCGATAAGCGATCAATACACCCAACGCCTCTAAATAAGAGGGAACGCGAAGAGCTTTGATGCCCAAGGGTTCTGGGGGGACGCGCATCGCAGTTTGGTTATCCTCTACCGCGATCGCCCGAGCTTTGCCTAAACTGAGCATAGCACTTCCCCCGCAAGCATCGGCAGGAAAGACGATCGCATCGACTTCATCCGCCCAAATCTGGGTTGAGGTTTTTGTGTGAGGTTGCGCGATAAATTGAGGGGCGCGGGATAAGCCCACTAAAACACAAGGAAGGAAGGTATAACCCAACTCCTCCGCCGCCGCCCGAGGGGAAACTTGTGGATCTACAGGTAAGGGAGATAAAGCAGGAGCATGGGCGCAAGGAATGCGAAAATTCCTAACAATTAAGTGAGAAATAACAGCTTCCGCTCCGGCAAGAGCATCAATTCCCGAACCGTGTCTGTAGTTTTCTAGGGCTGCGCTGTCGGTTTCTTCGGGAAAACGGGCAACTACGGCGATCGCCTCTGCCCCTCCCTCTTGAATGAGTTTCTCGGCTGCCCTCAATAAACTACCAGGGTTATTTAAAGTCCCCCAACTTGCCCCCGATGAAGCCGATCGCAGTTCTACGCCCAGGGGAGCATCCGTGAGGATATAATCGGTCAAATCTAGTCCTAACGTGGCTCTAGCGGCATCTGCGGCTTGAATGTGGCGCAATCTCAATTCGGGTTCGATCGCGCGATCGAGAAGCAAACCAATGCGATTTTGTCGAACTGGTTGCAGTCCCCATTCCCCCGCAGCAAAGCGATCCAAACCATACCCTTCTACATAAAGCGCATTGGGAAGATTCCAATACATTTGTGCGCCATTAAGAACATTGGGATGGGTAATGAGGCGATCGCAGACCTGAGAAAAGGCTTTAGCAACCGGTAGCGCATCCCCTGCGTAACCGCCAATAGATGCACCGATACCTGTGGGAATGATTAAAACAACAGTAAATGGAGATTGAAGCACGTAAACTTGGGTAAGGGAAATAGTGTCATTCAAGACAGATTATAATACTACCAATTCTCTTTTTGTTTCGGGAGAATCTGGGAAAAACGCCAGATCAGAATACCTGTAGAACTGATTATAGCTAACATCAAAGCCAACCAAACACCGATCGCTCCTTGATGTAAAATAATAGCAATAAAATAACTGCCTCCCAAGCCAATAACCCAGTAAATACTAATATTAATCCACATGGGGATGAGAGTATCTTGCAATCCTTGTAATGCACCGATCGCGAGGAAATGTAATCCATAAATTACTTGAATAAAAGTGGCGATTTTCAATAAAGATAAAGCGATGTTTGTGGCTTCAATATTATCTAGATTGGAGGGATCTAAATAAATGGCAATAATTTGAGGCGCAAAAATCCACAGGGCTAAACTAATAAGACTAGCGATCGCAATATTGAGAAGAAACACGACTAAAAATGTTGTTTTAATTCCTTCAAGATTATGGTTTCCGCGTTGTTGTGCAACCCGAATGGCGGTTGCATGGGAAAATCCGATGGGAATAAGAATTGCGATATCGAGAACGGAAACGGTAATTTCATGCGCCGCTAAATTTTCTGTTCCTAAATATCCCATTAATAAGGCAACAAAAGCAAATATTCCGAACTCCGAACCCAGTTGAATGCCGATCGGAATGCCTAATTTTAAAATTTCCCAAAATGTTGAGCGATCGCTGAACCAAAGCCGATCGAAGAATCGATATTCTCGAAAATCGGGATGAAATTGCAGATACCCAATACCGCTTAAAAACATCAGCCAAAAGACAAAGGTACTTGACCAACCCGCTCCCGCCAATCCTAAAGCAGGAAAGCCAAAATGACCGAACATGAAGGTATAATTAGCCAATCCATTAATAGGAACGGCGATCGCGGCAATAATAGTTAGAAATTGGGGGCGATCGCAAGCGTTTGCAACCTCTTTAATAGCAATAAAACCGAGAGTAGCCGGCAAACCCCAAACAATTGCCCGCAAGTAAATTTCTGCATAATGAGCAATTCTTTCTTCTTGACCCAATAAGGTTAAAATAGAACCAAAATGCCACAGCAATAGCGCGATCGGTACAGCAAAAATGAAACCGATCCAGAGTCCTTGAATGAGTAATGTACGGATTTTTTCAATATTTTTTTGAGTAAAAGCAACTGCCGCGATCGCCCCCAAACCGTAAAATAATCCCGCACTAATGTAAATTAATGTCGCAAAAGTAATGGCTCCTAAACCCCCCGCCGCCAACATCTCAGTCCCTAACCATCCCATCATGATGAGATCGACAAAGGCGATCGCAGTTTCGGCAAATTGAGTCAAAATTAAAGGAATGGCTAAATTAAGCGTGCTTTTAATTTCCGTTCTGAGTTTTAAATAAGTTTTTTCTTGAATAAACTCCATAAAAATTAAATGTATTTTAAGAGATGAAATGAAGGAATAAAATGGGTGCAGTTTATGATAACATATCGGTAGTCATCGCTAAAGAATTTAGGTTAATGGATTCACTAAACCCCACTTTTACTGAAAACGGCTATGCGATCGCAGAAGATATTATCCCTGTCTCCTTGGCTAACGATTTGAGCCGCGAGGCAGAAACAATAGAGACAACCGTACCCGTAGAAGATCCTTTGATTGTGGAAGGTGTTTATTGTGGGGATGAATGGTCAACCTGCGTATGCCAATATCCTGCTTTTCAAAAATTGGCACGATCTCCTTTTCTAATCAATTGCATGGAAGAAATTTTGCAAAGTTCTTGTGACCCTACTCCAGTTTTCTGGTCTCTATTCCGCATCAGTCGGGGACAAGGGGATACCCTCTGGCATCAAGATGCTGATGATAGTCTCTATAAACAGGCAAAGATCGGCATTACAATTTTTCTTTCAGAGAATGAAAAACGTGCCACAATTCTGAAAGTAATCCCCAAAAGCCATCACTGGCCATTTCCTGAAAAAGAACAGATGCACAAAGCTCACTCTAGTGAAACAGAAATCAATATTTCAAGACAAACAATAATGTTTCATAATCCTCTACTTTGGCATACAAGCCTTCTTAACTCCTCGCAGAAGCCTCTTTTATTGCTGATATTCTTTTACAAACTTGCCGAAGAATAGTTGACAATTTATGCGGTTGGATAGCTGATCCAAATATTCGGTTCGATGTAGTATCCTTGGCTTGTTTTGCGATCGATTTCTAGAGGGATGATTCCTCCCGGAATGATGTATTTCCCAGTATCGGGAAAGTGCATTTGGGTTGTTTTCTCCCAATAGGAAATCGGTTCGATAATTTCAGTCGAGCGATCGCATATCCCCAGCAATTTTGCTCCATATTTGAGATTGACTCGTAACCAAGGATCGAACATTAAACCCGCTTCGTTTTTCCACTGAATATAGCGCACGATTGGAGTCAGAGGATATAAATGTTTAAGGGTGGGACGTACTGCCAAAATCAAAGCAGGAAATTGATAAGAGCGAGCCAATTCCTGCATATAATCCAAAAGATACTTGCTCAAACCTCGTCCTCGATATTCGGGAAGAATGGTCAGAGAAACCCCTCCTAAAATTGTTGGTTGAGTGTTGTTTTCTTTTCCCTGCAAACCGGCTGTTAATATCCAATCACACCCAGTATTCGGTAATTCTTCCAAGGAACGATCCCAAGGAATCGGCAAACAACTTCCCTGTGCAACCATCTTTTGACTCTCTGTTTCAACCAAACCAAATTGAAATTCTGGATAGAGGGAATGGAGATCGCGCCATTCTGGGAAATCAATCAGGTCTTCGATTAAAAAACGCGGATAACTGTGCCTTAAAACTGAATTCACCTCTTGAAAAAAGGATTTTTGACTCCGACAGTCGATCCAATGATAGTGAGTATCTGCGTCAATTATTTTCTGCATTTTTGAATTGGCTTATTAAGAGCAGTTTTGTTCCTTTGCGGATTAATGAAATGGACATTCTCCAGGGTTGGAGTTAACGGGATGGTAGCGAAAGGGAAATATACACTCACCATCATTGCGATCGCTAATGACCGTCAGTTTAGCAGACATTAAATCTCGCTCCCATTCCGATTTTTGATGTAAGAGTAAAGGATAGGGAGGAATGCGATCGTATTTTTCCATGCGCTTGTAAATCTTGTGTCGGGGATCTTCTCCCCAACGCTTCCACACCCGTTCAAAAACGTCATCGGGGTTGATTACTGCGATTAAACCGGGGGCTAAGTTACGCGATCGTCGCTCGTGATTGGCTGGGGTACTTATATTCACAAATAAACTCCTTCCTCCCAAACAATAGCGCCATTCGGAATCGTTTGGATCTGTGGGAATCTCTTCAGGCCAAGGAAAGCGATCGCGTCGGTGCAGTTCGTTCAAAAAATCATAGATTTGTTTCGCGTATTGTTCGAGAGAATATTCTTCTGCTTCCCAGGGAAAAAAGATAGCCAAACTCAATAAAAGTGAGTTTTCGTTGATCTCATTTGCTGTTAAATTGCGTTCTTCTTCTAGATAGGCATAAACGGCTTCAAGAATATGATCGAAACTCTCTGAAGTTGTCAAAGAGGGGGCGATCGCATAGCGAATCATCCTTTTTTGTTCGGCTAAAGTACCGAAAAAACAGGGAAAATTATCTTGATGTATTGTTTCGATAAATGCTTCATAACTTTTGTGAACCCAGTCGGGTAATGAGCATTTGTCTGATGCCGATTCCAGTTGTATTTTGTTCCATAGAGGTGTTAACCCGTCTGGAGATAAGCGATCGATAATCATGAGCTTTGATTTAGGTGTCTTTACCTCAGAGAAAATCCTCTCGATTGGGATTTTGCTTTAAAATTAAGATTGTAGCATTCCTCGCCGACGCACATCTAAAAATGAATCCTATTACAATTGACATAGATATTGTAGCTTGATATTATGGAGATGAAGATAAATATCTCAAATTTTTGGATAAGTAACAAATGGTAGTTAATATGGATGCAAATAACTTTTGTATTTCTAATACTCAGCTTCCTTGCTTTTTGATGAGTGTGCCTTTTTTTATGTCTGCCGATGTGATTAATAACAAAATCATGCAAGAAATACTCGATGCCCTCGAGCCAGAAGAACGAACGATAAATATCGATCGCGCACTCTCTCAATTTCAAGAATTATATCGTTTTATTTCTAGCAAAGCTCTAGTTTATTTACTTCCTAGTTATCCCGGACTGCAAGATCAAACCTATGTTGCTAACTTGGGTATTGTTCTTCCCCATTTGACCGAACCTACCGTTGTTATTTCTAATTATTATTCTGAAGTTCGACGCAATGAAAGTGAAGTTGGGCGAGAATTTTTTCAACTGATGAAATTTACCAATGTGATTGACGCACCAGAATATTTTGAAGGAGAAGCAGATTTAAAGTATATTCGCGATAATGTTTATTGTGGTGCCTATGGGCTTCGCACTTCTAAAAATGCTTTAGACTGGTTTGAAAAGTCTTTTGAGATGAAGGTAATACCTATTCTCATGGAAGATCCTTATTTATATCACTTAGATTGTTTGCTATTGCCACTTTCTGAGGATAGCGTATTGGCCTGCACAAAAAAACTCGATCGCGAAACCCAGAAAGAATTAGAAAAATATGTTAAAATTTACGATTTTGACTATAATATTGCTGTTGTTGCTGCCTCAAATGCTTTGGTTTTAGGGAACTATATTCTAGTAGGAACAAATCAGCAAACACTTAATAATAAACAGCATAAAGACCATCAAAAAGAAAAGGATAAACTCGATTTTTTAGAAAAATTGTGTACAAAAATTGATCGAGAACTGGTTATTTTCGATCTCTCAGAATTCGAGAAATCTGGAGCAGCACTCTCTTGCTTAATTATGCACTTAAATCGCAAAAATTACTATAGCGTTTCTCGGTTTGATGAAGTATACTGAAGATGTCAAAAAACAACGAACCGCATCAATCTGAGACCTTTCTAGGTTTTACCACTTATACCTTTTGTGGCAAAACTCAGGATTGTGGGCAACCTGCCTTCGAGGTCTTGGCAAAAGAATTAAACTTTTTAGGAGAGATTGCCGATCGCAATTTTGCAGAGGAAATCAAACAAAATTATCGAGATTGAAAGAATGCCCGATCGCCAAACCCAAACTCCCCTAATCGATGCAATTAAAGCAGTTTCTCATCAATCTTTAGCTATTTTTTACGTTCCAGGACACAAAAGAGGTCAAGGAATATCTTCTCATCTTAAAGATTGGTTGGGAGAAGAACTATTTCGGGCAGATTTGCCAGAATTGCCGGAATTTGGCAGTTTGTTTCCTCCTCAAGGAATCATACGAGAGGCTCAAGAACTGGCAGCAGAGGCATTTGGGGCTAGACAAACCTGGTTTTTAGCCAATGGGTCTACTTCAGGAATTGTTGCAGCAATTCTAGCCACTTGTGGAGACGGAGATAAAATTATCATGCCTCGCAATGTACATAAATCGGCAATTTCGGGGCTGGTTCTTTCCGGTGCAATTCCCATTTTTGTGACCCCAGAATGCGATCGCAATTTAGCAACCAGTATTTCTCCCCAAACCCTCAAAGCTGCATTAAAAGAGCATCCCGACGCGAAAGCTGTAATGGTGGTTTATCCCACCTATCACGGAATTTGCGGGGATTTAGCCGCGATCGCCTCCCTCGTACATGAATATAATATTCCCCTGTTAGTTGATGAAGCACATGGGGCGCATTTTGCCTTCCATCCTAACTTACCCTCGTCGGCACTGTCTTTAGGGGCGGATATTGCCGTACAATCCACCCATAAAACCCTCGGGGCAATGACCCAGGCATCCATGTTACATTTACAGGGCGATCGCATTTCCCCCAATCGCATTACTAATGCTTTGCGTTTGGTTCAGTCTACCAGTCCCAATCATATTTTATTAGCTTCCTTAGATGCTGCCAGGCATCAAATGGCAACCCAAGGAGAAGAATTATTAGAGAGTGCCTTAAACTTAGCCGAAGAGGTACGCGATCGCCTAGCCAAGATTCCCGATCTGGTTGTTTTTGAACCTACCCACGCAACTATCGATCGCACCCGGATCGCGATCGATGCAACGCAATTGGGATTAACGGGTTTTGCTACCGATGAAATCCTATACAATAAATTGGGGGTAACAGCAGAATTACCCGAACTACAATATTTAACCTTCGTGCTTACTTTTGGCAATACGAAAGAAGACTGCGATCGCCTCATCAAAGCCTACCAAATCCTAAACCAAAAGCATCGCCAACCCCCCATCCTCCCCACCTCCTCACACTCCCCCATCCTCCCCATCTCCCCCATCTCCCCTCGAGAGGCATATTTTGCCCCCACAGAAACCGTCGCTTTCGATCGCGCTGGCGATCGCATCAGTGCAGAATTAGTCTGTCCTTATCCTCCTGGTATTCCTTTATTAATGCCAGGGGAAGCAATTTCTCTCTCTGTCCTCGATCGCCTACAACAATTTCGCACTTTAGGGACGACAATTAATATTGAAGGATGCAGCGATCCGACGTTAAAAACATTGAAAGTTATCGCCAATAATTAGAACAAAAAAGATGCAAAAAAAAGGGTGCAAATTTGCACCCTAACTATCATTCGAGATTGAAAGAAATTGAAGATAAATTGAGATTAGGAATTGGCGATCGCCTTGCTACCGTAAGCATCCAAACCATAAGCGGGAACGCGATCGTTATAGTCCGTTTCGCGACCAGTGACGGTTTTCGCTGCAACTTCAAAGCCTGCGGAATTCCAATTCCGTTCGTGGATAGGCTTACTTTGTTCTCCTCGGAAATAAGCCTGGGTTCCTAAAGCGGCTGCAGCAACCCAACCAATGATTAAGAATGCAAATAAAATAGTCATAATGAACTCTCCTTGTAACTGATTGTATAGTTTTGTAACTGGTTATGTAAACTAATGTAACAATTATTTGTGGGATTGTCAAGGGTATGATAAAAAATGCACAAAATCTTGCTGGGACTGGATTAAGCCTTGTAGGGGCGCAATGCTTGCGCCCACAATGCTTGCGCCCACAATGCTTGCGCCCACAATGCTTGCGCCCACAATGCTTGCGCCCACAATGCTTGCGCCCGTATCACTCTAAACGCGATCGCCTTTCTTAAGAAAAGATCCCCCTGCACCCAGTCCCAGTAAGATTAATCCCAATGTCATAGTAGGTTCTGGTACAGATTCTGGGATCGGATCGGGATCGGGTTGAGGATCGGGATCGGGTTGAGGATCGGGATCGGGTTGAGGATCGGGATCGGGTTGAGGATCGGGTTCTGTATTGTTAATTTCCCGTTTAATTTTCGCCTTCACTGCGGTCTCAAAATCGCCAAAATTCGCTGCTGCTTGAATGAATGTGTCCTCGCCACCGATCGCATAATCTTGGAAATAGCCATCAAGATTGCCCACATCTGTTAAAATCGGCAAACCGTTAATTGTAATGCCTTGGGCGATCGCAGCATCTCGCGCCGATGTGACTAAACCGTAACAGTTGGAACTCGTATCGTCATTATAGGTGTAGATGAAATATGTACGAGGCGCACAATAGTCAGTTCCTGCTAAATTGGTGTTTTGGCGACCATCTCCCGAAACATCGATCACTTTGCGATCGCCTTGATAATCATTTGTTAATAGCAAACTCGTTGCAGAATTAATAGCAGCCGCGATATTAGTTGCACCATCGAGAGGGCGACCTGCTGCTTCAATAGCATTAGCAAAAATATTGGCACTAATAGCATCAGTGATATGATACCAACCGATCGCGGCGGCGGTTTGACTTGACCAATATTGCATCGTAACCGCAATTCCTTTTTCCATTGCTGCAATAGTTTCTATCAGTTCGAGATCGCGAAACGCATTTGCATAGCCTTGACGTTGCAAATTAAACTCATTATCGTCAACGCTTCCCGATACATCTACCGAGAGAACTAATTCTGTATTAACTAAGGTAAAAGCAAAAGAAGAAGAAGCGAGAAAAGTATTAGTAGTAATGGCTGCTACGGTTGCGGCCAGACCCGTTAAGATATGTTTCAAGATCATGTTAATCCTCGGTATGAGTGAAAAGTAATTAAATTTGTGGTTAGTTCAATTTTGTCACACTATTCCAATCAAGAGCAAAAATGAGTGACTACCATTTAAAGCACCATTAAAGCCAGAAGTTTTTTATTTCTTCACACTCGATGCTGCTGTGGTACTATCTGGGTGGCTGTGAAAGGGCAAATGCTAGAGACTCAATCCTAATAGCAGAGGAGGCTACATCGAGTGCAAGACAAGAGCGTAGAAGGAAACCAAAATGGGAAAGTATACCGATCCCAACCTCAACCGATCCGCATCGGTGTAGTTGGTGTGGGAAATATGGGACAACATCACACCCGCGTCCTCAGTTTGCTCAAGGATGTAGAACTGGTGGGAGTTTCAGATATTAATGTCGAACGAGGTTTAGATACAGCGAGTAAATATCGCGTTCGCTTTTTTGAGGACTATCAAGCATTACTCCCTCACGTTGATGCGGTTTGCGTAGCAGTACCAACGCGCTTGCACCATCGAGTCGGGATGGAATGCTTGCAAGCCGGGGTTCATATTCTGATTGAGAAACCGATCGCAGCAAGCATTGCGGAGGCTGAATCTTTAGTCAATGCGGCGGCGGAATCCAACTCAATATTACAGGTCGGTCATATCGAACGATTTAATCCTGCCTTTCAAGAATTGAGCAAAGTTCTCAAAACGGAAGAACTGCTGGCGATCGAAGCCGATCGCATGAGTCCCTATTCCGATCGCGCTAATGATGTTTCCGTGGTACTGGATTTAATGATCCACGATATCGATTTATTATTAGAATTAGCCAAGGCTCCAGTTGTCAAATTAACCGCTAGTGGCAGCCGCGTTGCAGATTCCGGTTATCTTGACTATGTGACAGCGACTTTGGGTTTTGCAAACGGGATGATAGCGACACTCACTGCCAGTAAAGTCACCCATCGCAAAATTCGTCGCATTGCTGCCCATTGTAAAAACTCCCTAACGGAAGCAGATTTTCTCAATAATGAGATTTTAATTCATCGGCAAACCACGGCAAATTGTATGACTGATTATGGTCAAGTCCTCTATCGTCAAGATGGTTCCATCGAAAAGGTTTATACCAGTAATATCGAACCCCTTCACGCAGAGTTAGAGCATTTTGTCAACTGCGTGCGCGGAGGAAATCAGCCTTCTGTGGGGGGAGAACAGGCTCTTAAAGCCTTGCGTCTTGCCAGTTCCATCGAACAGATGGCTTTAGATGGCATGGTCTGGCATAACCCCTTGGACTTAGCATCTAATTCTGCTCGATCGCTTCCCGTTTCCTAGTTTGAGGGTATTTCGGAAATAATATCTTCTTCTTTTTCTTTTTCTGGGAGAGGTAAATTGCGGATGGCTTCACACAGCGATCGCGCAATGTATTGATTCCCTTCAGGACTGAGGTGAATGTGGTCGCGATAAAGATTTTTGGAGTTTTCCTGACGATTAAAAAGGGGCAGAAAATCAAGGTAGGGAATATTTTGGCTCTGGGTCAATTCCAGTAGTCTCTGACGTGCCTTTTCTTCGTAATCTCGCGAACCAGGTTGGCCGATTTCCCGTAGAAGAGGGGTAAGGGCGAGGACAAAGTTAGTATTATTTTGGCTTGCGATCGCGGCGATCTCTTCAATGGCATTTAAGTTAATGCCCACGCGATCGCCTCCTTCGTTTTGTAGGGCTTGTAATTCAGGAATGATTTGCGGACGGGAAAGAAAGCGAGAATAGACTTCAATGAGGGCTAAAGGGGGTTTGCTTTCGGGATAGTTGCGATCGCGTCCCACGGGAATTGAAGTGGGAGACGTTCCAAACAGATCGTCTGTATTGAGAAGTAAAACGAGAACCCGCGAACCAAATAAGCCAAATCGTTGCAGGTAAGCAAGTTCATTGCGAGGACCCCAAGAATTGGCCGAAGCATTTAAGACTTCGATTGTTTTCCGGCGATCGCCCCATTGTTGCTGCATTAATTGAGAAATAGTTTGCTCTCGATCCGTCCACCAACCCCCATTGGCTACCGAATCCCCCACAAGCATTATGCGTAGGGTTTCTGGGGCAGGAGTGGGGGTAATTTGGGGAGAACGCATGGAATATTGATTAATTGCAATACGATTGCCCATGCGCCGTAGCCGTTGATTGGGAGAGAGTAGATAACCGATATTCTGATCGGGAATGTAGAGTAAAGGATTGCCGAAACCGAAGAAAAGGCGCAATCCTCCTTCAACAATAACGAATCCCAAGGTTAAGATGGCGATCGCAATAGCAAATTCCAATGAGTACCTCCCGAGGTTAGAGCGAAAATCTTTATAAAGTTTGCAGTCATTCAAGCAAAGAAGTTGTTAGCTTACAAGAGTAGAGTTCTCAAATATAAATAATGTCCGACCTTAATCGCGGCATAATGAAGTTTAAAAATGCCGACAAGCCTATTGTAATTGGGATTTCCGCCTTTCTGGTTTTTGGCAGCATCGCCTTCCTGATTGTGTGGGCTTTAAAAATGGCTTACGTGGTTTAGGCGATCGCCAATTTTGGCTAATTTTGTCGAACTGGAAGAAGTAGGCTTGAAGTACGCTTAGGGGTTCTTGCCCTAGTCCTCGAAAGATATTCTAATTAGGGATCGCGATCGCGTCCCTATTTTATTTTCTGGCGATCGTACCGTCATAAAAAATATAATTATCCCAAACTTACCCTTTTTACAAATTTTCCTGCTATAATAGTTAACCGTGGTATTCCTGGGTCGGTGCCCGAGTGGTTAATGGGGGCGGACTGTAAATCCGCTGGCTACGCCTACGTTGGTTCAAATCCAACTCGGCCCACCACAAAACCTATAGAAATTAATTAGAAATTAATTTTAAAGTTAATTTAAAAAACTATTCATCGCCCTTGTAGCTCAGTGGTAGAGCACACCCTTGGTAAGGGTGAGGTCACGAGTTCAATCCTCGTCAAGGGCTTCCAAATATATCAACCGTTCTAGGGTTTTTGGTATGAATATTTAACAAACTAGCTAAAAACCCGATCGCCCTGACACACAATCTGCATCAATTTTTGCTCATGTACTTATCTTAATCGCCAACAAAAAAAGGGCGGCGATCGCCGCCCTTTTTTTCCTATATCATCCAGATATTAGCTGTTCTAACCCTCCGATTCAACATCAAGAACATTTTGCTTGTTCTGTAATACCTCCGCCGTTTTCTGGCGATCCAACTTCAGGTAAATAACCCCCAAAGGAGGCAAACACAAATCGAGGGAATAAGGCTTATCATGGAACGACCATTCCTCCGCCCATTTTCCACCTAAATTCCCCATATTGCTACCGCCATATTTACCAGCATCGCTATTAAACAACTCCGTATAATACCCTTCCTCATAAACACCAATGCGGTAATGGCTGTGAGGTTGCGGCGTAAAATTACAGACACAAAGAAGATAATCTTCAGGATCGTTACTGCGACGAAGAAAAGAAACCACGCTATGACGGCTATCGCTGCAATCGACCCATTCAAAGCCCTCTTGTTCGTAATCCTTCTGATATAATGCCGGCTGGCTCTTATATATTTCATTCACATCGCTAAAGAACTGCTTCAGCTTCTTGTGATTGTCATATTCCAACAAATGCCAGTCCAGATCCCCCCAAATATTCCACTCTTCCCACTGACCGAACTCCATGCTCATAAACATCGTCTTCTTACCAGGGTGAGCAAACATATAAGAAAACAAAGCGCGGACGTTAGCAAACTTTTGCCACTCATCCCCTGGCATCTTACCCAAGGTACTGCTCTTACAGTGGACGACTTCATCGTGAGATAATGCTAACATATAGTTCTCACTATGATTATACCACATACTAAAAGTGATATTATTCTGATGGAACTGGCGGAACCAGGGATCCATGTTGAAATAATCCAACATATCGTGCATCCACCCCATATTCCATTTCAGATTAAAGCCCAACCCTCCCACATAAGTTGGCCAAGATACCATCGGCCAGTCCGTTGACTCTTCCGCGATGGAAAGAATACCGGGATAATAGCTGTAGAGAACGCTATTGACCTGACAAATAAAATCTCGAGCCTCGAGATGTTCGTGGCCGCCGTATTTATTCGCCGTCCATTCCCCATCTTTACGCAAATAATTCCGATAGAGCATCGAGGCCACCGCATCTACCCGTATTCCATCGATGTGATATTTATCAAACCAAAAGAGAGCATTCGCGACAAGGAAATTGCGAACTTCATTGCGTCCGTAATTAAAAACTAATGTCCCCCATTCCTTATGTTCCCCAATGCGAGAATCTTCATATTCGTAAAGGTGAGTCCCATCAAAAAATGCCAATCCGTGACGGTCTTTGGGGAAGTGACCCGGAACCCAATCCACCAATACCCCAATGCCGTTTTTGTGGCACTCATCCACAAAATACATGAAGTCTTCGGGAGACCCATAACGGGAGGTGGGGGCAAAATATCCCGCTACCTGATAACCCCAGGAGCCATCGTAGGGATGTTCCGCAACGGGAAGTAATTCAATGTGAGTATAGCCCAACTCTTTCACATAGGGAATGAGACGTTGAGCGAGTTCGTAATAGGTTAAGTATCGCGCCCCTTCCTTTTCTTCGTTGGCTTGAATGGAAGGACCCTCACCCCGAAGATATTGAGCGGGATGGTCCATTGCTTCGTGCATCCAAGACCCCAAATGAATTTCATAGACAGAAATCGGTTGGTTGAGGGTATCGGCATTGCGGCGCTTTTCCATCCAGTCTGCATCGGTCCACTGATAAGTCTCTAAATCGGCGATAATGGAAGCCGTGTTTGGTCTGACTTCTTGCCAAAACCCATAGGGATCGCTTTTTTCGTAGATATGTCCGTCCCAGTTTTTGATTTCGTATTTGTAATGTTCGCCAACTTTGAGTTCGGGAATGAATAAGTCCCAGGTTCCGCCATCGAGTTTCCGCATTTGATGGTGGCGACCGTCCCAATTGTTAAAGTCCCCTAAAACCGAAACGTTACGAGCATTTGGAGCCCAGACTGCAAAATAAACCCCTTTAATGCCATTTTGCTCCATAGGATGAGCGCCCATCTTTTCGTAAATGCGGTGATTATTGCCTTCACCAAAGAGATGTAGGTCTAAACTGCTCAGGACGGGAGATTTAAAGGCATAAGGGTCATAAACAACGCGATCGCGTCCTCCTTCACGAATGCGGAGTTGGTAATGATCCAGGGTTTCTCCGTCAATTTTGCACTCGAAAAAGTTGGGGTGATGAACCGACTGCATGAGGTATTCTTGGCGATCGCCTGGACAAATGACCCAGGCTTTTTCGGCATTGGGGAGATAGGCACGAACTACCCAACTTTGGACTTTCCCGTTTTGTTCGAGGGGATGGGGTCCGAGAACTTCAAAGGGGTCGTGATGCTGATTCCAAACGATTTTGTTAACTTGTTCTGGGGCAATCATGTTGGCTTCTATAAATAGGGGCTGTTTATCTTAGAGGAGTAGGTTTGGTCGAGAACGCCGTTTGTTTCGATGTTTATTAATATATTGTAATATTTCGCCATTTGCGAAATATTCTCCAATTTTGACCGAGGGGGACATGGAGTTGAGCGATCGCGCCCCTGTTTCTCTAGGGACAAAATTTAGGGGTGTTTGGAGATATGGATAGGCGCGATCGCCCAATATTGATTCAAGGGTTGTATTTTTCCTCTTGACACCTCACCCCCGAACGGTTGCTTCAATGTTAGGCTTTAAAGGGGTGTTTATTGTCATTGGCAGCCCATTGTTCAGTTACATTTCTGGGGAACTTCGGTGATCGTCATAACCTTGTTGCATCCTAGTAAATCGGCCCCGGTTCAAAGTTGGGTATTCGAGTCTGAAGCGGAGCTTACCCTCGGACGCGGTAGCCAAAATGATGTGGTTTTGTACAGTGCTGTGGTCTCTCGCCGCCACGCTAAACTACAACAGATTAACGCGATCGCCGAACAAAAACTCTCCCATGATGATAGTTCTTCTTGGGAAATTGTTAATTTTGGGGCGAATGGCACTTATGTTGATGGGAAGGTTCTCGCGAAAGAGCAAGAAAAGATTCCTGTTTATGATGGCACGATCGTGCGCCTCGGGGAAACCGGTCCGAAAATTCGCATTCGTCTCGGTGCTGTGGATCCTAGCACTCTCGGCAAAGTTGTCCGACGGCGATCGCCAATCTCGCCTGGTCTCGAATCCTCTCAAGAGCAAAAAGCTCACGGTACTTTTTTAAGAGCAAAATCCAACCCCAAACCTCCTGATTCAAACACAAATGTTGAGTAAACCCAGAACAACCTGGCATGGATTTGTTATCATTGCTGCGCCCACTTTGGCCACTCTCCATGCTAGGGAAGATCGGGATTGCACGAAGCGATCGCTTGAGTAACTGCGTGTATTTTCGTCTGTCTGCTGTTTTGGCATTTATTTTTTGCCTCCTTACATCCCAAGTCTTCCATTGGTTGAGAGAGGGATTATGTTTTATTGAGATGAAAGATGAACAATGGATAAATTCCCTCGAGAAACTATTCTCATTGTTGATGATCGCCCTGATAATTTGAAGCTCCTCTTCAATCTGCTCACAGCAGAAGGGTTTAAAGTAATCATCGCCAGAGATGGAGAAAATGCCATTGAAAGAGTCAAAGATTTTTTACCTCATTTGATTCTTTTAGATGCAATGTTACCTGGCATTGATGGTTTTGAAACCTGTAAGCGCCTCAAACAAAATCATGCTTATGCTGAAATTCCGATCATATTTATGACAGGATTAACTTCTCTTAAAGATAAAATTAAAGGGTTTGAGGTAGGAGGAGTTGATTATATTACGAAACCATTTCAGCTACAAGAAATGCTGATAAGAATTAAAAACCATATAAAAATTCAACGTTTACAGCATCAGTTAATTAAACAAAATCAACAACTACAAACAGAAATTAAATATCGTCAAACTATCGAAACAGCATTACTCGAAGCCCAAAATAATCTCGAACAAAAGGTTGAGAAACGCACGGTACAACTCAAAGCAACAAATGCTTTGTTGGAGCAAAAAATAATTGATTTACAGGAAATAGAAATCGATCTCCAACAAGCATTTCACGCCGTGGAATTAGCGTCTCGTACAAAAAGCGATTTTCTGGCCAAGATGAGCCATGAATTGCGAACACCTTTGAATGCAATTTTAGGATTTACCCAACTATTAGGACGCGATGATTCCTTGAGTTTAAGCCAACAAAAAAGAGTTGAAATTATTCACGAAAATAGCGAAAATTTACTGGGTTTAATCAACAATATTCTGTCAATTTCTCAACTTGATGATGGTCAAGAAGTTATGCAAGAAAATTGTTTTCATCTTGATAATTTTCTGACAACAATTATCAATTTTTTTCGTCCCAAGGCAATTCAAAAGGGATTAGAATTGCATCTTGAATTACAGGAAAATTTACCTCAATTGATTCAAACCGACGAACGCAAACTCAGACAAGTTTTAATCAATCTTCTTGATAATGCAATTGCCTTTACTCACAAGGGAAATGTTCGTTTAAAGGTGAATGCTGTATTCCCATCAAATCTTGAAAATATTAATAATAAAAATAAGCATTTATTTCTTTTATCCTTTGCTATAGAAGATACAGGTCAAGGGGTATCATTAGAAAATTTAGAACATTTATTTGAACCTTTTACACAAGATCAAAAATCTTTATCCTTGTCAAAAGGGATGGGATTGGGTCTGTTTCTTTGTCGAGAATTTGTTCATTTATTAGGTGGAGAAATTAGTGTATTGAGTACGTTAAACTCGGGTTCAATCTTTTCTTTTGAAATACCAATTTATTTAAAATCTCCCGAAAATAACATTGAAAATACAAAAAATAAAGAATTACTATTTCCCCTCGAACCGATTCAATATCGCTTACTGATAGCAGATGGAATCCCAGAAAGTTGTCAGAATTTGTTTGCTATACTCAAGCCGTTGGGATTCAATGTAGAAATTGCCAGTGAAATTGAAGAATGTTTGGAATTTTGGCATTGTTGGCAACCTCATATTATTTTAATCGATCTATCCCTTCCTCATCTTGAAAATACACAATTACTCAAACAAATTGTAGAGTCAAAAACAGACAACACAACGATCGCGATCGCGCTTATTTCTAACCCTTCTGATGAAGAATGGAAAAACGCGATCGCCCAGGGCTGTCAGGACTTTATTAGCAAGCCTTTTCGAGAAGAAGTTGTTGTAGAGAAAATAGTACATCATCTTAGTGTATTGTCCCGCGATCGCGCTACAATCTCTCTAGACACTTTAGAACCTTCGTTAGGAGATTTAACCCGAGAAGAATTAGCTATTATGCCGATGCAATGGTTGCAGCAATTTAGCGATGCTACTCGAAAAATAAACGAATCGCAATTGCGAAAACTACTCGAAGAAATTCCCAGTACAGAGTATAATTTACGGCAGAAAATTGCGAGATTACTTGATGATTTTCGTTTTGATATTCTCAGTCAATTAATCGATTGATTGATTAATTAAGAAAAGATAAAAAAAGAGAGCCACCATTTGGCGACTCCCCCAATCATCAGGGTGCATCATAAATCTAATATAGAATCTGGGGTGAGGGGTATCACCCCCTTAGAGGATTTTTTTTGAGAAAATTTCTATTTTCTGGTAGTTTTTCCGTATTTTCATTCGTCGGAGTCAAGATGGACGCGGAATATCTCCCCATTAACCGATACGCGATCGCCATCAACCAGTTTTCGTCGTCGTCGAGTTTCCAGTTCGCCATTCACCCTCACTTGGCCGCTTTGGATCAAAATTTTGGCTTGTCCTCCCGTTGAGGTAGCACCGACGACCTTGAGAAAGCCATCGAGCTTAATAGTATTGAGGCTGTCTTGCTGATTTTCCATCTTAAGCATATAAATTGGCAACATATTCCCCATAGCCGTTATAGGGTAAAGTTTCGCGAATTTCCCAATCAAACTGCTCTGTATTACCGATAAATTTTTCTCTAGCTTGCGACCAACGAGGATGGGGTTTAGTCGGGTCTACATTAGCCATAAAGCCGTATTCGTGAGGAATTAAAGTATTCCAATAAGTGGCGGGTTGCTGGTCAACAAATTCAATTTTAACGATGGATTTTGCCCCCTTAAATCCATATTTCCACGGTAAAACCATGCGAATTGGCGCACCGTGTTGCTTGGGAAGTTCGCGGCCATAAATCCCGATCGCAAAAAAAGCAAGTTCGTTGGCCATTTCTTCTAAACGCAATCCTTCTTGATAGGGCCAGGGTAATGTCCCGACATGAAAACCCGGACCCGTGGTAATTTTAGAATCATAAAACGAGGTAAACCGCACGAATTTTGCTGCGGAGGTGGGTTCGACAGCAGCCATTAAATCTTTCATGGGAAATCCTACCCAGGGTAAGGCCATTGACCAGGCTTCCACGCAACGAAAGCGATAGATGCGTTCTTCTAGAGAAAATTCTTTTCTCAGTCCATCGAGATCGTAAGTGCGAGGATTTTTGACCAGTCCCGTCACTTCTACTTTCCAGTTTTCTGTGGGTAGGTTTTGAGCAGAACGCCAAATTGATTTATCGCCACCAAATTCATAAAAGTTATTGTAACTGCTGGCCAGAGTTTGATTGGTAATTGGGCGATCGACTCTCCTAAAATCGGGATTTGTCGGTAATGGTTTAATTTCTGGTAACTTAAATGTTGATTCAAGATCGTTACTTTGTGCTTGGGATGTTTGACAGCCTAATAAAGTAGTCGCTGTTGCACCAATTCCCGCACCGATTAAACTTTTGAGAAAACGGCGGCGATCGCCATATAGCGTTTCCGAAGTAACTGCCGTTTCGGGTAATTGCCAAGAAGGAATATTTTTAAAAAAGGTCATGGAATTTTGGGGAGATTCACGATAATAATTTTAACACGAGAAAAAGCGGGAGCTTGGTAGCCCCGTCTCTTTAGAGCGGGGTGGAAAAGCGACCTTTTACTTTATTATAAGTATTTTAGATAAAATAAAGTTTAAGTTAATAATTCATTATTAAGATGTTCTCTACATTGCCCACGACTAATCTCGATCGCTGGTCGCAAATTCGTTTAGATATTCGCACTTTACAACCTCAATTGGTGGAGTGGCGGCGACATTTACATCAATTTCCCGAATTGGGTTTTCAAGAAGAAATAACGGCGGAATTTATCGCCAAAAAACTGCGAGAATGGGGAATTGAACACCAAACCGGAATTGCAAAAACGGGAATTGTGGCAACGATCGCGGGCAAGAATGGGGGAAAGGTGTTTGCTATTCGTGCCGATATGGATGCTTTACCCATTCAAGAAGAAAATGAGGTTTCCTATCGTTCTCAGCATGAGGGAATTATGCACGCTTGCGGTCATGATGGACATAGCGCGATCGCCCTTGGAATTGCCTTTTATCTCTCTCAACATCGCGAGGATTTTAATGGTACTGTGAAGATTATTTTTCAACCCGCAGAAGAGTCTCCTGGTGGTGCAAAACCTCTTATTGAAGCAGGGATATTAAAAAATCCTGACGTTGATGCGATTATCGGATTACATCTTTGGAATAGTTTACCTTTAGGAACAATTGGGGTGCGATCGGGGGCATTAATGGCGGCTTCAGAATTGTTTAGCTGTACCATTTTCGGTAAAGGAGGCCATGGTGCAATTCCTCACCAAACCATCGATGCTGTGGTTATTAGCGCTCAAATTGTTATGGCTTTACAAACGATTGTTTCCCGCAATATTAGCCCTCTTGAATCAGCAGTGGTGACAGTGGGAGAATTACACGCAGGAACCGCAAAAAATGCGATCGCAGATACGGCTTGTCTTACCGGAACTATCAGATATTTTAACCCCGATCTCGGCTTATTTCTTCCTCAACGACTGGAAGAAATTATTGCGGGAATTTGTCGAACCTACGGAGCAACCTACGATCTAGATTATACACGATTGTATCCTCCCACTATCAATGATAGCAAAATTGCCGATCTGGTTCGTTCTGTCGCGTTTGAAGTCTTAGAAACCCCCGTTGGTGTTGTTCCAGAATGTCAAACAATGGCATCGGAAGATATGTCTTATTTTCTCAAAGAAGTGCCAGGATGTTACTTTTTTCTCGGGTCGGCGAATTCTGAAAAAGGACTGGCTTATCCTCATCATCATCCTCGCTTTGATTTCGATGAAAGTGTCTTATGTTTGGGGGTAGAAATGTTTGCTCGTTGCGTTGAAAAATTTTGCTGTTAATTAAAATTACTCATTATCCAACAACCCGATCTCTACCGGATGATTTTGCTTTGAGCAGATTAAGATCGGCACGTTTGAGCAGCATTCTACCGCGATCGTCGTCTTCAGGTTGAAGAGAAGATAATCCTAGACTAATGGTGAGGGATAAGGTTAAATTGCGATCGATATTAAAAGGAGTTTCACTAATGATTTGGCACAACTGATGGGCGATCGCCATAGCAGTATCTGTATTGGTTTGCTGAAAGAGAATCACAAATTCTTCACCTCCGTAGCGGAAAACAGTATCTTGTTCTCGAATATTATTTCGCAGACGGTAAGCGAGAAGTTGCAAAATGCGATCGCCCACCAAATGTCCGTGATTATCATTCACAGATTTAAAATAATCAACATCTAAAATTGCCAAACTGAGAGGAATATTCTTCTTTCTTGCTTTTTCAACTTGTCGAGGTAAATCCCACTCGAGAGCGCGACGATTGCTTAAATCTGTGAGAGCATCAGCAAGAGCAATAGAGGAAAGAAAATCGTTAGTTTTCAAGAGTTCTCGATATTGCTGAACTTGACGGTAAGCAACTTGAAGATAGGCCAATAATAATCGTTTTTCTGCTTCAATATTTTGATTAATAGAAGAATCTAAGCCGGAAAATTGAAGATAAGCATCAGCACTATTTTCAATCGCTTTAGCAGTTTCTAGCAGATGTTGTGAAGGTTCTCTCTCAAGAATATTAGCAGAACAATAATATTCAATTGCAATACAATACACCAACCCCAAGTAATTTGTTTTCTTGATCTCACAGCACAATCCTAAAATGCTGAGAAGATCGGCTTCAAGCAATACTATATCCGGCTGATTTTGAGCAATACCAGCAATAATTTCGGCTTTAGATGTGGACTCGATCGCTGCGACAATAGGTGTCTCGTATCGTTCGAGAAAAGTTGTTATAAAATTCTTACTCCCAATTAGCAAGACAGAGATATTCATACCAGTCTTTCGATCTAAATGATCGCATTTTTGGAAATGTGGAGATAGAGAATCATTTTTTATCTCACCCTTATTTTTGTACGTTGTAATCACCGTTTTGTTTCCCACTCTAAATTAATTTACATGGGAGGAAACTCTTTTTTCTGGCATAAATGCACGATCTTGCTGAATCTTCACGTTAACTTCAAAAAACAAGAACCTTTTTTGAAGTTAACGTAAATTTTTCAACCTCTTATAATCAGCGATCGCAGACTCGTTTCATTACTTGAGTCCAAGACCTTATTTTTCTCGTTTCCTCGGGACAGTCTTCGATGGGTTGTTTTTGGGATAAAACTTATAAAATTTAACTGTGTTGATTAAAGACAGTCTAACAACCTAATTTTCAGTTTCGTGACCTGCTGCTGCGATCATTTCGGCGATCGCAGCTTTTGAGGCGTTTGCATCCACTGTCACCATTTTACTCTCTAAATCGGCAGCAATCTTGGCTTCGGGCAAATTTGCTTTTATTTCGGTGCTAATAGCATTAACGCACGCCTGACACATCATACTGGGAACTTTAATTTGAACGCTCATAATTTATCCTACCTCTTGGATTTTTGATTATTGAGATCGCTGCAAAAAGGCAAAGAAGGCGATCGTTATTTCGTTATCTACTATACTATTTTTTCTTACCATTTTAAAATAGCTGCATCTTTTCCTTGTTCTTTGCGAATTTTGCTATCTTTTTCAAACCATTGTAAAATCTGTTGGTGCGTTAATTCTTCAACTGAAATTTTGTAATCTTTAGCAATAACTTTTAACAACCTAAGAGAAGAAATGGTCAGGCGCGTCAGAAATTTCTCGGAGGAAGAGAGCAAGGCTGCATCCACATCTGCGGATTCTACGGATGTCAAAAATTGAATTTCCGATTGTTGAGAATTTGTCATTAAAATAATTTTTGATTGGTCTTCTCTATATTGTGCCAAAAAATATCAAAAATAGCTGAGAGGATGACTTGATCACAAGTTGATAATAAAAATTATAGTTGAATTTCCGTAAAATCACCCAATTTGCGTGGCGTTAATAATTTGGGTAACAGTTAATGTTAATTCGGGGAAAACTCCCGATATAATCGGTTCGTCTACCGTAAATTTTTGCTGCTGATATTTTCCCTCATGCAACTGATAAACAAACACAGTAGGCACTTTAGGATTACCGAGATAGCTGCGACTGGCGACAGCGAGATAGTCTACGATCCAATATTCTTGAATACCTAATTGTTCGTATTCGGCGAGCTTATCGATATAATCATCATCCCAATTTGTCGAAACCACTTCTACGGCTAATAAAGGTGGTTCTGTTAATGCACCATAAGTCATGACATTTGCATTCCAAATGGCAGCAGGAACAACTGCAACATCAGGATTGCGACCTCTTTCTCTATCATTTGCAGCTTGAGTTCGGATCACAATATCTTTATCAATAACATAATCCTGTTCTAATCCTTCGCTTTCGCGATCAAAACATTTAATTAAATAGCGTGCAACATTTTTATGCGCTCGAATTGGCTGCAATTTAACAATCTCCCCATTGACTAACTCATAGCGCCCATCCTCGGGACATTGCGCTAAGAATTCGGCATAAGATAAGCGTTGAGTCGCAACAACCATCGGTTTTTCTGTGGACGACGATATTTCATTTTAACAGATTTTGACATACTCTCACCGCTAAACGCTTGAGCGTTCTGCGGTCAGACCCCGCGTCGCCGAAAGGCGCAAGGGAATGCTGACCAAGAAGAGCGGGAGAT
>NZ_JACSWA010000605.1 GCF_016888125.1 Spirulina sp. CCY15215
CTATTTAGGGAGCGAGACGCTATTTAGGGAGCGAGACGCTATTTAGGGAGCGAGACGCTATTTAGGGAGCGAGACGCTATTTAGGGAGCGAGACGCTCCCACTACAGTATCTCATTGAAGTCGTGCAAGCATCTTGCTTGCTGATCAATAAATGCTTTTATGCTTTTTGTTTCCAGTAAAGGAAAGTTAAGGATCGCGTCAATCTAGAAATTGCAAGCGACAATGGAAGACAAGTCTAAATTTTGACCGGAGGGAAGATGCACTTGTTTAAATTGAAGAAGATATTCGCGATCTTTATTGTACTGGCGGTGTTTGGCTTTACCGCTTGCGCCTCAACGCCTTCTGAGTTTGCACAAGCAGACCGAGACAGCCAGCAGGAGAATGTCACCACAACAACCACAACCCCTGAAAGCCCCCAAGCCTCTCCCCAGAAAAGCCTCAAGGAAATTCAGAAAGAAAGCAGCACACGAGGTGCCAGCGCTGTTGCTGACAATGCTGTAGCGGGTGGGAAGTTGAATAAGTTCTTTCCTAAGCCTGGCAATGGCTATGATGTGGTCTATGCTCAAGAGAAAACAGGATTTGCTCAAGCAAAGTGGAAAAAAGGCGGTACAGAATTGGCCGCGATCTCTATTTCCGATATTGCCAGCACTCCTACGGCTGCGGATAAATTTGCTAACAGTACGAGCAAAATTAAAGGGTATCCTTCAGCGAGTCAAGGCTCAAAAGGTACAGGAGTTCTAGTTGGCCGCTTTCAGGTAAAAGTTCTCTCTCGAGATGCGTCTTTTAGTGAAAGCGATCGCCAAGCATTACTGGCTAAGTTCGATCTCTCGGGTTTGGAAAACCTCGTTAAACCGATCGCCAATACGCCACCAACGCGACAAACGAAACAAGAAACTAAACAGGAATTCAAAGATACGCAAAAAGAAAGCACTCAGCGTCAAGCCGAAGCTGTTGCCAAAGATGCAATTAAAGGCGGACAATTTAACAAGTTCTTTCCTAAACCTGGGAACGGTTATGATGTTGTTTTCGCCCAAGAGAAGAAAGGATTTGCCCAAGCAAAGTTGAAAAAAGAAGGTAAAGAAGTCGCTTTACTCTCGGTTTCCGATATTGTTAGCACTCCTGATGCTGCTCAAAAATATGCAGGAAGTAGCAGCAAAATTCAAGGTTATCCTGCCGCTAAAAAAGGTAAAAAAGGAACGTTAGTTTTAGTGGAAGATCGCTTGCAAGTTCAAGTCATGTCTAGCGATACTTCCTTTAGCGAAAGCGATCGCCAAGATTGGTTGCAAAAATTCGATCTTTCCGGTTTAGCCAAATTAGTTAAGTAACATTAAATGCCCATAATAGATACTGGAGAAAAACATGAGTAAGCCTTTTTATGAAATTGTAGATAATCTTCCTACTGGGAATATTACTGTTAAGGCATTAAACGCCCTCGATTTTGTTGTCCCTGGAGAATGGGAAAATATTGTGGGTTTTAAAAACACAATTCGTCAGGTGACTGGGGAAGATGACGACGATCTTATTCATCAAATTGGCGAGCGGGTGATTTGGCTCTACAATGACAAGTCTGAAGGCTATCAACGGGCGTTATGGCTTTATCAAACCATCGATAGTACTGGCACTGCATTAGGGGCGGCAGCTATGGCGAATAAGGTAGGAGAAAAAATCGGTTTTCTCGGCTTTTTAAACACAATTACTCCCAAAGCAGATAAGGCTCAAAGTATCGATCTGTGCCTGAAATTGGTGGTTGAATTACTGACTTTCTGTTCAATTAACGGAATTCCAGGGGATAATATCGGCGATTTTGTCAAGTCTTTGGCAGATTATAGCGGCGAATCAATTATGCGAATGGCGGCGCTGGTTTGTTTTGATGGTATGATTCCTTTAGGCCCTGATTTTATCCAAAAAGCGCAAGAAACTATTGCAGGTTTGAGTGCTAATGAGTTGGAAAAAAATCCTGCTTTTAGCAAAGTTAGCGATATGATTCCAGGCAAAAATGCTTCGGGAAAATTGGATTTTATCGGCAATAGTTTTGGGTCGGTAACGGGATGGATGAATAACTTTGTCGAGTCCAAAAATTTAAGTGTCGATCGCATTACCGAACACTTGAGTAAATACATCGAAATTGCTGATGATAAACTCGATTATTTGGCCGCTTTCCTCGATATGACCACCAATTATTACGAGCATACGGGAACACAAACTATTGCCAAACATATCATCGATCGCGCTTACGCTGAAATTTAAAATTTAGACAATTAAAAAAGGAGGGATTGAAAAATCCCTCTTTTTTAATGCTGCTTTTAGCAGCGCAGGAGTTCCTTTGAACCTTCCTTGAGAGATACCCATTCTAAATCTTTGAGACGGTGCAGCAAATTGGAAATTGTCACGCCAAAATCCGCCGCGATCGCATACAAATCCGTCCATTGTGTGATATCCCGCCCTTGGATTTTTTCCTCCAACAAATAGCGGGGCATTAATAGACAACTGGCAAAATATTGCGCCTGCCACTCAATGCCTTGAATTTGTTCGTTATTGCGACAGAGTAACGGTTTGACGCTAACATTAACCCCCTTTTGTCGCAATCTTAAAACGCGATCGACAGCTTGGCGATCGATATGTAAGACCCAATGCCCCACCTCGTGAGCGATGGTAGATTCACCAAAGCCCTCTTTTAAATCTAAGATCGTTTCATTGATCTCGATCAGTTTTTCTAAGGGCAAAATTCGCGCTGCAATGGCTCCCTCGTCGTCCTCGGGGAGGACATCCCAAACCACGTCTAAGCCTAAAAATTCGGCAACGCGGCTAGAATCGAGGGGAAAAGTCGGAACATGGCGATCGCTAGTCTTCATTGCCTCTAAGACATCGAGGGCGCGACATTCGATCGCGTGCTTGTCCATAAACTGAAAGGGTTTGATCACACTCATTGTCTCGTTATTCTTCTCATTATTCTGAGGATTCTTGGCTGGCTTCTTGGAACAATTTCTGGGCGAATTCTGGGTTTTCTCGCAAGCGACGAAATAGGGTCGGCAAGGATTTATGATGCTGTCTGAGCAGATCTTCTTCCTTATGGGGGATGCGCCCGGCCAGAAAAATCAATTCTTCTGCATCTAAGTCTAACTCTCTTGCCAAACCTCGGATTACCTCCTCTTTGGGGGCGTATTCGGCGCGATTATTCTCTAGTTTTGAGAGATAGGTAAAGTCTAGCCCGAGCAATTTGGCTAGATCTCGTTGGCTGTAACTCTTGTCTTTCCGCGCTTGGCGGATTTTTTGTCCAAACTCTTGATTCATGGTTTTAAGCTCCTTACAAAATTTATTCTACATTGTCTTGATTTGAAATTCAACGTAAGGTTATTATAGCTATAGAGGTGATTAGAAAATCAATCTCGGAATTTTAACCCCCAAAAAACATATCTGCGAAGAGATAATGGATGTAGCTTCATTCATCATACTCTCTCGTGCGAACTAATGATCTATTTCCTTGTTAGAGATTTAGATTAACAGAGAGTTTTTTACATTTCTTAATATATTTTGAGTAAATGCTTCTTTAAAATCTCGACAATTAAACGCAAATATAAAAAAATCTTAATAACTCACATATTTTGTACCACAATATGTTTAAATAAACTTAAATAACGAAACAAGGATTGGATAATGGCGGCGGTATTTGGGGTAGCGCCAAAAAAAATAATTGGTTTTATTAAAGGTGTGCCGTTTTTTACGGACAAGCAGTATATTTTCAGCAGTAATTTTTCCAACTTCATTAAACATCTCAAGAATGAAAAATCAATCTTCCTCCATGTCTGTAGCAGGCAATCGGAAGCGTACCTTTATGGATTCAAACTCAAACCCCAAACAACCTAAGAAAGTTTCCACAAAACTCAAATATTATGTCGATAAAATTTCTCTGCCTTGGATTGAGCGATCGCTGAGTCGATGGAATATTGCCCAAAAATTTGCCTACAGCTACGCTTTAGCTTTAGGGATTGCTATTGTCGGGACAGGAGTGGGATTAATTTTAGGAGACTATTACGAAAGACAAGCCTTCGCAGCCCTTACCCTCACAGATAAGCAAGAACACTACTTGGACAATGTAAAAACCGCCGTTTTGGAGATGCGGTTGCATCCACAGAAATTACTACCCACCTTTGGTAAGACGATTTTTTTCGACTTAGAAAGGGCGAGGTTTTCCCTGTACGTCAATCGCGTAGAAAAAAATCTCGCCGATCTCGATCGCTTTCTGCAAAATAATTCCCATCACTTAAGCATTACTCCCGAAGAATTGCGCGAGATTAGAGAAGATATACAAGGGTATGAGAAAACAACAGAAAATTATCGCTCTGCGATCGCCGGACTTTGGCGACAACTCGATTTTGCCAACTTAAACCCAGAAGAGATTGCCTCGGGTCGCTTGCAACTTTTAGCGTTTATGAGTAGCCCTTCTTATCTCAAACTCGAGATGCGCTTCAATCGCCTTGCAGAAGATATAGAACAAACTTCCCTGGCCACAGAAATACAGCAAAATCGAGCCACCCAAAACCTAAACAACATTCGCAAAGTCCGTTTATTTATTATTGTGGGAAGTGTGGGATTGAGTGCGGCGATCGCGGCTTTTCTCGCCCTATTAACCAGTCGCGCCATCGCCCTTCCCCTCATTGCCGTTAAAAATATTGCCCAACAAGTCACCCAAGAATCTAACTTTAACCTCCGCGCCCCTGTTACCACCACCGATGAAATTAGCGCTTTAGCAATATCCCTCAACCAACTCATTGAGTGGATGAGCGAATATACCCGAGAACTTCAACAAACCCAAGCACAACTCATTCATAGTGAAAAAATGTCCAGCCTCGGGCAAATGGTCGCCGGAATCGCCCACGAAATTAATAATCCCGCCAGTTTTATTCACGGCAATATCCAGTATCTCGATGATTATATGCAGAATTTGCTGACATTAATTCAGCACTATCAAAGAGAATATCCACAACCCACCGATGCCATTCTTTCGCAAATCGAGGAGATTGATTTAGAGTTTTTAGTGGGAGATTTCCCCAAAATTCTGTTGTCCATGAAAGAAGGAACATATCGTATTAAATCTATTGTCACTTCCCTACGAAATTTTTCTCGGTTGGACGAATCGGAGATGAAAGCCGTTGATTTGCACGCGGGTTTAGAGAGTACATTGATTGTCCTGCAACACTATCTCGGCGATCGCATTAAAATCAGCAAATATTATCAAGATTTACCCCTAGTAGAATGCTATCCCGCTCAACTTAATCAGGTTTTTCTACATCTTCTTACCAATGCTACGGATGCCCTAAAAGACCCCCTAATTTTATCGTCTCAAAAACAACCCCAGATTATTATTCAAACAGAAAAGATCGACAGTACACAAGTAAAGATAACGATCAGCGACAATGGTATAGGTATCCCCTCAGACATTCAAGGTAAACTATTCGATCCTTTTTTCACCACTAAACCCGTTGGTCAAGGAACAGGCTTGGGACTGTCTATTGTTTATAAAATTGTTGAAAAACATCAGGGAATAATTAAGGTAAATTCGATTAAAGGTGAAGGAACTCAAGTTGAACTCATCTTACCCATACACCGCGATCGCGATAACAATGTAGCACTACGGGAATATACAAGAAAAACACAAGAAAAATCGGGTTAGATTATGTTACGATTTTTGGGAACCATCTCCGGCCTGTATCTTTGGGAGATAGCCACTAACAGCGAATACATTTCTTCATTGCTCATCCCTTCAATCCATTTTTGTAAAGATTGTGGGCTTTGACTTTGAGCAATTTCCAGACCGTATTCCTCTCGCGACCCCGGAGAAATATTTTCCAAAGCATTGAGAATTTCATCTAAAACCGCATCCGTCGCATTACGATTGCCACGAAAAAATTGAGAAAGATGATTTTCACTAATTCCCGTCAAGCGACTGATGGAAACATTGGAAATTTTATATTTGTTCTTGATTTTTAAAAGCGCTTTGCGGTGGATGGACAGATCGAGCTTTTCTTCAACGGGGGAACTTTTGCTCTCGCACTTCATTAATAAATTCTCCTACTGCTTGAGTCGCCATTTGGCGAAGATTAAGATAAGTTTTAGCAAAGGGAGGCTGCTTTTTCGAGAGTCCGAGCAAATCTGCCGTTACCAGAACTTGCCCGTCACACTGAACACCCGCCCCAATGCCAATGGTGGGAATTGGCAATTGCGCCGTAATTTGAGCGGCCAACTCTGAGGGGATATGTTCGAGAATAAGCGAAAATGCTCCCACTTCAGCCACGGCGATCGCGTCTCGTAAAATTTGCTGCCCTTGTTCTTCCGTCGTGCCTTGTTGTTTATAACCCAACTGGTAAACCGATTGAGGTGTTAAGCCAACATGACCCATCACAGGAATGCCAATGGCAGTCAATTTACGAATAGTTGCCAAAATATCTGGACTCGCTCCCTCTACTTTAACAGCCTGTGCGCCTGCTTCCTTCAACGCTCGTCCGGCGGAGCGAATTGCGACTTCGATACTCTCTTGATAGCTGAGAAAAGGCAGATCGCACACCACTAAAGCGCGTTTTGTGCCGCGACAAACGGCGGCGGTATGATGGAGCATTTCCTCCAGGGTAACGGGTAGGGTATTTTCATAACCTAGCGCCACCATTGCTAAGGAATCCCCCACCAGAATAATATCAATTCCCGCATCGTCAAGAAGACCGGCGATCGCATAATCCCAAGCTGTCAAGGCCACGATTGCTCGTCCTTGTTGTTTCCACTCAATCAATTGTCGCGTTGTAACTGGCATTGCAATTATTAATTATTAATTATTAATCAATCAATCGCCTTAATAATTATTGGGAGGGTTGCGGATAAAGGCGAGATGAGGACGAACTAAACCCGAGGTTTGACTAATCCATGCTAAACCTTCCGAGGTGCCGACCCAGAGTTTATTTCCCGTGTCAGGAGAGAGGGATAGAATGCGACTGGAGGGGAGATCGGGGATTTCTCCGATTATCTTACCGGTTTGAGCATCAAGATGATATAAGCCATTTTCTGTACCCACCCAAACGCGACCATTTTGGGCAAAGCGAATTGATGTAACGCTGCGCCCTGCAAATTCAGGAATTGAGCGAATAATTCGCCGTTGCAGGGGGTCTATTTCCAGCAAACCTGCTATTGTTCCCACCCAGATCGTCTCGTTGGGGGAAGTCGCAAGAGCTTGTACAATTCCTCCAGGTAGGTTGGCCATACGACCGATGGGATAGGCACTGGCGGTATTGATTCGCACTAATCCTTCTAAGGTTCCCACCCAGAGTTGTCCCTCAGAATCGAGGGTAAGGGCGTTAGCGCTGACTCCAGGTAAATCTTGCAATGTGGTCATCAAAAAGCCGCGATCGGGGCTAATGAGGGCAATGCCGCGATCGGTTCCTGCCCAAAGATAACCGCGATTGTCGATGAGGAGGGATAAAATTCGATTGGAGGGTAGCCGGAAACTATAGGCGGTCAATTCGTTACTGCGGGGATCGACGCGAACTAAACCGCGATAACTGCCGCCCCAAATACGTCCTGAGCGATCGGAGGTCAAGCTGGAAAGGGTATAATCGGGCAAACTGGTGCGGGCAACGATCGCGCCAGTATTGGGATTAATACGGGTTAAACCCATCCAGGTGCCTACCCATAAATCCCCGGTATAGTCCTGTTGCAGGGCTGTAACGCGAAAATCGCGATCGCCTTTTCGTTCATTCTGGGGTTGCGATCGCGGGGGGGCAGGTGGGGGCGCATTTCTGGGAAATGTAGGGGCATTTCGCGCTTCTGGCAACCATTGAGCCACAACAATACTCGGGTGTAAAGAAAATAGCCCTACGCCCAAAATAGTCCCGATTGTTCTCGTCCAAGAAGCCATAATCATTAATTATCAATTATTAATTATCAATGCGATCGCAGTGGCGTTGCCCAAGATAATTTCATAATTTCATTGTAGGGGTTTGGGGACAAAACCGTAAATATAGGGTTTGGAGACCAAACCCCTACGGTTGTTGATTATTCACGGTTAAAAGTCCTTGAGTAGGGCTGAATAAGAAGGCAAGAATAAATAAACTTGTTGCTACTAAAACGATCGCGGGACCGGAAGGCAAGTTATAAAAGTAACTAATATACATTCCGCTAATACTGGAAATGATACCGAAACCAACTCCTAACAACATCATTTGATGCAAGCGGGTAACTAATAAATAAGCGGTTGCTGCGGGAGTAATTAACAAAGAAAGCACTAAAATAACTCCTACTGCTTTCAAACTGGCAACAATGGTCATCCCAATCAGAATCATTAAGCTAAAATCAAGAATATTAACGGGTAAGCCAACTGCTTGAGCGCCGAGTTTATCAAAGGTATAAAAAAGAAGTTCTTTATAAAGTAAAATAACGATCGCTAAAACCAGAAAAGCAATAATGGCGGTATCGCGAACATCTCCCAAGGTCACGCCAAGAATATTGCCGAAAAGAAAGTGATTGAGGTCAATTTTGTTATCTTTTTGGACAATTGTAATTAAAGTGATTCCTAATGCAAAGAAGGCTGAAAAAACAATTCCCATAGCCGCATCTTCTTTGATTTGCGATCGCGTGCGGATAATATTAATACAAACTGTACTGAGAATTCCTGCAATAAACGCACCGATGAAAATATTGGCACCTAAAATAAAGGCGATCGCCAGTCCAGGTAAAACAGAATGACTAATGGCATCGCCTAACAATGCGAGACGCTGTACCATTAAGTAACATCCCACAACCGCGCAAATAATCCCGACGATGACAGCAACAATAAGCGATCGCTGCATGAAACCATATTGTAAAGGTTCGATTAGAGCATTTAACATCGATTCAATTTAATTTAATTCAATTCCAAATTAAGCTGCAAAACTAACAGATTCTTCGGAAAAGAAGTTAACTCGTCCACCATAAGCACGATATAAGTTTTCTTCCTGTAAAACAGTTTGCCTTTGTCCGACGGAAATTAACTCTTTATTCAACAAAATTAGATCGTCAAAATTAGTAATTGATTCGCCTAAATCGTGATTGACCACTAACACGATATTTCCTGCATCCGCTAACTCGCGGAAAATAGTAAATAAAATTGCTTCTGTTTTGCGATCGACTCCCACAAAAGGTTCATCAAAAAAGAAAACTTCTGCTTCTTGTGCTAAAGAACGTGCTAAAAAAACGCGCTGTTGTTGTCCTCCCGATAACTGTCCAATGGGACGATTTTTTAACTCTAACATTCCTACTCGCGCAAGTGCTTCTTTTGCAAGACGGTGACTCACTACGGAAAAACGGCGAAATAAGCCCGTTTTTTTCACCCTTCCCATCATCACCACATCCCACACTGTCGCAGGATAACTCCAGTCAATTTGCGTCCGTTGGGGAACATAAGCCACCCGATCCAACTGTTCCTGTAAAGCGCGATCGCCATACATGACGGGTTTCCCAATGGCTGGAATTAACCCTAACATTGCCTTCAATAATGTGCTTTTTCCTGCACCATTGGGACCGATCGCCGCCGTCAGTCGTCCCGGTTGCAGGTCGAGGCTAATTCCCTGTAAGGCTTCTAGGGTGCGATATTTCACCCCTAAATCTCGTATCGCGATCGTGTTTGTTCCGTCCATTTTTTCCCTCCTATTTGGTCGCGTATGGGGCGCAATTAAGCAATTAAGGGCGCAAGCCGCAATTCAGGGCGCAAGCCGCAATTCAGGGCGCAAGCCGCAATTCAGGGCGCAATTAAGCAATTAAGGGCGCAAGCCGCAATTCAGGGCGCAAGCCGCAATTCAGGGCGCAAGCCGCAATTCAGGGCGCAAGCCGCAATTCAGGGCGCAAGCCGCAATTCAGGGCGCAAGCGTTGCGCCCCTACAGTTACTCTAGCAAAAAATGAAAAGAATATGATATAGATTATGAAAGAAATATGATAAAGATTATGATGACTCGCATTTTAAGCAAAAGAGTTCAACGGTGGGCGATCGCCATTGTTGCGATCGGGGTTGCGATCGCCAGTTGCGATGTGCAGAAGACGGAAGAGGAAAGCGATCGCCCGCAAGTTGTCGCAACCAGTACCATTATTGCTGATTTAACTAAGAAGGTGGGAGGAGATGAGATTGAACTGGTTAGCATTCTCAAACCTGGCAACGATCCTCACCTTTATGAACCCGTCCCCCAAGATACGATCGCCCTAGAACGTGCCGATCTCATCCTCTATAATGGATATAACCTCGAACCTGCCCTCATTCGCCTCTTGCAAGGAACGGGAATTGAAGCCGAAAAAGTTGCTATTGGGGAAAAAGTTAGTCCCCTACGCAATACCAATTATGGTAAAAACACCCCCGATCCTCACGTTTGGGGCGATGCTGAAAATGGTATTATCATGCTGGAGGCGATCCGAGATGCGCTGATCGAACTATCTCCAGGCGATCGCCAACAATTCGAGGAAAATGCCGAACAAGTGCGAGAATCTTTGCAACAATTGGATGTTTGGATCATCGCGCAGATCGCCACCATTCCCCCAGAAAACCGCAAACTCGTCACCACTCACGATGCTTTTGAATATTATGCCCGCGCTTACGGGTTAGAAGTGACAGGGACTTTAATCGGCATGAGTACAGAAGAACAGCCCAGCGCTCAAACCGTGAAAACTCTCTCAGATGATATTAAAATGGCTGGCATCCCAGCTATTTTTGCTGAAACGACAATTAACCCCACTTTGATTAAAACTGTAGCACAGGAAGCCGGAGTTAAATTAAGCGATCGCGAACTCTATTCCGACTCTATTGGTATCCCTAACAGCGAAGGAGATAGCTATGTGAAAATGCTGGCAGCCAATACTCGTACTATTGTGGAAGCCTTGGGAGGGCAATATGTTCCTTGGCAACAATAGAAAGAAAGCGATAATCTAATTTACAGTCACTCGAAAGCGGACAAAACCGACATTCTCCGAAGCCGTATTGGAGAGAGATAGCCCTTCGATAACAACAGAACCATTAGGATTATTAGCATTAGGACAAGCATCGATCGCCACGGGAGTTAAAGCGGTAAAAAATTTCCCTGTATCCGTATCGAGGGCATTATTAGTCTGGGATGCTTCGCTACTCCCTTGTCGCAAGAGAATACCGCGACCACTCCCATAAGTATCATTCACAAAAGTTGTCTCTTGAGGAATAGGATCGCAGATATTAACATTAGCTAGAGTAGCATCACCATCAGAAAGGAGATAAAGCGTATATTCAACCTCATCGCCACTGGTTAGAGGGGTACTCTGAGGTAAATTAATAATACCAATAGGAGAAAGACTGCTCCACCCCGCAGCATTATCATTAGTCGTACTGGAATCATCCACAAAACTAGAAAAATCAACCCCCGCGATCGCGCTGCCATTGCGGGTAATATTGGTAATGCGCTTGACAATGCGTAAATTGCTTGTTCCTGCTGTTGTACCGTCACTAATCGCAAAAGTACCCTCGAGGGCAGGGAAAAGCGGAAAATTCACCCAAGTATCCATGCCCCTTATATTACCAAAATTATTGCTCCAAGCATGAGCGCCTCCAGCACTACTTGTTCCTAAAAGTGAGAAACGGGGATTAGGGGGTGTTCCTCCGATGGAACAATTGAGGGTAGAATCTCCAGTTTCTCCCGAGGCACAGAGGGTATAATCTGTACCAGTATTGGCATCATCGTAATAAATGTTAAAGGGGTCGGGGGGAGCCGTTGTCGGGCTGAGACGTTGAATAATCAGACCATTAGGATTATTTTCGGGATCGAACATCGGAAAGTGAACTTCCCCATAAGAAGTTACCAGTTCTGTTTTATAAGTAACATCACTTGCCGGAACAATATCGCCATTACTATCTAAACCATCCCAAGTTACGATATTTGTTCCCGAAGGCGATCGACCGATGAGAACGCGATCGTTACCATCTCCCAAGATGTCATTTTGGTTGAGATCGAGGATGATGGTATAGGTTCCGGTAGTGCCGTTATTGGTAAAAGTAAACTCTCCTCCCGCAGGGGAAGTTAAACCCAGTCCCGATGTTCCATTTACCCCTCTAAATTGAAAATTGCTGGGAGGGGAAGGAATGATCGGCGCTTGGTATAACCATGTCGTACCGCTTGGGGAGGAGGCAGAACTGGGCATGGAAGTGTCAGGAGAATTAATAAACAATTTCTGGGTGATATCATCGGATGTATCGGCAGCAGAAGGCAGGTGAATAGAAAATCCTGGGGGAATTGTACCGGGGTTGAGTCCGGAAAATTGCAGCGATCGAAAAATAGGTTCGCCACTCGAGTCCCGAAAGCCTTTATTATTAGCAAAAAAGATGAATCCAAAGGGATCGATGCCATTGAGATCGATTTGGTATTGAAACCCTTGATCGGTTAAAACTACTACTTCTGAATTGAGCGATCGCCCATTAGACCCCATATTCCAAGGAAAATAATTAGCATAAACTCGCCCGCTTTGGTCAACCCCTCCATTGGTCACGGTGACATCCCATGCGGTGACAAAACCATCATTACCATCTTGGGTTGGCCAATTATTACTGGCGGCGATCGCGGTTGGGTTTGCGGCTGCACTCCCTACCGCCGTTGGGTTAGGGCTGATAAAATCAATCTCCCAAATCCCTTCTTGACCCGCACCTACCGTCACAGTACAAGGAGTATAACTCTTGCTCGTTTCCGCCAGGCGATTGGTAATTTGACAGCCTGTAGTAAACGTTCCCGAAGCTCCATCGGGGGCGCGATAATTAATGGCCGCCGAGCCAAAACCGAGGGCAGAGGAGGCAAGATTAATCACTTCTCCCACTCGAGCAAATACTTTAATGGAGGTACGGAAAGGAACCCCTCCCGAAACATCATTCGTGTAATTTAAGAAAGGGCGATCGCCACCATTGGCAGTTAATTCTAGGCTTCCTTCCGATCGCGCTGGACTGTTCCAAAAGGCAACAGGCAAAAGGCAACAGGCAACAAGGAGCATTTTAACCGTAGGGGCGCAATGCTTGCGCCCTTTATTTTCGACGCAACGCTTGCGCCCTTTATTTTCGACGCAACGCTTGCGCCCTTTATTTTCGACGCAATGCTTGCGCCCTTTATTTTCGACGCAATGCTTGCGCCCTTTATTTTCTTTATTTTCAGATAATTTTTGATAATTGTTCATTGATCGTTGAAAATGGTTGCATTAAGGGCGGGTTCTGAGGTGCCGTAGTCGGGGTGAGTCGCGATCGCGCTAATGCGTTCTCCAGGTCTTAAATTGGTTAGGGAAATGGCAAATTTCCCCTCTTCATTGGTAGATACAGAAACAAGAGGAACATTTAATGGTCCCGCGAGGTTGACCTCGTTCGGTTCTTCTAAGACCCGGTATAGGTCCACCCGAGTGCCGGATTCTGCCTTTCCCGAGACGTTAACCGCACCGGAAGGAAAGCGAAAAAATTCTCGGCTGTCAAAACGCGGTGCATTAATGCCGTAATTAGCAGCTTGACGACGGCGATAGTGTTCTGTGAGGATGGGATTAATGCCGTCGCCATTGTGGTAGTCTTGCACCCCCGATCGCTGTTGGGCAATCAGATCGATACTCAATCCCTTCACATTGGTAAATTGATTATCGGTCAGAAAAACCCGTTCGGAATGGGGGACAGCAGCAACCACAATTCCTGCACCAGGGTGATTGCGAATTTGGTTGTTTCTGACGAGGCGATCGCTTCCCATGAGAAAGATTGCCGCACGGCGAAATCGTTTACCATTATCAGAGATTAAATTATCTTCGATCGCAATTTTACCTTCTGGTTTAAACGCATAGATGCCGCTTCCGGCATTATTTTGAATTTGATTGCCTGCGATCGCGCTGTTGTGAATTTCCCCTTCTAAACGAATCCCATCGGGCATTCCTGCAAAGCCATTATTGGCGATAATATTGTTCTCAATGAGCAAATTATTAGCACGAATGCCTGTGATAATGCCACTTCCCTGCATTCCTTCGATACGATTGCGAATAATACTTGTTCCATTACTATTGAACACATAAATCCCAAAAGCCGATTGGCGATCCCCCCTGCCCCCCTTACTAAGGGGGGTGTCGATCGCATTACTAAGGGGGGATCCGATCGCCGAACCCAACCAGTTATCCTCAATCGTAATATCTTTGGGAGCGCGATCGCCATTATCCAAAGGAAATTCCCAATCGTTAGATCGCGGTAACTGAGTATCCCTGCGAGGGAAGGGAAGGGAGATGAAAATATCGGCGATCGGGGTTCTTTCTGTTGCAGTAGAAGTAGCATTAAAACCGTATAGATGCAAACCGCGAATGGTGATGCGATCGCCAGTTATGGTCAAACCCCGCATAATTTCCACTCCTGATGCTGGGGTAATGCGGACAATAGGCTGAGGAATGGGAGTATTTCGCACATATCCCGGTTGAGTTGTGCCGTCGATCGCCACCGATCGCGCAATTTCTGGTAAAGGAGATTGTAGTTCGATTTGGGTGCGATCGCCTGGCAAATTAAAGACAATACGGGGGCGATTGAATAAAGATAAAGCTGGTAATGTTTGCACTAAAGTCCGCTCTTGAGGGGATAATTCTGCAAGGGATAGGGTGCCATTGTTTAGGGCGATCGCCTCTCTGAGGGTCATTTCCTCGTCAGGTTGTAGGCGATCGGCACTACTATTCACGGTTATGGCTTGTTTGTTCGTTGCTATTTGTTGTTTGTTGGCTAATCCATTTTCGACATTAATTAACCCAAAAATAACGAATCCCAAGGCGAAAAACCTATTCATTTAGCGCTTCCTCCTGTTGCAAAGGTGTAACGCTTTGTCGTCCAAACCCGTTAAAGAGTTCGTTCACTTTCATCGTCACCCCAAAAAATATACCGTCATTGGAACGATAGCCGCTAAAGTCGGCATCATCGACATTCCCGAAAATATAGCCAACTCCTAAACGGACATCAGGGGTGAGATAATAGCCCAAATCGACCACCCAGCCAAATTCACTAAAATTAGCCGACGGTTGCCCCAACCAGCGCATCTCCGTGGAAATATCCCACTGATAGCCCAAACGGTAGGTTGCTCGCATTTGTCCCAAATGAATAAAAGTCTCGCTACTAAAATTATCCGACAACTCAGTTAAACTATACCTGAAGGCATATTTCCCGTAAAACTCCCAACGCCAATTAGGAGCATAAATCGCCTCAACCCCAAAGAGATGATCCCGATATCCCGTACCGCTACTAAAAAGCAAAGTATCGGGAACTGTAGAGGGATTATAACGGTATTCGTAACGCAAGAGAGCATTAAATGCGTCATTTTTTGGATCGCGATAGGCTAAACCCACTTTTAAATGTGCTGTGGGTCCCAAATCTTCTAACAGTTGATTGGCTGCACTGGCTTGCTGAAAGCGCACTAAAGCCGTTAACGCAGGGGTTATTTTGCCCGCCGCCGCCGCCCGAACTACAGTATTACTCCCTTGGGAATTGTCGCGATGTTCCACCCGCGCAGAAGCCTGAAAATCGGGGTTGAGAGTATATTCAAAACCAACACTGTAGGACTCTCCTCCCGATATATTCAGAGAAGATCCGCTTTGTCCCGTGGCAAAGGGCTGAGAAAAGCGAAAACCCGAGGCGGTTTGACTGGATATTTCTGTGAGAATGCGTTCGTAACCTACATCTACGTGAAAACCAGGGGAAAGGGTCCAACGATGATGCAAACCGATCGCCTCTTCTCCTCGCATCCCATTTTGGCCGCCAACGAGGGCATAACGACTGGTAATAGTGGTATCTTCCCCGATTTGGCGTTCCATCGCCGTACTGAGGCTGGTGATAGAATTATCTCCTAAGAGTCCTCCATTGAAGAATTGGTGAGCAAATTGTAAGGTTGTACCGGGCTGCATCTCCCATTCCAAGCCTAATGTAGTACGGTTGGGATAAATTGGGTCGCTGCTGTTGTTTAAATTAAGTTCATTTTGCCCTCGAAAAGCAAGGGTTTCGGTGATGGGGATGCGTACTCCCGTGACGATTTGCGAGGCACTACTATTGAAGGTATCTTCGATGCGATCGCCCCTAGTACGATTAACATAATCTAAATTTGCTGTCACTTCCCCCAATTGTTGTTGAACTCCTACCCGCACTTCCGTGAGGTCGTTGTTAAGGCGATCGCCGGAGGGGTCTTCACTTCTGGCACTGAGGAGGTCAAATTGGGGGTTAAAGGGGTCAAACAGGGTGGTGCGAACTTCTGGTGCAAATCCGAAGTTTTCCTCGTAGTCGTAACTGGCACTTAAAAGAGTCGTGGGGCTAACTTGGGCGGAAACTGAGGCACCGTAGCTGGTTTGACCTGGAACAAAGGAAGAAGTTGCTGTATTGTTAAAATCTTCCTCAACGGATTGATAATATGCCTCTGTGCGAACAGTTGGGGAGATATTTCCGGTAAAACGCAGGCGATAAGCGGAGTCTGACTCGTCAGCTTCGAGGGAGGAGGTTTTATCGCTGAAGGCATATTCCCCAACAATTGCTGCGTGAGGAGAGAGGGAGAGGAGAAAATCGGCGCTATATAGTTTATAGTCGATCGCCCCTTGGTCTTCTTGCCAATAGGAGAAGGCTAACCATGAGGGGGTTTCAAAGTCGTGGGAGAAGTTATATTGGGCGCGACCTGCTAAAATGCTAGTTTCGCGACCTCCTTCATATTGGTAAGTTGCAACGATTTTACGGGACAGACTATTGCCATAGGGATCGAAATTGAGGGCTTGTATGGGACGACGAAACAGGATTGTACCGCGATCGTAGTCGATTTCGTAGTCTTGCCCGCGACTGAGACGTTCGGTTTCAACAATCCTGCCAGGGCGATTGACTTCTTCGCTTTCAATGATAATACTTTCGCTCCCTTCTACGAGAAGGCGATGGGAAAGAAAATAGTAACCGCTAGTGCCGTCGGGGGCAATAGTATCTCGCTGAAAACCTTCTACATCGGGACTATAGAGGGCGCTAATTTGTAAATCTCCGACGCTAATATTGCTTTTAAAGCCGTGGAGTTGTCGAGTTTGGGCAGAAAAAACCTGAGAGGGGCGATCGAACTCGCTGCTGGTATAATCTCCCCACATTAAGTAATCTGTTTCCGCGCCAATAGTCGAGGAAGTGCGTTCCAAACGGAGGTAAACGCTATCAATGGAGGGGGTAATATAATCAACTGTCGAACTATCACCATAAACGGAATATTGCTGTTCGCACATTTGTGGACCGCGAAAAAGGCGAGTAATACCGTCACAAGTTTGATTGAGAGGGCGATCGCTATTATAAGCGGCAGTGACTAACCATTCTCCCACGGTACCGATCGCAAAGAAAGCGGCATCGAGATCGACTTGTACTCCTTCATCTAGGGTATAAGGTGCCAGAAAATCCCGTCGCGATCCCCAAAAATCCGTCCCACTGGTGCCGATCCGCAGATCGACGACTCCCGACACTAAAGAAGGGCGTAAATGCGTTACAAACTCTACCTGAGTAAAAGTTTCTAATACTCTTTCCCCATTGTTCGTGGATAATTGTTCATTATTGAGGGAAAGGGCGGCACGAATCTGCACTTTTTGCGCTTGAATGTCCGATCGCAGCCTGGCTCGAAAGTTGCCATCTCGTGCTAAAACTTGAAAACCAGGGCGATCGGGATCGCGATCGCTGTCGATGAATTCTCCGGCACTGGCGGTTAAAGTAACTAAAGTTTCTCCCGTTAAAGGATCGCCATTCTCATCGCTAATTGTGCCTGCAAAAACGAGGGTAGAACGTCCATCCGCAGGAAGGCGCGGATCGCCAACGGGCTTTATTTCTAGGGCGATTTGGGGTTGTTCGACGGTGACGCGAACAATGGTGGGATCGGCATTATTGGCAGACACGGCGATCGCATTATTGCCCACTTTCAGGGGGATATTGTACCAAATTTGAATCGCTAAATTTTGGCTTTCATCTCGTTCCAAAGTCGTAATGGTATCGCGATCGAGGGGTTTCCCGTTGATGCGAATAGTTACTTCACTCTCGGCATGATATTGCAAAATTAAATGAGTTGAATTTTCTCGCGTCTTTCCTGGTATGGGGGAGAGAATGCGAACTTCATCGGGGGCAAGTTTGTCATTGGGTACATTTTCTAATACAGCGCGAGGACTATCTCCAGGTTGCAATTCTGCCAAAAATTCAAGTTCTGGAGTTGCGGCTAAAGTGGATTGAAAGGCACTATTTAGGCTCAATAACGCCAGAGAAATCAAGCTGAGAGAACAAAGTTTTAATTTCATCATTTTTGTCTCCCTTGTTGGGAATATTGTTGAGTGTTTTTAGATGCACCCTGATGCAAAAATGAAGGATCCGAGATGAAAGATAAATTGTCTTTTTCTTCCCTACTTCCCCTAATTTCTTCCCCTGAAGCTGGAGTGACAGCAAAATTCATGCGTACCAATCCCCCTGGTGCCAAACGAACAAGGCGAGATTGGCTGTTGCGTTCAATGAAATAAAGATTTGGGGCGAGGGTATAGCCTGGTAAACTACTTAAATCTAATGTGCCGCTACGGTTCCCCGATACCACATTGGCAAGGGAAAAAAGCCCTTCTGCATCCGTTGTAATGCGATTGCCATCATCCATAAAAATAACCGCATTGGGAACACCAGGCTCGCCCTTTTGCTGTTCCCCGTCAAAGTTTTTATCCACAAAAACTCGTCCGATAATTGTACCGCAATCGGATAAAATACCGTCGCGAATTCTAATTAAAAAACTGGCTAAATTACTGCGGGTTTCTTGTGCCGTATTTCTGCCATCTCCGCGCACTGCATCGGGTGTCACAACAGCAGCATAGATAACATTGAGAGTTTGTCCTGGAGACAGACTGGGATAAGTAAAGAAAAGAGTCCGGTTTTCGCTAGAAACTCCTGATAAACTAACAGAAGTCGTACTACTATTTTCAAATACTGCCGCTTGTACAGATTCAGGCAGAAAATTTAAACCCAAGGGTAAATTGTCAGTAATAACAACATCTGTTGCTGTTGTCGTTCCTGTATTCTTGAGAGCAAGGCGATAAATAACCGTATCTCCAGGTTCTGCGGCAGCGCGATCGGCTGTTTTGAGCAGTTCTAGACGGGTTTCTTCGACAAAGAAAGAAGTCGAGTTTGAAGTTATCGTACCACTTAAATTTCCCCCTGTACTAAAACCGCGATTGGTGACTTCTTGAGCCAAAAGGCGATCGCCCGATAAGCTACTAACAAAGAAGCTACTGAGGAAAAGAAAAAGAGTGTAAGCGTGTAAATATAGTTTTTTATTGTTCTTTGGGGAGAATAAGAGATGAGAGCAAAGAGGTGCGATGGTGAAGAAGTTTTCTAATTTACCTCTCAATGCTGGCCTCGGCAAATCCATTGTGTTGTTGTCCTTTAACGGAAGCTATTATTTGGTCGATTATCATGCACACCCCAATTATTAGTACGCTAGTCCCTGAAAATCAAAGAAAAATTTTCCTGAGAGAAAAATCTCAATTTCATCATAAACAAAGAAAATATTTCTGGCAACTGTTCGGGAAAGAAAATTGGCAAATACAGATTTATCTCAAGACAACATCACTTAAGGAATTAATTCTCTATTGCGTTGTAAAATACCAACATCAATCATCAATCAATTAACGCAGGTGCAAGCATTGCACCCCTACAGTTAGGTTGAGAAATGTTCGTTACAATGCGATCGCCTAAACTGTGACTTTCTTTAATCTTCTCAAACGCTGTTCTCGAATATTTTGTTCTAGGCGATCGATAATTTCTTGGAGTTCCAAACCTGCAACCTCCATTTGTTGACAAGCAATATGAGCATTGCCTAAAGTTTGTTGAACTTTTTCCGAGTTGGGAATGAGTGAGGTGTTATTCATGTGCTTAAATTCCAATCGATATCTAACAATTTTTGTTTACATTCCTATTTCAATAAATTTTATTTTACAGGATGCGATCGCCTCTCACTCCTCCCAAATTATAGACAAATCCAACATAAAACCAGGCAGGATATCCTCTCTCTCCAAGCGATCGCAATTTTCCAAAACTTCTTTATCGCGATTCTGTCGATAGATTTCAACTTGTCGATTTTTGGGATCGATTAACCATCCCAAACGTAACCCATTTTCGATATATTTCTCCATTTTACGCTGTAGAGGAGGCAAAGAATCGCTCTTAGAACGCAATTCAATAGCAAAATCTGGACAAAATGGCAAAAACTTCTCACGCTGTTCTAAAGTTAAATTTTCCCATCTTTCTGAAGGAATCCAAGCAATACAAGGAGAACGAATTGCACCATTAGGAAGAATAAAACCTGTTGACGAAAATACTTTACCGAGACGCGATCGCCGATTCCACAATCCCAATTCTCCAATTAGAGATGCTATCCGAATTCCCTGCAACCCTCCTGAAAGCGGTAGAATAACTAATTCTCCTCGTGCAGTGCGCTCAAAATTTAACTCTTGATGAATTCTACACAGTTCGTAAAACTGGTCGTTGCTGAACTCAACAAAAGGTTGGAGATTGAGAATAATTCCTGTCATGGCAGCACTTGACTCAACTTTTCTCATTATAGCGAGTCTCCCCTGCTCTAACTTCCCTCGAATTTCCCGAAACCGCGATCGCGCCCATTGCTAATTATCAAGGGATAATTGATAATTGATCGTTGATAATTGATAATTGCTGAATCTGTGTCTTTAAGTTTTCAATCCATAATTGCCCAACTCCACGAATTTTGGAGCGATCGCGGCTGTCTCATCGCTCAACCCTACGATACGGAAAAGGGTGCGGGAACCATGAGCTATCATACCTTCCTGCGGGCGATCGGTCCGGAGCCTTGGTCTGTCGCTTATATTGAACCCTGTCGTCGTCCCACGGATGGACGCTACGGGGAAAATCCCAATCGTTATCAGCATTACTATCAATATCAAGTCCTGATTAAGCCTTCTCCCGATGATATTCAAGAAGTCTACCTCGACTCCCTCAAAGCCTTGGGAATTCGCCCAGAAGACCACGATATTCGCTTTGTTGAAGATAATTGGGAATCTCCTACATTAGGCGCTTGGGGAGTCGGTTGGGAGGTTTGGCTGGATGGGATGGAAATTACTCAATTTACCTATTTTCAACAGTGCGGAGGTATTGATTGTCGTCCCGTTTCTATTGAAATTACTTATGGTTTGGAAAGATTAGCGATGTATCTTCAAGATGTGGAGGCGATCGCCAAAATTCAATGGAATGAACATCTCAATTATGGCGATATTTTTCTGCAAGGTGAAATCGAACAATGTACCTATAACTTTGAAGCCTCGGACCCAGACCTTTTATTTAACTTGTTTAAACTCTACGAACAAGAAGCAAAACAATTAATCGATCGCGGTTTAGTTCTTCCCAGTCACGACTATGTATTAAAATGCTCCCACTCTTTTAACTTGCTTGATGCCAGAGGAGTTATTTCTGTTACCGAACGTACCAGTTATATCGGACGCATTCGCAATTTAGCACGTCAAGTCGCTCATTTATATTTACAACAACGAGAATCATTAGGATTTCCACTGATGAAGGAACAATGAACAAATTTTAATTTAAAAGTAATTGTTTAAAATCCTCTTTCGTAAGAGTATATATCTCCAACTTGCTCAAAAAGTTCTTCAGATTGTGTTGATAGCATCTCTAAATCTTCAGGATCGATCGCTGTTTTTAATGCTTCCATATTGCTTTTAATCTGTTGTCGATCGTTGGTTAATCCTGTAACAATAGAACTAACAATCTGCCGATTATTTAACCAATTGAGAGCAACTTGAGAAATACTTAAACGATATTTTTTAGCGATTTTATCTAGGGTTAATAATAGTTCTCGAACAGCCTCCCAGCCGCCGTGTTTAGCAATCATATTGCTGTAGTAAAAACTGCGGGCGTGTTCTTTCTCTGAGAGGGGTGATTCAACGTTTACGAACTTATCTGATAAAAAACCTGCCGCTAGGGAACCATAGGCAAAAATCTCGATACCTGCTTGCAAACAAAAGGCTTGTAGGGAATTTTCCAAGCGGCGATCGATGAGACTATACTGCACTTGATTACTCTTAATTGGTGCAATTTGTAACGCCTTTTTTAACATGGGTGTATTAAAATTAGTGACACCCAAACGAGCAATTTTACCCCGCTCTACATATTTGCTAAACTCCTCCAGAGTTGAGGTAAAATCAAGGCGAGGATCGTGCCAATGAATTTGAATGCAGTCGAGGCGATCGCGCTGTAAATTGCGTAAGGCACTCTCAATTTTATTCTGAATTTGTTTGGCCGTGGGAACACTATCAAAAAATACAGCTTTGGTAAAAATTTGGCAATCGGGTCTTCCCTTCAAACATCTCCCTAATATTCGTTCACTACGTCCATAAATATCCGCCGTATCAAACCTTATCACCCCCCAAGCCAGATAGGTATCGATCGCCCGTGCGAGATCCGTCTCTGGTGTCGCTTTCCAACTGCGATCGTCGAGTTGCCAACACCCCAAAATAAAAGAATCTGCGACACAATCGGACTTTATATTCATAGTGACCATTCTCCTAGAACAATTAATAAATGATTAGGGTGAACCGAATAAATTGAGAGGAAAATGTCCGTAAGTACCGTTAATTTCTTCTTCTTCCGATTGACAAGCAATGAGAACCCCTCGATAGTTTCCTTCATAAGCATCGAGATAATGGCTCATCTTAGCCGTATTGAACTTAATATAAACAGGAGTATCTACCGATTCAATTTCGGCGATCGCAAAAGGAACAGAATAACCCAAAGCCTCCAGATAATGCGCGAGAACTCGATAACCTTGAGAGGAATTGTCAGCACAAACACCCAAATTTTCCGACTCCGATCGCCCGGTCATTAAACGTATTGCTTGGCGCAATTCTTCAGCCTCTGTTTCTGAAGCGGGAACTTTGGGAATTACGCCACTAAACGAGTCGAGTAATTTGCGTGCATGAGTTAGATCGGAAGTAGCATTCATTATTTAATTATTCCCCCTCGGGAGTTGGTGGTTGAAAATAGAGAGAAGATTGATACAAAATTTGCTCCTGGTGGGTTTCCAAAACGCAATGCGATCGCGGATAAGCTACGCAAGTCACAGTATAGCCTCGGTCAACTTCCCCTGGTTTGAGAAAGGTTTGCTCCCTTTGATCCACCGTCCCCTCAATTAATTGAGCAACACAGGCAGAACATTCCCCTTGCAAACACCCCGAAGGCAGGCGAATTCCCGCCTCAGCCGCCATATCGAGGATATATTGGTCATCGGGTACCGACACCGTGCGATCTAAGCCGCGATCGCGGTTAATTAAGCGAACCTGATAAACTGCCATCAAATCGATCCCCACCCTCAAAATTCTCTCAACAAGAATAACCTCAGAACCGCTAGGATATTATTGGCTGGTTAAATCCGTCAACTACAAACCCGCTCAAAAATCGTTATTGCCTCATTCTTATGGATTTACTTGTTCTAGAAAACATCCTTGATAATACAGCCTTTGCTATTCTTTTTATCGCCATGCTTCTCTATTGGAGCGGTGCAGCCTTTCAGGAAATAACCTTTTTACCGCGTCTGGGCAGTGTAGGCATGGCGATCGCCAATCTTTGTATGGCCGCCCTTCTCGGCGCTCGTTGGTTGGAAGCAGGCTATTTCCCCCTCAGCAACCTTTACGAGTCCCTCTTCTTCCTTGCTTGGGGCATTACCGCCGTTCATTTTATCGCCGAACGCACGAGCGGTTCTACCCTCACCGGAGTCTTTACCGCCCCCCTAGCGATGGGAATTACGGCATTTGCTACCCTGACCCTCCCCTCGGATATGCAAAACTCCGCCCCCCTCGTCCCCGCCCTCAAATCCAATTGGCTGATGATGCACGTTAGCGTCATGATGTTAAGTTATGCAACATTAATGGTGGGCGCACTGCTGGCGATCGCCTTCCTCATCGTCACCCGAGGGCAAAACGTGCAGTTACAGGGCAGTTCTCTCGGTCTGGGGGATTATCGTCTCAAAACCCCCTCTCCCCCTACAGAAGAACCCATCCTCTCCTCTCCTTCCCCACCCAGTCCGTCTACAGGTCAAACCGCCGTCCTCGAACGAGTCACAACAACAGAAACCCTCTCTCCTCCCCCCCTACTTTCGCCTCAACGCCTCACCCTCGCTGAAACCTTAGATAACATAAGTTATCGCATTATCGGCTTGGGCTTCCCCTTATTGACCATCGGCATTATCGCCGGAGGGGTTTGGGCCAATGAAGCCTGGGGTTCTTATTGGAGTTGGGACCCGAAAGAAACTTGGGCATTAATCACTTGGTTAGTTTTTGCCGCTTATCTCCATGCTCGCCTCACTCGCGGCTGGCAAGGTCGAAAGCCAGCTATTTTAGCCACTACAGGCTTCGCTGTGGTTTGGATTTGCTACCTCGGGGTAAACTTGTTGGGGAAAGGATTACATTCCTATGGTTGGTTTTTCTAGGTTGTTCGCTCCAAAATAGAATAAACTTTTAGCGAAAAGAAAAGCAACAGACTGGGCAGAGATTAACCTAACCTCAACAGCCACAGCAAAAAACAACGATTAGTAAGGTAGGGTGAAACAACCGTGGATAATAAATTCGAGCCACTCGATCGCGGAGAAGTTCTCTCGGTAGAGGAATCCGTACAAATTCTCATCGGACATAGTACATTTAGAGTAGACGAGTTAGCAAAAGCGCTGAAAACTCAGTTACTCGAACACAAGATTGGCGGGCTAACTGAAGAAAAAGCCGGTTGGTTTAATGCAGAAGGGGCAGAATGTCAAGTCCTGAGATACAGTGCGGGAAACTGGCAAAGAGGAAAGGTTCGCATCAGTTTTGAGTTTTGCCCTAACGACTCCGATGAGTTTATTCCCCCTCAAACCGCTACTGTTTCTACTCCTAAAACCACTGTTGCTAGGGAGCCAATCAGTTTTAAGGAAGAACCTACTCCGACTCCTGAAAGTTTACCGGAAGAGGCGATCGCCGAGGATGAAGCAGAAGATTTCCTCGAATCTGTAGATTTGCCTTTAGGGGAAAGTGGCGATCTCGAGGAAGAGGCGATCGAGGAGCAGGAAGACTTCCTCCCCAGGACAGAAGAGCTAATAATGGATGAATTAGCTGGAGTTGAAGAAGAAGACGATTCTTCTCTACTGGCAGATGAAACCGATGATATATGGGCAGAAAAAGAAGAACTCTCAGAGCTTGCTGGCTCTTCTTTAGTAGAAGCAGAAACCGAAAAACTTTGGCTTGAAGAAGAAGAGGGAGAAGATATCTCTCAAGCACAACTTGAAGAAGAAAGCGAAGAAATTGATACCGATGGAGGACTAATTGAAAATATTTTTGATGATGCTCCCGATGACTCTTTACTTGAAGCGGAAAGCGAAGAAATTGATACCAATGGAGGACTAATTGAAAATATTTTTGATGATGCTCCCGATGACTCTTTACTTGAAGCGGAAAGCGAAGAAATTGATACCGATGGAGGACTAATCGAAAATATTTTTGATGATGCTCCCGATGACTCTTTACTTGAAGCGGAAACTGCTGGATTGGGTGTTGATGAAGAGTTAGTTGAAGACATTTTTGATGATGCTCCCGGTGACTCCTTACTTGAGGAAGAAACTGCTGGATTGGGTGTTGATGAAGAGTTAGTTGAAGACATTTTTGATGAAGATGAAGATGATTCCCTGTTTGAGAAAGAAAGTGCTGAACTAGATGTTGATGAAGAGTTAGTTGAAGATATTTTTGATGAAGATGAAGATGATTCCCTGTTTGAGAAAGAAAGTGCTGAACTGGATGTTGATGAAGAGTTAGTTGAAGATATTTTTGATGAAGATCCTTCTCTAAGTGAAGTAGAAGAAGAACCGGATATTTTTGCTGAAACCTCTGGGAAAACACCTACAACTGATGTAATCGATGCAGAACTCGAGTTTGCAGAAGACGATGAAGACGATATTTTTGCAGAATCTTTATCGACTCCAGTTAGCCAACCTGAAGTAGACGATGCACCCGATAGTATCTTTGACACCAGCGCTTTAGAGGAGGAGGAATTGAGCTTATCTGAAGAGGTCTTTGCTAATGGGTTAGATGAAGAGTTAGACTTAGAAGATGCTTTTGGGAGTGGCGATGCAATCGATTTATCTACCCCAGACAAAGGAGAAGAAACTAATAAAGAGTTGGAGTTGAGTTTTGATGATGAAGACGAGGATGAACTTTTTAGTAGCATTGATGACGATCTCGATTGGGGAACATCAGATGATGATGAATTAGCTCTGGGGAATTCTTCGGAATCTAACAATTCCGGTGCAGAAAATGAGGAAGAGGAAGCCGTTTTTGCGGATATTTGGCAAGATATTGATGAATTTAGTTAACTACAATTTTGATTATTGAGAAACCAGAAAAAAGAATAATTCAATCTAAAGGAATTATGAAAATGAGCAAGCAGCTTTTTTATGGTGACAATTTGGAGGTTCTACGAAAGTATATTAAGGATGAATCGGTGGATTTGTGTTATATCGATCCACCGTTTAATTCCAAGCGCAATTACAATCAAATTTATAACAATTTGGGTAAGGAAGATAGAGCGCAAGCACAAGCCTTTATAGATACTTGGACATGGGACGATCGCGCTAATCAAGGTTTAGTTGAAATTCAGGAAAATTATTTAGGAAGTTTTACTAGCCAAAGTATCGATTTAATTTCAGGTTTGGTAAAAGTTTTGGGAAAGGGGAGTTTATTGGCTTATTTGCTAAGTATGACCTTAAGAATTGCAGAAATTAATCGAATTCTAAAGCCAACTGGCAGTTTTTATTTACATTGCGATCCTACTACAAGCCATTATCTTAAAATTATTATTGATGCTATATTTTGTCCTCAAGCTGGACAGTTTCAAAATGAAATTGTTTGGTGTTATTCGATTGGGGGCAAAAGTAAAGATAAATTTGGGAGAAAACACGATATAATTTTGTTTTATACTAAGGGCAAAAAATATACTTTTAATCGCAAAGGTGCTTCAATTGCAAGAAAGCAAAATTCTCACATGAAAGTAAGAACTGACTTGGAAGGGAGAGAGTATCAAGAGAAAAAGGATAAAAAAACAGGCAAAATTTATCAATATTATTTAGATGAGGGTAAAATTGCTGAAGACTACTGGGTAGACATAGAAACTTTAAATAGGGAAGATAGAGAGCGTCTAGGTTATCCTACTCAAAAACCTGAAGCCCTCTTAGAAAGAATTATTAAAACCAGTAGTAATGAAGGCGATCTCATTTTAGATGCTTATTGCGGTTGCGGCACAACGATCGCGGTTGCAGAAAGATTTAATCGGGTTTGGATTGGGATTGATATTACTTATCAAAGTATTAGCGTAATCCTAAAAAGACTTGAGGATAATTTTGGTAAAAATATTCTTGATACAATTGTAACAAATGGAATCCCTAAAGATATTGAATCAGCGAAAGCACTTGCAACCAAAAAAGACGATCGCACTCGCAAGGAATTTGAAAAATGGTCAATTTTAACTTATAGCAATAATCGTGCTGTGATTAATGCCAAAAAAGGGGCAGATCAAGGGATTGATGCGATCGCCTATTTTCAAGGCGATCGCGACAGTCCAGAAAAGATTATTTTTCAGGTAAAATCCGGCAAAGTCAAGTCTGGAGATATTCGCGAGCTACAAGGTACAATGAGTCTACAGCAGGCTGAAATCGGAATTTTCATTACCCTCAATCAACCGACAAAAGATATGCTGCAAACGGCAAAATCTGCGGGAATTTATCAAAGCCGATATATGAGCCAAAGTATTGACAAAATTCAGATTATAAGCATTACAGAAATTTTAGAAGAGAAAAAACGCTTGGATATTCGTTTAGCTTTTGAAGTTTTGAAATCTGCTGAAAAACAGCGAGAAACTAAAGATAAACAACTGTCATTGGATATTAGAATTGGTAATTGATAAGTGAACTGGACACCATTACACGCTTCCATTCAGCAAACTCTACGAAAGAGGAAACTCCTCGCAAAAGGAGATAGGATTCTTGTTGCCGTATCGGGAGGACAAGATTCCCTTTGTTTGCTAAAATTACTGTTAGATTTACAATCAAAATGGCGGTGGCAATTGGCGGTTATTCACTGCGATCACAACTGGAAAACTGATGTTGGTATTGTCGATCGCGTCGCGGAAATTGCTCATAATTTCAATCTGCCTTTGTATTTAAAATGTGCCGAAGGATTGCCAGAAACCGAAGCAGCCGCACGAGAATGGCGCTATCATGCTATTACAGAAGTCGCCAGAGAGCAAGGTTTCGATCGCGTTACCGTGGGACATACTCAAAGCGATCGCGCTGAAACCCTTCTCTACAACCTCATTCGCGGTGCCGGTGCCGACGGGTTACAAGCGTTAACCTGGCATCGTTTCCTCACCCCCGAAATTCACCTCATTCGCCCTTTATTGGAGGTATCGCGATCGCAAACTGGGGAATTTTGTCGAGAATTTCAGCTTCCGGTTTGGGAGGATATTCTCAATGAAAACCTCCATTATGCTCGCAATCGCCTTCGCGCTAAAGTTATTCCTTATTTAAAAGAGTATTTTAATCCTCAGACGGAAAAGAATCTCGCACAAACAGCAGAACTTTTGAGAGCAGATGTGGAGTATTTAGAAACAGAAGCGGGAAAATATTTAGAAGAGGCGATCGTTGCTGGGGAAAATTTGACCCTCGATCGCCGCATCTTGCGATCGCTTCCCCTCTCCCTACAAAGACGCATTTTGCGACAATTTTTGCGGCGATCGCTGCCTAATTCTCCTGCATTTGAGCAAATTGAGGCGATCGTGCATTTAATTTCTGCGCCTAACAAAAGCAGAACTTCAACGTTTCCAGGGGGATTTTTGGTTGAAGTTAATGGCGATCGTTTAATTTTATCCCATGACGGACAAATAAGAGGCTAATAACTACTAGAGGACTTACCCACTACCATGACGATAGAATACAGTAGTGGGAGCGTCTCGCTCCCTAACTGCATAAGTCCTAACTGCATAAGTCCTAACTGCATAAGTCCTAACTGCATAAGTCCTAACTGCATAAGTCCTAACTGCATAAGTCCTAACT
>NZ_JACSWA010000606.1 GCF_016888125.1 Spirulina sp. CCY15215
ATTTTCAGTTAAATTTTCAGTTAAATTTTCAGTTAAATTTTCAGTTAAATTTTCAGTTAAATTTTCAGTTAAATTTTCAGTTAAATTTTCAGTTAAAGCGGGTGACGGGAATCGAACCCGTGTCTTTTGCTTGGAAGGCAAAGGTTTTACCATTAAACCACACCCGCAAAAATTGCGCTTTCCCAAAGATAACACATTTATCGCCAATGGGGAAAAAAATTTCTGATTTTCTCAAGAATTTTTGCATCATAGGAGTGGTTATGATGGAATGGGGATGCCTCTAGCGTTTCCCATAAAGTGACAGGAGTGAATCGTGCGGAATTTTTACAATATTCAACAGGAAACTTACGATTTAATCGTGATTGGAGGGGGCGTAAACGGTGCAGGAGTAGCGAGAGATGCCGCTTTGCGGGGCTTAAAAACCATCTTAATCGAAAAAGGCGATTTTGCGAGCGGAACGTCTAGCTGGTCGAGTCGCCTAATTCACGGCGGCTTACGCTATTTGGAATATTTTGAAGTCCTTTTAGTGAGAGAGTCCTTGCGCGAGCGAGAAATTTTGCTGGGAACTGCCCCTCATTTAGTTAAACCTTTACTTTTAACGGTTCCTATCTATAGGAAGCGATCGCGCCCCTATTGGAAGATTTGGGCGGGAATGTGCCTCTACGACCTTCTCAGCTATGATAAAACCGTCCCTCCCCATCGAATGCTTCCCCAGGCAGAATTTCAACAGATTTTTCGCTGCCTCGATCCCGAAGGACTTACGGGAGGCGCTCAATATTATGATGGACAGGTGACTCGGGCAGAACGTTTATGCTGGGAAAATGTTCTCTCAGCCAAAGAAGCAGGGGCAACAGTCTTAAATTATGTTGAAGTGATGGAACTCGGACAGGAAGGCGATCGCATTTCCCAACTTCATTGCAAGGATACCCTCTCGGGAGAAGAGTTTACCGTATCGGGGAATAAGAATGCCGTAATTATCAATACGACGGGTCCTTGGGTCGATCACATCTGCCAACGCGGAAGCAATGAGGCGATCGCCAAAAAACGCAAAATGGGCGGTACAAAAGGCAGTCATATTCTCGTCCATCGTTTTCCAGGGGCTGTTGATACCTGTTTATATGTTGAAGCTAAAAGTGATAGCCGTCCCTTCTTTATTATCCCTTGGCTGGATCTCGTCTTAATTGGTACGACAGATTTACCGTTTACCGGGGATTTAGATCGCGTTAAAGCCGATGATGCAGAAATCGATTATTTATTAACTGAAACGAACAACATTATTACCACCGCAAATTTAACCCGCAAAGACGTTATTTTCACCTATTCTGGAGTGCGTCCCCTGCCTTATCAGGAAGGGAAGAAGCCAGGAGAATTAACCCGCAAACATATCCTATACGATCATCAAAAAGAAGGGGTAAAGAACATGATTTCTCTGATCGGTGGCAAGTTAACTACTTATCGCCATGTCGGGGAAGAAATGGTAGATGCAGCATTTAAGAAAATGGGGGCAAGTATTCCCCCCTGTCCTACCCTTGCCATGCCTCTTCCTGGCTGTATTCTTGCCACAGATCCTGGCATTCAAAAAACCTTAGAGGAATACGGCGATCGCATTTCCTCCGCAACAATTTATCACCTCTTTAGTCTTTACGGTTCAAAAGGTAAAGAGGTTTTAGCTTTAACCCAAGAAATGCCAGAACTTGCCGATCGCATTTCTCCCCATCTTCCCGATATTAAGGCTCAAATTGTCTATGCAGCCCAAGTAGAAATGGCAGAAACAGCAGTTGATATTCTGCGCCGTCGAACGACGATCGCCCTACAGGAAAATTATGGGTTAAATGCACTTTCTACAGTCATAACAGTTCTCTCTGAATATTGTAGCTGGAGTCAAGAACGATGCGATCGCGCGATCTCTGACTACTACACTTATATGCAAGAAAACTGTATTCCCGATTACGTCCTCAAATCTAAACAAGAACTGATAAACGTTTAAAATTACCCTAAAACCATTAAAAACCTTAGTCGATAGTAATACCGACTAAGGTTTTTAAATCTTCTAAAAAGCAGGTAAAGAAACCAGATACGTCAACATCTACTGCAACCCAAGCATTAGGGTTTTCTTTGAGAGAATGACGCATATCCATCAAAGTTTGACCTGTTGTAAATTCTCCTTTGGTTTCGATACTTACCCTAGCACGGCTAAACTGTAATGTTTCCGGATAAAACAGATAAGCTAAAGTTAGGGCATCGTGAACTAAAAACCCCTTCCGCAGCTTGAGGGTTAAAAGCCATATTAAACTCAGCATAAGGACTAATATTTCCCTGTACGTGAAAGGCTCCCCCCATAATAACAATTTCTCTAGCTAATGTGAGAATTCCGGGGCTTTTTGCTTCGGCTGCAGCGAGATTATTGAGAGGGGCAATGGCAACGATAGTAATAGCTCCGGGTTGTTCTTGGAGTTTTTCAATGATTAAATCATCAGAGAGGGGCGCATGGACAAAACTTTGACGGACTTCCGGTAAAGTTCGCGACAAGTTGCCCATACCGTCGGGTCAGTGAATGTGAGAAGCATCATTAAATCGCTTGTGAGGAACATCAACTCCTCGACCGACGGGAACATCCTCCAAATCTCCCAGTTCGAGAATCTGACAAGCGGCATTAAAGGTATATTTGGCAGGAACATTGCCTTCTGCTGTGGTGATGGCTAGTAATTCGGCAAATCCTTGCTTGACTAAACTTTGAATCCAAAATAAAGCAAAAATGTCGTCACCACCGGGGTCTGTATCGAGAATGAGCTTGAGGGGGTTGCGATCGGAAGTCATGAGAATTAATAACCAAGAATTAATATTAATATACTCCCCCACTTCCCCCAACCGAATTAGTGTTTAGCGAAACATGGAGCGACCCCTATTATTGGGCAGCATTTACCCTACAAGGCGATGGGAAAGATTAAACTATAAGATAAGATGGTGGAGATCGCCTTGTGCATTGTCCCCCCCAAAACAAGTTCTTTATGAGAAAACTAAAAATGAGTATCGAAATGCGCCAAGAAATTGCGACATTAGCCAATAAGTTACCCGATGCAGTATTACCCGATGCGATCGCCTTATTGCATTCCCTGCTCGAGAAGGAGCAAAATGGGAAGGAACACAAATCTACGAATTCCAGCAATGAAGCTGACTTCGATCGCGCAATGGCAGCCTATCAGGTAATTGGCAAAAAATATGAAAATGCTCTGCGGGAGTTGGCCAAATAAACGAACCATATTGGTTATCTAATGATGTTGTTTTAGTCATTCACGCCAAGCAAATTGAGCAACATGGAGGCAGTGCAGGAGTACGAGATGAAAATTTACTCTCTGCAAGTCTGGCCAGACCCAAACATTTATTTGCTTATGAACAACCTAATTTATTTGAACTCGCGGCGGCCTATGGATATGGAATCGCTAAAAATCACCCTTTTATTGATGGGAACAAAAGAACGGCATTTGCAGCCGCGGCCACTTTTTTGTTAGTAAATAATTATCTGCTAGATGCTCCCGAACAAGAAGCGATCGCCATGATGGAAGGGTTGGCCTGCGATCGCGAAACCCAAGCATCTTTGGCACAATGGTTAACAAATAATTCTCAAATAGAGGCACAAACAACATGATAAAATTTTCTCGTCGTCATCTCCTACAAGCCGGAGGAGCCGCCTTAACCGCTTGGGGAGTCAATCGCTGGCAATTCGATCGCTATGGCAAAGTATTAGCACAACGCACCCCGCGCAAACTGGCTTTACTGGTGGGGATTAACCAATATAGCACAGCCACGGGGCCTTTATATGGTTGCGTTAATGATGCCATTCTGCAAGCAAATTTGCTGGTTCACCGCTTCGGTTTTAACCCTGCCGATATCGTTATCCTCGATGATGCTAAAGCCACGCGACAGGGCATTCTCGATGCCTTTGAGGAGCATTTAATCAAACAGGCAAAACCAGGCGATGTGGTTGTTTTTCACTATTCCGGTCACGGTTCACTCGTTCGCGATCCTAATCCCCTTTATGTGTCTAGAATAACGGGAGAAGGTTTAAGTGGGAGTTTTGTCCCAGTCGATGCCAATTTACCCTCGAACTATCTCACGGAAGGGGGAACTGTTGCTGATATTATGGGACACACCTTATTTTTGTTGATGTCTGCGATACAAACTGATAATTTTACAGCAGTTCTCGATAGTTGCTATGCGGGGGCAACAGTTCGCAATCTTCGAGTGCGATCGCGGACTGGAGGCAATCAAATACAAGCTAAGGACCAAGAAACAGCCTATCAAAATCGATGGTTGCGTAAATTTGGCTGGTCTCCCGAAGAGTTTGTCAAGCGCTATCGTGAAGGAATAGCCAAGGGTATTGTCTTAGCTTCAACTCAACCGGATCAGACTGCACTCGATCAACAATTCAATGGCTTTGTCGCTGGTGCATTCACCTATCAACTCACGCAATATCTTTGGCAAGATAACAATAGTACCCCAGAGGAAACGGCTTTAAGTGTTGGAGGTCGAATGCAAGATAATTTGCAAAGGAATGATATTAATCACTCACAAAAACCGAAACTTTCCATCGAACCAGGGAAACCCTACGGTGATGAAGCTATCTTTTTTAGCGAAAATCCGCGATCGCCTGCCCAAGCTGTTGTCATTAAGAAAGATGGCGATCGCGTAACGGTATTATTGGGGGGTATCGATCCCGGTTTGGTGAATCCAGGTATGAAATTGACGGCGATCGGCGGGCGAGGAAGAGTGACACTGGGGAAACGAGAACAATTTTGGGCAGAAGGAACCTTTCAAGGCAGAGTTGGAGTAGGAACTTTATTGAGATTTGCTTGAACCAATGAGCAATAGCGGGTTAACAATGCCATTGATTTTGCCATTGACCGACTGTTCGGCCAAGATTTAAACTGTAGAGAATTATTCCCCACTGTTCCCGTAACTCGTTAAAATTAAAAAAAGTAACAAAACATTAAGATTCTTTTTAAATTTTCCCTCTCTGACCTGCTCCATGTTCAAATCTGGCTCTCCCAAACAATGGTTTATCGGCAAAATTCCCGTCGCGATCGGGATTGGCATTGGTTTGGCGATCGCCGTTGTTGTCGGGCAATTCATTTCTCCCTCAACCTCAGAATCGCAACCCGCAGGAAATACATCTGCCCCCGAAAAGCGATCGCCTGGTAAAGCGCAAAGTATCACCGCCGCAGAAGCCAAACTCACCCCCGTTAATCGTACCCTAGAGGCAACGGGAACCGTTAATGCTTTTGAACTGATTCCCGTAATTTCCCAAGCCCCCGGACGGACAATTATCCAAGTTTTAGTGGAGGAAGGAGCCGGAGTTAAAGCCGGACAGCCCCTCGCTATTCTAGATAGTAGCGTCCTGAGAGCGCAACTGACTCAAGCTCGAGGGAGTGTGGCGCAAGCGGAAGCACGTTTGGCAGAATTGCGGGCGGGCAGTCGGACGGAAGAAGTGACACGAGGAGAAGAAGCCGTCAAAGAAGCCAAGGGAGACGTAGTACAAGCCAAGGGAGACGTAGTACAAGCTAAGGAAGAGGTATTACAAGCCGAAGCCGATGTAAAATTAATTCAAGGGCGGGTTACAAGCAATCGCTTTTTGCAAGAAGAGGGAGCGATCGCGCGAGATCGTTTCAATGAAATCTTAAACCAAGAAACCAATATCAAGTCGAGATTGGCACAAGCCAAAGCGAGTGTGCGGAATACTGAAGCGAGTGTGCGAAATGCTGAAGCGCGCGTGCGAAATGCTGAAGCAAGTCTGACGGAACTAAAAAGAGGTCCCCGTCCCGAAATTATTACCCAAGCAGAGGCACAATTGGCACAAGCAAGGGGGCAAGTAGATGTCATCTCCGCCCAACTCGAGGATATGCGGGTGGTTGCCCCTCGTAGCGGCATCGTCGCCGAAAGGAATGCCCGCGTCGGGGATATTACTTCCTCCTCCGATCGCCTTTTTACCATTATTGAAAATGCCCGCTTAGAACTTCTCCTGAAAGTACCTGAAACCCAAATCGGGCAAATTAAATCTAATCAACCGGTGCGTATTACCTCCGATGCTAACCCCGATCTGCGCTTGCTGGGGCGAGTGCGAAACCTCGATCCCCTCGTAGATGAAGAATCTCGCCAAGCCACGGTTAAAGTCGATTTGCCGAGGACAGGGGGATTAAAACCAGGAATGTTCCTGCGAGGGGCGATCGTCACCTCCGCCGAGTCTGGAGTCACAATTCCCGCCGGTGCCGCCCTACCGCAAGAAGATGGTACTGCGATTGTTTTCGTCATTCAAAGCGATAACACCGTAGTCTCGCAACCCGTCACCCTGGGGGGAATTTTACCCGACGATCGCATCGAAATTCTTTCCGGCTTAACTTTAGGCGATCGCGTGGCCGTCAAAGGCGCACCTTACCTTAAAAATGGCGATCTTGTTGAGATTGCCAGTGAATCTTTCACAACTGAATAAAACTTCTCCAGCGTCCCCCTACCAGGGGAAGAGTGGAGGTCAAGCAAAAACAACAACAACAACAAATAACAGAAATGTCTTTTCACGTTTCTTCTTGGTCGATTAGAAATCCCGTCCCCACCCTCGTAATGTTCCTCATTTTGAGCATTGTCGGGGCAATGTCCTTTTTCTCCTTGGGGATCGACTCTGAACCCAATATTGATTTTGCCCTCGTCCAAGTGACTGTCACCCAACAGGGGGCGGGACCTGTGGAAATGGAAACCCAAGTCACCAAAAAAGTTGAAGATGCCGTAGCGGGTTTGGGAGACATTGATGAAGTACAATCCACCGTCACCGATGGGCGATCCACAACTGTTATTCAATTTACCCTCGGTACCGACAGCGATCGCGCCACCAACGACGTTCGTAATGCTATTACCCAAATTCGTACCGATCTGCCCCAAGATGTCAACGAACCCATCGTAGAACGCTTGGAATTTGTCGGCGGATCGATTATGACCTATACCGTCTCCTCGGATAAACTCAGCGTTGAAGAATTAAGCGATTTCGTCGATCGCAAAGTTGCCCGCGCCCTCTCTAGTGTGCCTGGGGTGTCCCAAATTGAACGCTTGGGGGGAGTCGATCGCGAAATTCGCGTTAATCTCAGCGATCGCCGCTTGCAGGCTTATGGTATTACAGCCACGGAAGTCAACGCGCAAATTCGTAACTTTAATATCAACTTACCAGGAGGGCGATCGGAAGTAGCAGGAGGGGAACAAAATATTCGTACCCTCGGCAGTGCCGAAACCGTTGCAGATTTAAGGGATTATCGCATTGTTCTCCCCAATGGATCGACGGTTGCTTTATCCAGTTTGGGGGAAGTCGTTGATGGTTTCGGCGATCCCAGACAAGCCGCATTTCTCAATAATCAACCCGTTGTCGCCTTTTCCGTTTTGCGAAGTACGGGAACAACCTTGGTAACAGTAGAACAAGGGGTAATTAAGGAAATTGAAAAGCTAAAAGCAACCCTCTCGGATGATATTAAATTTACCCTTAATTTCACGAGGGGAGATGAAATTCGCATTTCCTATAATTCTACGTTTAGCGCTTTGTTAATTGGGTCGGTTTTAACCGTGTTGGTGGTGGGAGTTTTCCTGCAAAATTTGCGGATGACCTTTATTACAGCTTTAGCACTTCCTCTCTCAATTATTCCCACCTTTTGGGTCATGCAGGCTTTAAATTACACCCTCAACGGCATGACCTTACTGGCGTTGGCGTTGGCGATGGGGAACTTAGTTGATGATGCCATTTGCATGATCGAAAACATCGATCAGCATTTGCTAATGGGGAAAAAGCCCATACAAGCCGCTACGGATGGGGCCAGGGAAATTGGTTTAGCGGTGATTACCACGACGGCAACAATTGTCGCGGTATTTCTCCCCGTCGCATTTATGGGGGGCATTCCAGGGCAGTTTTTTCAACCCTTCGGTGTAACTGTTGCTGTCGCGACCATGTTTTCTACCTTAGTCGCAACGACGATGACCCCCATGTTGAGTGCTTATTTATTGCAGCCAAAACCAGCAACTAGCAACAGAACGATCGCCCCCCCCCTTGATAAGGGAGGAAATGGGAATGGGAAATTGACTCATCTGCGATCGCTAGATCCTTATCGTCAGGAATTTCAAGAGGCGATCGCCCCCACTCCTCCCAAACGTCGCCGCATTTATCGCAGTATGTTAACCTGGGCCTTGCGCCATCGCATCACCACGTTACTCATCGCCCTCGCCTTTTTTATTGGTAGTTTGCAACTGGTTCCTTTTATTCCCAAAGGTTTATTTGCAGGGGGAGATATGGGCTTGAGTCTCGTTTCTGTGGAATTACCTCCCGGATCGACTTTAGAAGAAACCACCGCAGTTCTGAAAAAAACCACAGCGCTTTTATTAGATAATCCAGCAGTAGACAATGTTTTAGCCAATGCAAGCGATATCAATTCTGGTACAGCTTACATCAATTTAGTGCCGAAATCAGAACGCATTCATCGCTTTGAATTTGAGCAAGAAATGCGGAAAATTTTCCAACAAATACCAGGGGCGAGAGTCTCTTTTCAAGCTCAAGGAGGGGCAGGAAATTCTAAGGATTTATCGATTCTTTTAAAGAGTGAAAATCCTACCAGTTTGGCAACAACCGCAGAAGCCCTAGAACGGCAAATGCGGGAAATTCCGGGATTCGTGGATGTAACTTCCAGTCTCAGTTTAGTGAAGCCGGAAATCGTCATCGATCCGAACCCCGATCGCGCTGCTGACTTAGGTGTTTCCGTCCAGGCGATCGCCCACACCGCTTCTCTGGCTTTAATTGGCGATACCGAATCCAATTTAGCCAAATTTAATTTAAGCGATCGCCAGATTCCCATCCGCATCCAAATTGACTCGGATCTCCGCAAGGATATCGAAACCCTAAAAAACTTGCGAGTTCCCAGTTCTAACGGTGGACTGGTTCCCCTCTCTGCTGTTGCAACCATCCGTTGGGGAAGCGGTCCCGCCGAAATTAAACGCTTCGATCGCAGCCGTCAAGTCTCGTTAGATGCCAATTTAGAAGGATTGGCTTTAGGGGATGCGGTGGACATGGTGCGGGCATTACCAGCGATGCAACTCCCTCCCGATGTCACAGAAGAACCCGTGGGAGATGCAGAGATCATGCGAGATATTTTCTCTCGTTTTGTCGGGGCATTATTATTGGCAATCTTATCGATTTATGCCATTTTAGTTTTGTTGTATAACAATTTTCTCTATCCTTTGGCAATTCTGGCGGCTTTACCTTTATCTTTTGGTGGGGCGTTTTTAGGACTATTGGTAACGCAAAAAGAACTCGGACTCTTTGCCCTCATTGGTATCGTTCTCTTAATGGGATTAGTGACCAAAAATGCCATTCTTTTAGTTGATTTTACCCTAGATGCCATGAAGCAAGGTAAACCTCGCTTTAAGGCACTAATTGAGTCCGGGGTTTCCCGCTTCCGTCCCATTGTGATGACCTCTCTTTCTACGATTGCGGGAATGATTCCTATCGCCCTTGAATTTGGCGGAGATGGAGAGGTTCGCAGTCCTATGGCGATCGCGGTCATTGGCGGTTTTACCACTTCTACTTTGTTAACATTAGTCGTGATTCCGGTAATCTTTACTTATGTCGATAATGTCGTCCAGTTTCTCTTGAATTTCTTTCGACAGGACAAAGATTCGCAACCTCCCACAGATTTAGCCGAAGAAACTCCAGTAGAAGTTATTACGAGAAAAAATTAATCTCTCTTAAAAGTATAATATCAAATCCGCATGAATACTATCATTAAAAATCTAAGGCGCAAGCATTTGCCCTGTACGTTGGGTTTGGGAGGTAGGGGTGCAATGCTTGCACCCTGAAATTATGACCCATTAACCGGATTTGATATAACCATTGGCGATCGCCCTTAATACAAAACAGGAGGTAATTCCGTTGGTGGTGGTGCATTGCGATCGCCTGGCACCGGTGGCGACCCATCGGGAGGAGTCGGTAGGGGAGGTGCTTCCTCAACCGGGGGCGCAGTGGGAAGCGGCGGCGCGTCAGGCTTACTGGGAGAGGCTTTAGGCGGTGCAGGAGGAACTGGAGGTGTAACGGGAGGAACTACGGGAGGAACTACGGGTGTGCCTGCGGGTGCGCCCGCAGTTCCTCCCCCTTTCTCTCGCACAAAAGTATCGATCGCCACAGAACGAGTCACAGATTTTCCACTACTATCTGATGCAACCAGTGTGAGAGTTGTAGTCCCTGGATCTTGCGCCAAAGGAAAGGCGATCGTACCTTCCGGAGAAACTGTTCCAGGTGAAGGTTGCAATTCAACCTTTAATCCTTCTCCTCCCTTTACCTTCCAAGCTAAAGTGAGTAAAATCGGTTCTGCCTTCAATTCGACAACATATTTAGGCAACGCTTCCGCACCATTGATGGTAAATTCAAGAATCTCAATCGGAATGAGAACAGGTTCAATTTTAATGGGGTCTGTTTTCACCGTTTCTGCTGGTTCTGCTTCCGCACTGCGAGGAATTGGCGTTAATTCAAAAACATAAGTTCCGGCTTGAATCGCTCCCGTGACAACACTGCGACAAACCAGTTCAAAATCTTGGACTTGACAAACCTCCCGCAATTCCTCTGGCAATCCCTCACTAAAATCATAAATTTTTAAAGGGCTGTTAACAATACCTTCGGGATCTCGCGCCACCAATCTCAACTCTTGCAATTGTTGAACATTAGTAACTTTCCAGTTTAAAAGAATCCCCCGATCGCCAGGCTCTTTTGGTTTAGAAGTGTTGGCATTATTGGGAGGTGGCAAAGCAGATGGATTTGGGCTTGCTTCTTCTGCTTGAGTATTTGCAGGAGGAAGACTAAAATTACTGGTTTTTTCATTGGCTTCTTGCTCTCTTCCTTGTTCCTGATTTTCCGTTCCCGGATCGTCATCACTTAAAGGTTCTTCCTCATTTCCCACAACATAAGTAGGCTGTGTAGACGTAAATTCGATCGCGCGAGGCTGAGGAATAGGAAGCATCCGAATAATATTGGTTTCCATGGAAACCGAACCGCTACGAGTGCGGAAAATGCGAGCCAGAAATCCTCGACGGCGTTGAGGAATCGGTGTTGCAGTCAGGGTAAAAATATAATCTCCCGCTTGGCGACCGTCGGTGGGGACATTAATGCAAATTAAACGCACGTCAATCGTACAAAAATCTTCTAAGGCTTCCGGAATTCCTTGAGTGAGATCGTAGGTGACAGCACGGCTGATAACAACTCCATCTGGGGCAAGTCCTTCCACTTTAAGGGATTGTAAGCGATTCGGATTTACGATCTGCCAATTCAGGCGCACAACATCTCCATTTTCCTCACTATAGAAACTACTTTGAGGGGAAAAATCGATAATTTCTGGAGGCGCAGGAGGACGAGGAAACAAGAGCCAGACGAGAAAAACCAGCCCTCCTAACATCAGTAAACTGATTAAAAAGACCAGTAAAAATTGCCACCAAGGGCGACCTTCAATAATTAAAAGTCCTGGAAAGCGCTTGACAATCAGGGGAAGAGCTTCGAGATCTTCAATTTCTATAGCAAATTCAACAGTTTCAGCATAAAAAGAGCGCTTCCATAATTGAGTCACTTCCACTTCAATACTAGAAGCCGCCGAACCCGTAGGGGATAGTTTCAGTAATTGGGGTTCGACGGTGACTATATGCCGCTTTTCCTCTTCAAAACCCGTAACTCTGACCTGTACTTCGCGATCGGTGTTGCCGCTATTGTGGAGAAAGAGGGTATAAAGTCCAGGTTGTTTTTTGATTTTGCCAATGATGGTGGCCAGTTCTGCTGTGAGGAGATAAACCGGAAGAACTTGAATATAAATAACATCGAGGAGAACGAGATCGGGATTATTGGCGGACTTTAAGGAAATTGTTGGCGTATAAATGCCTGCTTTTGTATTGGCTGGGGGTGTAATAACTAAACGAATGGTACCGCGATCGCCGGGGTTGAGTTCTAAGCGCTGTTCGGTAATCAGCAGTCCCCCTGGAGAAAAGCGATCTTCATAGATAATTTTGCACCATTCTTGTTCCAAATCCGGACAGAGTAGGCGAAAGTGATCGACGAGATCGGAACGATTATCCACCGTAACTGTTACTTCAAAAGATTGTTCCTGTTGTAGAGGAACGGGGCTTTCCGAGGAAGTGGGGGGAATGAGGCCAAAAGTCGGATCGCTAGAGATGCGAGATTCTTGAACATAAGGAAGAACCTGCATCCGGCGATCGAGAAGGAGGGGAGTCTCTTCGGGATGGTGTTGAGGTGCATCAATAACTAGGACATATTCATAACTACCAGGAGGGGTATCAATGGGAATATCAAAGTTAAAAAAGACCTCGCTACTTTGACCTTGACCGAGGGCTAATCGCTGTTCTGGTAGGATGCACCATTCTCGGACAGAGTGGGAGGTTTCGTCAATGAGAACATTAATCGCCGGGCTTTTATCTGCATCATTAATGATAGTGACGCTGAGTTCGCAAGTGTCTCCCGCCGTCACGGAGATATCTCCCAAAGGATTGAGAATAATGCCGAACGGGCCGCCAACAGTTTTCGTGTATCGTTTTCGTGTCGATTCCGCCGTCGCTTGGGGGTCAACCATGTCAGTTATCAGTTATCAGTTATCAGTTATCAGTTATCAGTTATCAATGTTGCCTTTTGCCTATTTATCATTTTGGCTCTGATTAGGATGAAGATTATGATTGATGGCATCACAACTCAACTCGGGTAAGCGTTTAGTTCGACTGACTCGGAATTGAGTATCGTCGCTGCCGCTTGCAACATAAAGCCAATCTTTGCCTTGTCTGGTATTAACGCTATTAATTTTCGGATAAACTTCTTTTTTGTTGAAAAACCAGCCTTCCTTAACAGGATAAGAGCGAGCTAATTCAATGCCTTTGGGGTATTGTACCCCGGCTCGAGAACCATCGGGAGAAAGAGGCCACAGCACCACTCGACCATCATCCCCTCCACTGGCCAAATAGCAACCATCTCGACTCAGGGAGACCGATCGCACGGGGCGATCGCCATGACCGTCAGACCAGCGATCGATGATTTGGCAAGTGCCTGTGCCAGATAAACAAGTGTTTAAATTCCAAAGTGTAATCTCGCCTTGATTATCGGCGGTGGCGAGAAGACCGGGACGCAGTTCGGCGGTAGCCAGACTAAAAATATAATCGTCTTTTCCCCCTTTGCGATAGGGCAGCACTCGAGTTTGATTGGTTTTCATGTTCCAAAGTACCAATTGATTAAAGCGTCCAGCAATAGCCAGAATATCATCTTTGCGATCGACCAATTCCAAGGCATATACCGCAAAATCCATCTGTTTTTCCAAACTAGGACGCTTGGGGGGATGATCGGTGTTTCGCAAGTCGTCGAGGGTATATTCCACATTCCATTTCAAGACTAAACCGCTCCCGTGGCCGCTCAAGAGATAGCGTGAGTCGCGGGTGAAGGTGAGGGCTAAAACCCGGTCGTCTTTGCGATAGACAAAAGAATCGAGAAGGCGCATTCTTGATAAGGAGTCCCAAAGTTGAATCTCGCCATTTTCCAAACCTGCCGCGATCGCGTTATTGTCTACAGGTTTATAACGAACCACCCGCACGGCTTTATCGGTTGCCCCAACAATGCCAATTTCCGGGTTGACCAAGTTCCAAGATTCAAAGCCGCTAATATTCCACATCCGAATGGTGCGATCGTTTGAGCCGCTAATGGTGGAACTTGCATCCCCATCCACAGCCACGGAATTGACGGCGGCTTGATGACCGAACCAAGAGTTTTCTGGGTTAAAATAAGACAGTTTCCAAGCGAAATAGATTAGGGCGGGTATGCCTAGCACGATCGCCCAGAGCGGCACGATCGGGGACACTTTAACTCTTAAAAGTTGCCGACCTGGGCTAGTATTCCCCACCCGTCGATCCGAGAGGATGGCTTCAAAATTGAGGAGGAGTTGTCTGGTGAATCCTAACAAAGGACGGCGCGATCGCACGGTGACTTCCATTGATTTACTGTCTCCTGGCAGCAGTTCCAGTTGTTCCGGTTCAATTTGCACAGATGTGGCAACTGTTAGCATTTCTACCCCTTCTTCCAATTGAACGGCGATTTTCTGATCGAGGTTGCTGCGGTTGTCAAAGTTGAGTTGAAAGTTAACGGGAGGGGCATTCCAACCCGGCAGAAATCCCCATTTTTTGGGAATATTTTCTTGTTTATTTTCGCAGTGAAACTCAATCATCCCTTCCGGCGCAATTTCTAAGTTGGCTTCAATGAAAGTCGGAGGAGCTTTTCCTCGACTGGCTTGAATTTTAAAGGGATAGACGCGGGCAATGGCTGCGTGGGTTGCGGGTAGTTGGCAGGAAAAAAAGGTTTCGGCTTCTTTACCGGCTCCCACGGGCAGGTATTTTTCAACGCCGCGATCGAGCCATTTCGGATTTAAGCCTTGTAGGTGTAAGGTTGCATTGGTGGGAAGTTGACTGGGGTTAAAGACCTCTACTGGGATATCGATTTGCTCTCCTGGTTTAGCGAGGAATTCTTTGACGGGCATCTCTAAAACGAGGGGAACTTCGCGATCGCTTTGCTCCACATTCAAGCGCAAAATTTCTCGGTCTTCGTCGGCCAAGTCCATTGAGAAAATACGCACGGTCAAGTTCATCAAACCCACAAAACCAGGAATGGGAGTGTCAATAATAGTTACTATAAATTTAGTTGAATCTCCTGGGGGATTTTTGGTACTCACTTCGGGATGAATGGAATACCAATTGCGGCGATCGCCAGCAGTATCGGCTCCGGCGGCGGTAATTTCAATTTGAAAGCCGGCAAAGCGATCGCTTTGATTGATTGCGGTAATCTCAAAGCTGGCGACTTTATCTCCTGGTTTAAAAGCAAGTTCTTTCGGAAAAATATATGTTTCTACGTTTTTTTGTTTCATTTTTAATCAGGAAGAGAAGAATCTGTTTTCTGTTGAATTTTGGGAGATATAGACAGTAATTTTAAAGTTTATGGGTTAACTTTGAAATGAAAAAATTCGCTTGCGTATCCAGTTTAAAGGATTGCTGTTAAAACTTTCTTCATCATCTAAAAGTCCCGCCGCTTTCAGTAATTGTTTGCGTTCCTCCAATTCTTCTTGATGTTCGCAAAGCTGTTGAGCAATCTCCTGACCAATATCGGGATATTCTTGTAAAAAGAGTTGAAACCCTTGGCGATCTAAAACAAATAATGATGTTTCTTCTAAAGTTTTTACCGTGGCCGTTCGGGGAATTCCCAGAAGCAAGGAAAGTTCGCCAAAGAAATCTCCTCCTGACAGGTTGGTGAGAAATTTATCCAGTTTTTCAATATAAATTTTAACTGAGCCTTGGAGAATTAAATAGAAGGATTCTCCTAGGTCATCTTCGTGAAAGAGAATTTCATTTTCTTGTAAGATTTGTTTTTGTCCCAAAGCAATCAATTTTTGCAAGTTTTGCTCAGAAAAGGAAGCAAAATATTGGACTTGTTTTAATTGTTCCGACAAGCTGCGACCATGACCGTTGCTTTGAGAGTTACTGAAGCGATCGCGCATAGTTCGCGATCGCTTCAGCAAATCGCTGATAGTTGTCGGGTCATAGCGTCTGCGATCGTTACTCTTGCGTTTAGCCTGGAGAACTTCATTTTCCAACTCCGACATCTGTTGTTTCAAGTTGGCTTTACTCGCACCAACCACCGTGGCCATATTCTGAAACACTCGTGCCAATTCTCCGACCTCATCTTGGCGCTCTATAACTTTAGTGAGCGTAGCTGGCTCAAAACGATCTTCTTCAATTGCTTTAGCAGCCCAGTTTAAAGATTGAATGGGTTTAATAATCCATTTTGCCGCCAATAAGCCCATAATTGTAGCTAGTATGGCGATCGTCCCGCCGACAATTAAGGTTGAACGCACACTGGCAAGAATGACCGAAGAAAAATCTGTTTCAGGAATAGCAACAACAATGAGCCAATCGATGCCTCGTCCATCCTTTATCGGCATTACGCCGATATATTGAGAGGTTTTATCGGCAATTAATTTAAAATATGTTTCTTCATCAAGGGATAGAGTCTGATTTTCAACTCTCTCGAATATCGCTTGACTCACTTTTTTGATTAACGGATCGGAACTGTCACGAACATTCAATCGCTCTTGCTCGCCGTCAACAACAATAAAAGGTGATTCCCCTAAAGAATTACCCACTATTTGACCATTCCGTTCGATGATAAATGCTTCTCCTTGGGGGGAAATGTAAAGCTCTTCCAAGAACCCACTAATATCATTGAGGACGATATCATTGCTAAATACACCTTGGAGAACCTTGTTTTTGTTATAGACTGGAAAGGTAGCCGTCATACCCAATGCACCGCTCCCAGCAAAGACATAAATCTCACTCCATACTGCTTTTCCTGCTTTTACTGCACTTTTATACCAAGGGCGATCGCGGGGATCGTAGGGTATAGTTTTGAGCAGGCGATCGGGTTGTCCGGGTTGAATTCGATAAATGTTCACATTAGAACCAGTGGACTCATCTCGCTGATAAAATTCTAAATCTTTGTAGTTGCTTACATCTAAAAAAATGCCAGCATATTGTCCTTGTTCGTTGCCATAGCCAACTCCACTACTCATCTTGGGAACGGTTTGGGCAAAAATGTTTCTGAGGGTATCAAAATCATTAATATCTAAACCTGTACCTTTAATGTAGGCATCATTAAACGCTAAAAGTTGTTGGGGATCGCCTAAAAATTCTTGTACATAGGCTTCAATTGCTCGAGTGGTCTGCAAATTAATTTTCTCTGCGAGATTATCAACAGCTTTGCGTCCGTTAATATAGCCAAAATATCCGGTTACGGCAATGGAGGCGAGAATGGGACTAACAATCAGAATTGGTATGGTTCTATTGATGGATAAAAAAGGCATAATTTCAAGATTTTTCCTCGATAAATTAAATAATAAAATTAGGCGATCGCCTAATTTTATGACTATAGATTAAGATTTCTTGCTGAGATCGAAAGGATGAGAGACTGGTTCTGCTGCTGTTCCGAGATTCTCCGATCTTGTTTCAAGGTTAGATAAGGTAGATAAGGCAACTTGCCATTGTATGAGTTGTTTTCTGCGCCAGGCAAAATAGAGAATATTAACCCCTAATTCCTGAGCCGATCGCAAGGTTTCTCGAGGCAAGATAATATTCTTATTTAATCCCCATGCTTGGCAAAGATTGCTAATGGAGAGGATGACACCGCCACCCACCGCCAGATAGGTTAATTTTTGTTGGATAATGGGGGGTGCTGAAAAAGGAAAAGGTTGCCTTTGCAAGGGGCAATCTAAACCGATTAAAGATTCTAGAGTCTCTCCAGAATACTGTGCCAATATTTCTAAATTGGGAAAAACTTGAGAAACTTGGCTCGAAAGCTCCAGTTGCAAGGCATTAAGTTCGGCGATCAATTCCGGTTGTGATGCAATTAAGTCTGGATCTTTTTCGCTGGCGGCGATCGCGCTATAAAGTTCCTTTTGAATCTTGAAGACTTCGACTAAATCTGGGGGTTCCTCGATCGCATCTACCAGAATTGTCCCTCCCGATTGCAAATAATCTCTCAGGGCAAACTCTTCGGCCTCTGTCAAAGGCGGATCGCCACTTACAGGCCAATAAAGGAGGTGATATTTTTCTAATCCTAGGGCATCTTCTCGGTATTCCAACCCCAAAGTATCGGTTTGAGGGGAGAGGATTGGGCGAATTGACTCCAAAGAGTTACTACCGCATAAAGTTGGGGCAAGTCCTGGGGCGGCTTCCAAGAGGGCGTTAAATTGAGCAAATTTTTCTTCGCTTTCTGGGGAGGTGCTGGCGTGTCGAATTCCTGCCACTTCGATGAGGACTTGAGGATGCGATCGCGCCATTTGCCGATATAAAAAATTTGGCTGACAGGGTTGGGGTTGAAAAACATTAACCGCCGGCTGCAATTCTACGGGTAAAATAACTCCCGTTGACCTATGGGCGGGCAAGGTAATGCGACACAATTCTACATCTGCCTCGGTTGGGGGATCGGTTTTCTCATCAAGGCGAAAGGTTTCCTCAACTAAATCTCCCGACTGTTTGTGGCCGAGGTTATCGGGATCGACGTAGCGAAGGACCAGATAAACCTCAAGGGGTTTTGGGGAACGATTTTCTGAGGCTAGGCGAAACTCAATCGCTTGAGAAACGATAATGGGATTACCAAAAATATCAATGGCAATGCCGGGCTGAATTTGCAACCAACGGCGATCGCGGTATTGGCTGCGAATCTCTTCTGGAGGGTCTATCGTACTAACTCCTAACCCCTCGACAATTCCCGATTGATTGAGAGATTGATAGTGCAAATTCTGGCGCAAGCGATGGTACTGATGAGCCAAACGCCATCGCTTGGCATTCATTAATAAACCGTCGGATACTTGTAGCCGTTTTAACGGTTGACGAGGCGGAGGAGACCAGGACTGTGTCATCGGTAATTCCAACAAAATCTTATTATTGTTTAAGCCTGATGGAGATATTCCTTCAGCACTATTTTCTTCATCAGAAAAATTGGGAGCTAAAAAGAAAACACGATTTCCGTGATTCTACCTTGTATCTTATCCGATCGCGGTTTAATGAAGAAATTAGGATTTACGCAATTCAATAATATTTTGCCCCCTGGCCCCCAATCAACACTCTTAAACCAGCTACAGACTCAAGCCCAGCAAGCCATTAAGGGGGACGGGAGGGCGATCGAAACGTATCCTATTTGTAACTAGCAACTCGGGTTAATAGGTCATAATTTCAGGGTGCAAGCATTGCACCCCTACCCCAGAAATCCAACTGTAGTGGGAGCGTCTCGCTCCCTAGATTTTAAATGATCGCTCCCTAGATTTTAAATGATCGCTCCCTAGATTTTAAATGATCGCTCCCTAGATTTTAAATGATCGCTCCCTAGATTTTAAATGATAAGCTAAAACACATTTAAACAACGGATCGCTAGCGACCAAGATGGTCGCACTCCAAGGTTTTTGGGATTCTTGATAATGTCGTTTAGATGCTGAACAGCTTAGTATTCATGAAGAAAATGAAGATTCTTCCCTTCAGAGCGATCGCATTATATTTATGGTAAAACTGTAAATATTGATGAGGCGCTTACCCAACCATGATTGCAGATCAAGAACATTACCCCACCTTAACTCCTGAAGAATACTTTGCTTGGGAGGAAAAGCAATTGGAAAAACATGAATATATTGATGGCCAAATTTATGCTATGAGTGGTGGTAGCAAAAACCATAGTTTAATCTCTGTTAGATTTATTACTTTGTTTTCTAATCACTTAGAAGGAAGTGGCTGTGAAACTGGAAATTCAGACCTGAGAATCAATCTTGTAGAAACCAACGATTATACTTATCCTGATGTCAGTGTTACTTGTGATGAGCGCGATAAAACTACAACACAATATATTACCTATCCTTGCTTAATTGTTGAAGTTTTATCAAAAAGTACAGAAGCCTACGATAGGGGTGGAAAGTTTAGAATATATAGCCAGAATCCTGAATTAAAAGACTATCTACTGGTTAGTTCTACCTGTATTGAAATGGATTTATATCATAAAAAAGACACAGGGGAATGGGTAATTATTAACTATAAAGAAGGAGACACCATAGAACTTAAAAGTATTAATCTGAGTTTCCCCATTGAACAGGTTTATCGGGGTCTAAAAAATATTATCTCCGAAGAGTTATAAAGAAACATTGCAAAAATAAACGGGTGCATCTCAAAATTGCAAATTTACAGGACTCTCAAATTTACAGGACTCTCAAATTTACAGGACTCTCAAATTTACAGGACTCTCAAATTTACAGGACTCTCAAATTTACAGGACTCTAGGGAGCGAGACGCTCCCACTACTGTAAAATAGTGCGATCGCTTTCTAATTCTGCAAAGAATTGAGAATCTCTGGGAAGGCATCAATTACACTCATCCTGGCAACTAAAGGCTATTCTCTCCCGAAGAGTAAATTGTAAAGAAATCGCAAAAAAATAGACTATCTAACTTTCAGGGATTATACTGAAAAACAAAAATTTCCCAGTCCCCCACCGTGAAAAAACTCAAACTGCCAAAACTCCTGTCTCTCCTCCTGTTAACTTGGTTAATCGGAGCAAAACCCCTCACCGCCCAGGCGCAAACATCCATCACAGCAGCCCCTGACGGCACCGGGACAATAATCAACTACAACGGCAACACCTACCATATCAACGGCGGCACCCAAGCCGGAGCTAACTTATTCCACTCGTTTCAGGAATTCGGACTCAACCCCCAAGAAATCGCCAACTTTCTCTCCAACCCCAACATCCTCAACGTCGTGGGAAGAGTCACGGGAGGAAACCCCAGCATTATCCAAGGACTGATTCAACTCACAGGAGGCAACTCAAACCTGTTCCTGATGAACCCCTCGGGCTGGGTCTTCACCCAAGGGGCAAGTTTAGACGTACCCGGCAGTTTTGGAGCTACCACCGCCACCAGAATCGGCTTTGGCAATAACTACTTCAACGCCTACGGAGACAACGATTACAGCCAACTCATCGGTAGCCCGACAAGTTTAATATTTGACCAGAATAACCCCAGTTGGATCGTCAACGAAGCCGATCTAGCCGTACCTGCTGGAGAAAGTCTTTGGA
>NZ_JACSWA010000607.1 GCF_016888125.1 Spirulina sp. CCY15215
AACCCCTCACCCTGCAACAAATCCAAGCAAATATCCTCGACGATGATACCCTCCTCCTCGAATACGCCCTCGGAGGCGATCGCAGCTATCTCTTCGCCGTCAGCAAAACCGAGTTTACCGCCTACGAACTCCCCCCTCGCCAAGAGATTGAAACCGCCACAGAACGCTATATCACCGCCCTGCAAGCCGAAAACCGCAACCCTCTCAGTGAAGGGACAGAACTCGCGAAAATGCTCCTCGATCCCGTTGCAGGTAAGCTGAAAAATCAACGTTTGGCGATCGTTGCTGATGGAAAACTCAACCGTTTGCCGTTTGCCGCTTTACCTTGGGGTGCAGAAAAGGGCGCAAGCATAGAGGGTGCAAGCATAGAGGGCGCAAGCATAGAGGGGGCAAGCATAGAGGGCGCAAGCATAGAGGGGGCAAGCATAGAGGGCGCAAGCATAGAGGGCGCAAGCATAGAGGGCGCAAGCGTTGCGCCCCTACTGGCCAACCACGAAATTATCAACCTCTCCTCAGCCTCCAGTCTCGAAGCACAACGCAGTCAATGGGCAAAACGCACCCCTGCCCCCAAAGCGATCGCCGTCCTCGCAGATCCCGTCTTCTCCCCCCACGATCCGCGACTTTCCGGCGACGCATCACCCCCAACCGCAGAAAATCCCCTACTCGGTTTATTTCGCAGTGGTTGCAGTGCCTTCGATCGCCTCCCCAACACCCAAAAAGAAGCGGAAAACATCCTCGCTTTAGTTCCCGATGACCAAGAATTCCTCGCCCTCGGTTTCTCTGCCAACCGCAGCCAAGCATTAAACAGCAATCTCTCTCAATACCAAATCCTGCACCTCGCGACTCATGGCTGCATTGACGATAACCCCCTGCGTTCCGGTTTAGTTTTCTCACTTTACGATGAAAAGGGCAAGTCTCAAGATGGACTATTGCGGCTGCAAGATATCTATAACCTCGATCTTAATGCCGAGTTAGTGGTTCTCAGTGCTTGTCAGACGGGCATCGGAGAGGCTGTCAGTGGGGAAGGAGTCGTAGGTTTGACGCGGGGCTTTATGTATGCAGGAGCAAAACGGGTCGTAGTGAGTTTGTGGAATGTGAATGATGCGGCGACTGCGAACTTAATGAGCAATTATTACGAACAAATGTTAGAAGATGGATTGGATGCTGTTTCTGCCTTGCGAGAAGCACAGTTACAGATGTGGAAAAACAGGGAGTTTCCCTATAAATGGGCAGCCTTTACGATTCAAGGAGATTGGCGTTAACTCGCTTTTTGACAACCAACAAGCCCTCTAAGACTCAAAGCAGATCCCGCCGTTAGTGACGACAAGTCAGGCATTGTAGCATTTTCCTTTTTCAACGAATAATCCCTGCCCAGATTTGGGGGGAAACTAGGGGGGCGTATAATTGGCGACAAGTCAGGCATTGTAAGTAATATTTTCCTTTTTCAACTTTAGCGATCGCCTTCCTCAACAAAAGGTAATAAAGAAGGTTTAATTTGCTGTAAGGTAGGTTCGTACCAAACTTGACGATAAATTAACTCCAACTCAGTCCCAATTTCAGAAAAATAATCCATTTGTTGTGCTTGTAATGTTACCATAACCCGGAACACTAAAAGAGCAAAAATAGCGACAATCATGCCCGCCGCCGTAGTAATTAATGCCTCTCCAATTCCCGCCGCCGCATTAGACGCATCAAGAGCATTTTCCGACCCTATATTTAAGTTTTCAAAGGTTCTAATTAACCCCGTAACTGTTCCCAATAATCCCAACAAAGGAGCAACTGCAACAGTTGTTTCGAGAAATTTCTCTCCTTTTTGCATCTTGACAAATTCTTTATCTCCTGCTGCTTCCATTGCCAGGCGAAAGGTTTCAGGAGAAGGATTTTTTAACTGTAAAGGTGCCAATAAAAAACGACCAATGGGTAAATAACTTGCACCCTTAGCGATTTCTGCCGCTTTGGAGAGATTAACTCGCGCTGTTTCGAGAACATCTCGTGTAACCCGATCTTCTTGTATTAACAAACGCACCCAAAACTGTCCTCTATCCAAAGCACAAGCAAAAGTAAAAATAGAGAGAAGAAGAAGAGGATACATTACAGGTCCCCCTCTGAAAATAAACTCGTAAAGGCGAATCATTGAATTAGGTAAAGTACGAAGAAGGACAAGAAAACTTGAGAACCTTAAAAAAAGCTGATAAATTCGCGAGAAATTCTCCCGTCAAGGAGAATAATATGATGAGACTCAATATATTTAGGATATGCGATCGTGTCTTCCTCAGAATCTAATTCCGATAAAAACTTGTTCGATCGCTGGCGACTAAAAATAGAAATTGCCGATCGCCATAACATTCTCTGTCATTGTCGGCAGTGTGGGCAAGAATGGGTTACTTCTACACGAGATGCTTCCTGTCGTTGCGGAAGTCGGGATATTGAATCTATCCCCTGCTGGCAATTTCCCGATGGCTAAATGAATTAAGCTAAGGATAGACTCACCGACGCAAACTCCCTTGCCAACATGGAAAAAAGACGGATTGCCGATATACTTCGCAATGGACAGCCCGACGAAACTGTAACTGTAGAAGGCTGGGTACGAACCAAACGCGAATTGAAAGGATTTGCCTTTATGGAAATCAATGATGGTTCCTTCTTGGCCAACCTACAAGTAATTATTAACCAAGACTTTCCCGATTACGAAGCTCTTCTCAAACAGCTTAACATCGGTGCTGCCGTGAAAGTATCCGGTGTATTGGCCGCATCCCAAGGTAAAGGACAGCGCATCGAATTGCAACCCGAGTCTATGGCCATTGTCGGCGATTCCGATCCCGAAACTTACCCCTTACAGAAAAAACGCCATTCCTTTGAATTCCTGCGAAGCATCGGACACCTGCGATCGCGCACCAACACCCTAGGAGCCGTTTTTCGCGTCCGTAATGCCTGCTCTAATGCAATTCATCATTTTTTCCAAGATAGGGGCTTTCTCTGGATTCATACCCCCTTAATTACCACCAATGACTGTGAAGGTGCAGGAGAATTATTCTCTGTCACCAGTTTACCCCTCGAGAAGATTCCCCAAACCCAAACCGGAAAAGTTGATTACGAAAAAGACTTTTTTGGCAAACCCGCCTATCTTACCGTAAGCGGTCAACTTGAAGCAGAAGCAATGGCTTTGGCATTTTCCAATGTCTATACCTTTGGACCCACCTTTCGCGCCGAAAACTCCAATACTTCCCGCCATTTGGCAGAATTTTGGATGGTGGAACCAGAAATGGCCTTTTGCGATCTGCAAGGCAATATGGACTTGGCCGAAGCATTCCTTAAATTTATCTTCAAATATGTTCTCGATACCTGTCCCGAAGACATAGAATTTTTTAATAAGCGCATTGACAAAACCGTTTTAAAAACCGCCGAGAATATTATCAATAATGACTTTGAACGCATTACCTACACCGAAGCGATCGCCCTCTTGCAGAAAAGCGATCGCCAATTTACCTATCCCGTAGAATGGGGTTTAGACCTACAATCAGAACACGAACGCTATTTAGCAGAAGAACTCTTCCAAAAGCCGGCGATCGTTACCGATTACCCTGTCGGGATTAAAGCCTTTTATATGCGTTTAAATGAAGATGAAAAAACCGTCGCTGCAATGGATGTTCTCTCCCCCAAAATCGGAGAAATTATCGGCGGTTCCCAACGGGAAGAACGGTTAGATGTCTTAGAAAGACGCATCCAAGCAGCAGAAATGCCCCTAGAAGAACTATGGTGGTATCGAGATTTACGCCGCTACGGAAGCGTACCTCATGCAGGATTTGGCTTAGGATTTGAGCGGGTGGTTCAATTTATGACGGGTATGGGCAATATTCGCGATGTCATTCCCTTCCCTCGCACCCCACTCAATGCGGAATTTTGACTTTTTGATTTATTGTTAACTTATTGGGGAGTAAGAGAGTCGGGATTATTTGACCGATTACCCATTATTCAGGGGAAAATGCTAATGTGGCAAAAGAATTAGCGTTCTAGAGCTATATCAATTTTCCAAAATCAGAGTTAAGGATGTTCTGTTATGTTGGTTTGTCCCGAATGCCAATTTGAAAACCCCGTGGCTCATAAATTTTGTCAGCGTTGCGGGACTTCTTTGAGTGATAAAGAATGCCCCGAATGCGGTGCGACAGTCAGCTTTCAAAAAGAAGCCTGTCCTGAATGCGGGGCATTTGTGGCCAATGACTGGTTGGCACTCATTTTCCCTGCTTTTGAGCGATCGCGCCCGGAAGCAACTCAAGCCAAAGTGAAGCCCGGTGGGACAACCCAAATTGCAGCAGATGGGGAAACCCCTGAATCTAATGAGGAAACCGCCGCAGAAATTATTCCTGATAAAATAGAGCCTCTCGATCCTGAAAATCGCTATCAACTGCGATCGGATAGGACTATTTCAGAACAATCTGACCCGATCTCGCAATTACAAGTGTGGGATACACAACCTTTACAAAAAAACTATCTCGAACAACTCCTCGAACAACAAAAATCGAGTATTGGGGATCTCGAAGAGATGGAAGAAGAGTATCGCGGTTCTAATATTCAATTTTGGCAACAGTTGGGAGTGGCGCGATCGGCAATTCCCTATTTAGTTTTACAAGAATCCCTCTATCCCGCCGTTCCAGTCTTACAAGATACCTGGAGTTTTGCCGATCGCACTGTCGTCTTGCTTGAAGATCGTTCGGAATGGGAGTCTCTACCGGAATTATGGGGTCAAGCGGATACCCATTTCTCCCAATTGCTATTTTGGCTCAATGAAATGGCCAAATTATGGGAAGAATTAACCATCGTGCAATGCTGTCAGAGTTTACTAGATGAAGATAATTTGCGGGTTGATGAAGATTTAACCCTCTGCTTGCAGCGACTTTATGGCGATCGCCAGGAAGAGCCTCCTAAACTAGCAGAGTTGAGTAATATTTGGAAGCGTTTATTTAGTCGGTCAGGTCGTACCATGTACGGACCGATCGCGGAACTCATTGTGGCAGTTGGTGAGGGGGAGGTTGAGTCCACAGAAGTACTGCGATCGCGCCTCCAAGACCTCGCCCGCCAACAGGAAGCCCCCTCTCCCACCCCGGAAAGCGACGCAGTTCCCCCGGCCTCCCCCAAAGAAGAAGGGGTTGCCGAAAATAAAGAAAAAATGGTCTATCGCGGCATGGCAGACGATATGCCAACGGTGGTTTTACCCATGCAATTATTGAGTTTAAGCGATGGCGGCTTGACGGATATTGGTCGCCAACGGGATCACAATGAAGATCACTTCGGCATCGAAACTCACGTCAGCAAACAGGAAAATGCCCTGGGTAAAACGATTCGCGGGCGGGGGATTTATATTGTCTGTGATGGGATGGGGGGTCATGCTGCCGGAGAAGTTGCCAGTGCAATGGCGGTAGAAAGTCTCCTACACTATTTTAAGGCTCATTGGACTGACCCCGACAAACTACCAGACGAAGCCACCATCGCTGAGGGAATTCTGGCCACCAATGAAAAAATCTACGATGTGAATGTGGAAAATTCGCGCTCGGGAAGCGGTCGTATGGGGACAACTCTCGTCATGCTGTTGGTACAAGATAACAATATTGCCATCGCCCATGTAGGGGACTCTCGTATTTACGCCATTACTCGCAAACGCGGCATCGAACAATTAACCCTCGATCACGAGGTAGGACAGCGCGAGATTTTACGAGGGGTCGATCGCGAAGATGCCTATGCCCGTCCCGATGCTTATCAACTCACTCAGGCGATCGGTCCCAGGGATAATGAGTTTGTTAAGCCTGACGTGCAGTATATGGAACTGAATGAGGATACTCTGTTATTACTGTGTTCTGACGGTTTATCTGACGGGGAACTGTTAGAAACGCACTACGAAAAATATCTTACTCCTCTGATCTCTTCTAAAGCTAATTTAGACCAAGGTTTGATCGAATTAATCGATTTTGCCAATGAATATAACGGTCACGACAATATTACGGGGCTAGTGGTGCGGATCAAAATGCGTCCTAATGCCGATCGGTTGTTTTAGGAAACAGGCAACAGGCAATGGGGAACAACTATGATTACTCTTACTCTCCTCGAACCACAAACCGATCGCCCTTTGCAACAGTGGCAGTTTCAGGATCGATCGCCTATTCGTGTCGGTCGTGCTAGCGATAATGATATTATCCTCGATTCTTACCCTGAAGTCTCTCGCTATCATTTTGAATTATCTCGGGAGGGCGATCGCTGGCGGGGAATTAATCGCGGCACCAATGGAACATTTATTAATGGGCGATCGGTTTCCCAAAGTTTTCTCGATCCTGGGGCGATCGTTCAATTAGCGAAGGATGGTCCTCGCTTGCAGGTGCAGTTATTCGCGAATTCCCCACCTGCAAACTCTTGCACTCATGAAAATAATCCGCCAAAAACACTTTTTTGCATTCACTGCGGCGAACCTCTCGTCGAACAGCAAACCTTTGTACGAGAATATCAAGTTCTGCAAACTTTGGGTCAAGGAGGAATGGGAACAACATATCTCGCTTGGGACAAGCAAGGGAAAATTTCGGGATCGCCCCAACTTCTCGTTTTGAAAGAAATGAATGCGGATATGGCTCAAATTGCCAAGGCGCGAGAACTTTTTGAACGAGAGGCGCGTATTTTACAAACCCTCGATCGCCCTGGCATTCCCAAATATTACGATTTTTTCTTGGAGAATAATAAGAAATATTTGGCCATGGAATTGGTACACGGGCAGAATTTAGAACAACGCATCTATGAAAAAGGCACGGTGACTCCCCAACAAGCGATTGATTGGGGAATTCAAACCTGTGAAATTCTCGACTATCTCCACAATCTCGATCCCCCCCTCGTTCATCGAGATATTAAGCCAGCAAACCTCATGGTACGCCATCTTGATAACCAGGTCGTTTTGTTGGATTTCGGGGCAGTTAAGGAGATTGGTACGCCCTTGGGGACGCGAATTGGTGCGGAAGGGTATAGCGCCCCCGAACAAGAACGAGGGCAACCCTGTCCCCAATCGGATCTCTATGCGATCGCGCCAACTTTAGTATTTCTTTTGACGGGACATTCTCCCCTTAAATATTACCAACATCAAGGGGGTGTTTATCGTCTCGAAGTGGGCGGTATTCCTACCATTACCCCCTCATTATCCAAGGCGATCGAAAAAGCCTCTGAACCGCAATTAAAACAACGCTATAAAACCGCCAAGGAATTAGCAAAAGCGCTGTCTCAATGCCGAGGTTAGCGATCGCCTTTCCTTTTCAAGTCATGGCGATCGCCTCCTTAGACTGTAACAGCAGAAATGTCGTGAAAATCTACTTTAATCTTCTTCGTCCCATGCTTCAACAACCAGTAAATATTGAACGGGATCTTGTAAATTGAAGCCAAAATCCAACAATTCTTTTTTCCAATATGCCCACTTGTTTCCATACAAGAAAGCAATTTTCCAGATTCCATCTTCGGGTTGGAGAATATTGGAGTTAACCAAAGACTGCACCTTACGCTGCAACTTCACCATTGGGTGAGCAACTATTTGAGTCATATTTCTAATCGTTTAAATTCGGTTTTGCTATGATTGGATGATTTTGTAAATGCTAGTTCTCAACCGGACGCTTATTAGTCGGCGTTTAGTTTATTGGTTTTATTTAGCCGACTTAAGAAGGTTGTAGGACTCAACTTTGGGACTTACTTTCTGCAAGTCTTACTTTTTGTAAGTCTTAACCCTGTGTGCGTATTTTAGATTCGCATCTTAGGTTGATGTGAGGAGAAAGAAGAACTGAGAACCAGCACTCTATCTTTTTAGCGCAAGTGAGGATAATTTGCAAGTTCTTTTTTCTCAAAAATCTGCAAACCTTGACAAATTACAGAGAAGTTTAATGGTTGCGAAGAAGATAGCATCTAGAAATAAACGACAATGAACTTGCCTTTACACTGCGATATGATTTTCCTCGATCGCCTTCTCAATCGCTTGGTCGAGGATTCCCTCCAACAGGGGAGAGAGATTGTGATTCAAGCGTCCGGCGCGGATATATTCAGCATAGGTATCTGCCTCAATATCCACCAATTCTTCCCGTAACTGTTCGAGATCGAGCGATCGCAATTGGGGATTTTTGCTTTGTAAGCTAGAGATTTTCTCTGCCACGCTTTTAATTTCCCCTCTCACCAAATGTTGCTGATAGCGATAAAATTCTGGATCGATTTCTGGGGAACGTTCGATGTTTTCCAAATAATCGAGAACCCGATTCAGCGCTGTCCGTCGAGCGAGGAATTCGCTATACTCTTGGCGTTGAGGTTGATCTCCGACTAAATCCAGTTTTTTCAAGAAAAATTGCGTCGTCAGACCTTGAACCAATAAAGTAAATAATACCACACCAAAAACGGCATCAATAATTTCCTGTCGTCCTTGTAGGACTACTGGGACGCTGAGAGCCAAGGCGATGGAAACCCCACCCCGCAACCCTCCCCACCATAACACCGTTAATTGTCGCCAATTGAGAGGAGTGCCACCGAAAAGATTGCTAAAATTTCCCAAACCATAAATGACGATCGCCCTTGTCAGAACCACCGAAGCAATGGAAATTAAAATGAGATCGAAATTCTTGCCAATACTGGAAAAATTAATCTGATCGCCAATCAGCAAAAAAACAATCGAGTTGACAAAAAAGCCCAAAAACTCCCAAAATTCCGAGACAATCAGCCGAGTGCGGGGATTCATGCCAATGCGGGAGCCAAAGTTCCCCAAAATCAATCCTACCGTCACCACGCCAATCACCCCAGAACCGCCCAATTCTTCCACAATGAGATAGGTTCCGTAGGCAGAAACGAGGGTGAGAGATTGTTCCACAAGGGGAAAGTCAAAGCGCTGAGTTAAATAGGAAATACCATATCCCACCAAACAGCCGACACCTGCCCCCAAACCGACAAAGATGCCAAAGCGAGAAATGGTAGCGGGAACAGAAAATTCGCTCACACCCATTGGAATACCAACTAATAGGAGAAAGGCAACGACGGCGACACCATCATTAAATAAACTTTCTCCTTCCATTATTGTTGTTAAGCGCTTTCCTGCCCCTAATTCTCGGAAAAGGGCGACCACGGAAACTGGGTCTGTTGCGGAAAGACTGGCTCCCAATAACAGGGCGACGGGAAGAGATAAACCCGTAAATTGACTGACAGGAAATGCCACCCCAACAATGGAAATAATCACCCCTAAAACGGCAAAAAAGCCGACAGGGAGAAGACTATCTTTGAGATCCCGCCAGCGAATATTCCATGCTGCTTCAAATAATAACGGAGGCAGAAAAATTTCCAGAATCAGTTCGGGAGAGAGATGGACCAGGCGAACATTTACAAATGCCAATCCTAAGCCGACTATAACCAATAACAAAGTATAGGGAATGCGGCGAAGCCAGCTAAATAGTCGCGAGATCGTGGCAACGCTGAGAGAAACAGTGAGGACGATGAGGAATTGTTCGAGATTCTGCTTGATGGTTTCATCTGCGATCGCAACTTCCATATCAATTATCAATTATCAATTACCAATTATCAATGTATCAGGGTTTGTAGGGGACGGTGCTATTGCCATCTGGCGATCGCATTTTTGGGGTGCTGAGGGAATTACTAATGCTTAAACATTCGCTTTTTCCTTATTATCAACAGTAGCAGGATGAAGAAATATATCCGCTTGACGCAAAGCCTCAATACGATTATCTAACTGATTTTGTACGGGAATCATCCCTAAAACTTTTAACTTATTCAATCGATCTTTCGCTTGACCCGTTGCCCCCACAAGATAAACTTCTCGTCGCTTGGCGATCGCATCTTTGACCATTGTTTCTACTGCCAAAGAAGCCGTAACCCCTAACAAGGTAACATCGGTAATATCCAAAATCAAAACCTCATAATGCTTGACAATAGACATTCGTTGAGAAATAGATTTTGCCGCCCCAAAACTCATTGGACCACCAAGGTGAAGTAATAAAATTCCTCCCATTGCTTCCCGCAAAATCGTCGTTTCTTCAGGTTCTAAAGGAATTTCTCCTTTAGGGTCTGTAACAATTTGTACTTTTTCGCTTTGCAACTTACTCAAACGTTCAATTGTTAAAATATTGGCCACAAAAACCCCAACCGCAACGGCAACAATCAGATCGACAAAAACCGTTAATAACATGACTCCGTACATGATTCCTGTTGCTTTCCAAGAAACAAGATGGGCGCGTTTGAGGAATCCCCAATCGATAATATCAATACCAACTTTGATTAAAATTCCCGCTAATACTGCATGGGGAATATTTGCAGTTAAACTACCTGCACCTAAAACGATCGCCAACAGAATTAAAGCGTGAATAATTCCCGATAGGGGTGTTTTCCCCCCAGCTTGGACGTTAATCACCGTCCGCATGGTCGCACCAGCCCCCGGTAGTCCCCCCAATAATCCCGAGATTGTATTGCCAATTCCCTGCCCGATCAACTCGCGATCGGAGTCGTGTTGAGTACGGGTAATATTGTCAGCAACTAGGGAAGTTAAAAGAGAATCGATCGCCCCTAAAACCGCTAACATCAAGCCATAACCTACGATAAAATCGAGTTTCTCCAAATTGAATGTAGGCAGATGCAAACTGGGCAACCCCGAAGGAATCGCACCAATGTTAGGAACATCTCCATTGGGCATTGCATAAACAGAAACTAGCGTCCCCACAATTAAGGCTAACAGAGGTGAGGGAACAATGCGATTGAGTTTAGCGGGAGATAAGAAAACGATCGCCAGGGTTAAGAGTCCTAAGCCCGTAGCCATAATATCGGGATGGGCAATCTCTCGGGGAATGGCGCGGAAAGATGCCAAAACTCCTGAGACGTTGGGATAACCTAAAAAAGGCGCAATCTCAATAATAATGATGATTGCGCCAATACCGGACATAAATCCAGAAATAACCGTATAGGGCATTAGAGTGATATATTTCCCCAGCCGCAGCACTCCGAAGAGAATTTGAAAGAGTCCCCCCAACATAATGATGGTAAATGCTGTGGCTAAACCTGCTTCCGAATCCGAGGCCGCAACTGCTGTAAAAATCGTGGCCATTACCACAGTCATGGGACCCGTGGGACCGGAAATTTGCGAAGGAGTCCCCCCACAGAGTGCCGCAAAAAAGCCCGTGACGATCGCACCGTAGAGTCCCGCGATCGGACCGACACCCGAAGAAACACCAAATGCCAAAGCTAATGGTAGGGCAACAATGGCAGCCGTTACACCACCAAAAACGTCACCGCGCAGATTTCTGAAATGTAAGCGATTAACAAGTTGCATTGTGGGAATTAGTAATCGATAATGGGAAATTGGCGATCGGTAATGGATAAATGTAAATAATTTTCTAACCTAATATTGTCGGAATGCAATAATTTAGCAATTTTCAAAGAAAAAGTCAAAGTAATTAAAGCATATTTTTATATTTTGATTAATAAATGAGTTTTTATCTTTATCAATATCTAGCGATTCACTTCAAGTAAACGAGAGGTTAAAAAACGATTCATCCAACCTTTTAAATAAGCACGATTAACATCTTTTTCTTCGGGGTCTTTCGTGTCTAAAGGATGAGGGGCTAATCCTTGAATAGTCGCTGTTGTTACGCAAAACATAGATTTCTGAAAACTCTGGCAAATTTGCACTCTGACATCATCCTCTTTGCGAATTTTCGACTGATAAACTTTTCGTAAATAATCGGGTAAATAATGACGCATATCTTGCATTAATAAGGTTGGGGGAATTCCCGATCCGCCAATGGGCAAAGGATCGGCATATAATGCGCCATAATTAAACATTGCTTGATCGAAAGGAATTTGATATTCTTGTGCATTATAGGAAACTGTTCCTAAAAAGGGAGTTCCCCGGAAGAAAATTGCTTCAACATAAGGAACTCCTGTATCCATTAAAAAGGTTAAACCCGCAGATTTAGGGAGGAGATCGTAGACTTTTCCCGCTAGTTTTACAGAATAAGTAATCGGTTTAGCTGCATCGGTTACTAAACCATCAAGGATATGTTGAACAACTTGGGGAATAGATTGAATTTCACCGCGATCGTAGCGATCGCTTAAACTGAGAAATATATCTGCCATTACTCGCCAAAATTGTCCCAAGCCGCTATAGTAAGACATTTGCCGTGTGTGTTCAAGTAAAAATTCTGGGAAGGCTTTATGCAGTCCTAGCATGATGAAATTGCCTTTCCACCTAGCACGAATAGCTCGATCTGCTAATTCTTTAAATTCGTCAGTATCGAGGTATTTATCTAAACCACCTCCCCCATGCCAAAACATTGCTTTCATGCAATATTCGGCATATTCATAGTTAATGCGATCGTGCCACCAATAGCGCAATAGTTTTTGAGGATTAACTTCCCCATTAAAGTATTTAAAAAAAGGAAATAAGACTAAAAACTGTTTTTCAGAAATATAGATAAGATTGCGAGAATAAGCATCTAAAACAACTCCATAGCTCTTGAGAATACCCACAACTTCAACAATATTTTCTGGAGTATCTTTGAGCAGCGCTTTCCCGGTTTCCAAGCGCTGAATATATTCTTCTAATGGATGTTGGGTAGATTTTCTTTTCGTACTGACCATGTTATCGAAAGGATGAAAAATGAAAGATAAAGGATAATTAGCTGATATCTGTTGCCTGTTGCTTAATCGCCTGTTTGTTGCCTAATTGCCTGTTGCCTGTTGCTTCTTTTTGTTCTATAATAATGGTTGATTGCAATGCAGGACTAATAATTAAAGCCGTTGTTTGTGCTTCACTCCAACGAACAACCCAAGCAGGTTGAATGCCAAAAATAAAAATTAAGGCAGTTAAAGCTAGTGAGGGAAGATGTTCTCGAAAGGCAACGGGAGGAATTTGAGAAAATTGCTCGGACAAGCGACCAAAAAAGACGCGATTGATCATTAACAGGAAATAAACTGCTGTTAACCCCGTGCCAATAATACATAAAACCGTCGGGATAGTAAAAATGGGGAAAGCACCACGGAAAACGAGGAATTCAGCAATAAATCCGACCATTCCGGGAATTCCTGCACTTGCCATAACCCCTAAAATCATCAAACTTCCCGTTAGAGGTAAACCTCTTTCTGGATTTAATAAGCCCCGAAGTACTTTAACATCACGAGTTCCGGTTTTCTTATAGACAACTCCGACAAGGGTAAAGAGTAAAGCGGAAATCAAACCGTGACTGACCATTTGAAATTCTGCGGCCATTAAACTTAAAGGGGTTGTTGCTGCAGCCGCTAATAAAATGTAGGCCATGTGGGCAATAGAAGAATAAGCAACGACCTTTTTCATATCCGTTTGCGCGATCGCGGTAAAGGCTCCATATAAAGCACTAATTGCCGCTAAAATCGCCAACCAAGGTGCTAATATTACCCAGGCATCGAGAAAGAAACCGACACCAAAACGCAATAATCCATAAGTTCCTAATTTCAGCAATACCCCAGCTAATAATACAGAAATTGGGGTTGAGGCTTCCACGTGAGCATCAGGGAGCCAAGTATGAAAGGGAAAAATGGGAATTTTGATAAAGAGTCCTACTAAAAGCATTCCCAGTAAAGCGAGTTGTAGCTCAATGGGAAGGTTTTGATTTCGCAAGGGTTCATAATCAAAAGTAGTCGCACCGCTAAACCAAACTAAGCCCAAAAATGAAGCTAAAACTAAAATTCCTGAAAGTGCGGTATAAATCAGAAATTTCATGGCTGCATAGCCTCGTCTCTCTCCTCCCCAAATGGCAATTAAGAAATAGAGAGGGATGATTTCTAGTTCGTAGAAGAGGAAGAATAACAATAAATCTTGTGCTAAAAATGCTCCTGCTGCTCCTGCACTGAGGAGTAAGATCATTGAATAATAAAAGCGGGGTCTTTCTTTGCTGCGATCGCTAATCCAAATCGCAATGACGGTTAAAAAGCTATTTAAAAAGATAAGCGGGAAGGATAATCCATCTACTCCGAGATGATAGTTCAATCCCAACCAATCGATCCAGTGAATATACTCAACAAATTGCAGGTGAGTTTGCAGGGTGTTGAATTGTATTCCCAGCCATAATGTCCAAATAAAGGGAATAAAGGCGATCGCCAGAGCGATTTTGCGACAGCGACGGGACTCCCAACTTGCAGGAAGTAAACCCATGAGAATTGCACCAGCGATCGGAATCCAAATTAAAGCACTTAACATTTGTATTTTTTACTAATTACTTTTTACTTGTTGTTATTGGTTATCCAGGAACAATCGATAACCAATAATCAACAATAAATGACCATTGACCGCTAAATACTAGCCAAAAAATGAGAGCAACGCCGATAAAAATGGTTAAAAGGTAAAATTGAGATTGACCAGAAGTATTATATTTCAATGTATTCCCACCAAATATTGTGGCTAAACCCACCAAGTTAACAGCCCCATCGACAATGTAGCGATCGAACCAAGCAGTAAACTTAGCAGATAGCATAACTGCACTAACCACTGTCATTTCATAAACTCGCTCAATGTAAAAATCGTAAGCGAATAAGTCCTGAAAGAAGCGTAAGTATTTTTGCCTTGGCCTCGACCAAGCACGACGGAGTTCTAGTTTAAAACCAATAATGCAGGCGATCGCGCTGGATACAACCAAAATCGGTACGGTACTTTGATAAAACAACAAGTTTGCATTATCCAAAGGAACCGTAGGACTTAACCAGAGATTCCAATTTAAGGGAATCTGGGGCGCAATCAAAGTCATTACTGTTAAAATGACCATCGGTAAAGCCATCGCCCAAGGGACTTCCGGGGCGCGACGGGTTTTCGCTTGAGCGCTCCCTAAAAAGACAAGGCGAAAAATGCGAATTAAATTAATCGCATTTAAGATATTCACAAATAAAACAATACCCAGTAACCAGAGAGGAATTTCCCAGGCACCACTAAACCAACGTTGTATTGTCCAAAACATCCCCAAGGGCAAGATCGATAAAGTCCCTAAAGACCCCACCACAAAGGCACTTGTCGTCGCAGGCATTTTACGCCATAGCCCCCCCATTTCGGTAATATTTTGGCTGCTGGTGGTGAGAATGACCGCACCAATACTCATAAACATTAACGCTTTGGCGATCGCATGAACGAAGAGTAACAAAAAGGCAATATCGACCTGTCCCAGTCCCACCGCAATAAACACTAATCCTAAATAGGCACTGGTAGAATGGGAAAGAGCGCGTTTGATGTCGATTTGCGCGATCGCCATCAAAGAAGTGCCGATCGCCGTCACCGATCCCAAGAAAATGAGGGCATCTGAAGACACAGGAGAAAGAGTAAAGACAGGTTGTAGCTTAATCAAAACATAAGCACCCGCCGAAACAACGATGGAATTCCGCATAATCCCCGCCGGGTTGGGTCCCTCCATCGCCTCATCCAACCAAAGATTGAGGGGAAATTGAGCGCATTTTCCCGTCGGTCCGGCAATTAAAGATAGTCCCAGTAAAGCTGCACTTAAAGGAGGTAGGGGGGAAGTTTGCGCCCAGGAAACTAAATCGCTGAAATCCAATCCCGCCCCATCGCTTGAGAGAGCAACAATGCCCATTAATAAGATAATATCCCCCACCCGCTTCGTTAAAAAAGCATCCCGTGCCGCCGTAACCACCAGAGGTTGAGCATACCAAAATCCCACCAATAAGTAACTCGAAAGGGTTAACATTTCCAATAAACCGTAGCTCAATAAGAGAGAATCGCTCAGAGCAATCCCGCTTAAAGCCGCTTCAAAAAAGCCCATCAGTGCGAAAAATCGCGCCAAAGACCAATCTTTCTCCATGTAACCCAAAGCATAGAGTTGCGCCAGCAAACTGATTCCTCCCACCAGTCCCAACGCCCCCAAACTCACAGGAGAGAGTTCGATCGTTAAAGATAAATCAAGATCGGCAACCTTAAGCCAGTGAAATACCAACTTTTCCGCCGGTCGTCCCCAAATCGAGCTAAAGGTGATGGAACTATGAATAAAAGCAATAAACGTCATCAATAAATTGATGTAGGCTGCCGGTTTGGGTCCGGTTCGCCGAATAATGCCAATGCACCAAGGGAGACTTAAAACAGCACCAATTAAGCCATAGAAAGGAATAAACCAAACACTTTTTAGGAAAAAATCGGTCATCATTAAAACTATAAAAAATAGATTTTATCCTCGGTCTTTAAAATCTTATAAGGCTTTATCTTATAGGTTTTGGGGACAATTTGGAAACTTCCCGCACTCCCAATAAAACGATAAGATGTTTCCTCACATCTCTTTACAACTCCGCGAGCATTTACCCCGCGATCGCCCTGCCTTGGTAAGCCGAGTCTCGATCCCGATCCAAGATTCACCCACCCCAGAAAAGGGACCCACCAACGCTGAGATAAAGAAATTATAAAACATTGCGACCCCCAAAAAAAATCAGAGATTAATGGAGAGGCGCGATCGCCACCCCCTCGATACATTACAATTTATTAACTAAAAGATTTGAAAAAATCATAAAGATTTATATTGTCAAAGGTACACAAGATTTCCTATGCTTATCTTTTAGTTGGAAAATGAACCGGACTTGCCAAGCAGGTATTTTCCCAGAATTGTGTAGTTAGTCTGGCACGAAGAAAGGAAATTGGCGAATCAAGGGTGGCTCAATCGGACATTAAATTTCAATCTCGAAATTTCAATCTCGAAATTTCAATCCAATTTCAAGCCATTGTCTTGATCGGTGTCTTGATCGGTGTAGAGATAGCAACTTGGAATGTTGAAAAATCTTCATTCCGCACTCTTGTAGTGGAATTTCCCCGATTGATTGTTATTTTCCCTTTGCGTCCACATAAAAATAAAAAAATGCCTAAATCTGTTGTTTCGCTTGTTCGAGTAGGAGTTTAAAAAATGTCAATTGCAGTCGGAATGATTGAAACCTTGGGCTTTCCCGCAGTAGTGGAAGCCGCCGACGCGATGGTGAAAGCTGCTCGCGTTACCCTAGTCGGTTATGAAAAAATCGGTTCTGGGCGCGTAACTGTCATCGTCCGTGGCGATGTTTCTGAAGTACAAGCCTCCGTTGCGGCGGGAGTGGAAAACGTCAAGCGCGTTAATGGCGGTCAAGTTCTCTCGACCCATATTATTGCTCGTCCCCACGAAAACTTGGAATACGTTCTCCCCATTCGCTACACCGAAGAGGTAGAGCAGTTCCGGGCATATTAACAAGTTAGCAAACGAGCTTACTTTGTTTTGTTATCACTTTTTTTGGAGTATTTAAGAAATTCATGTCAATTGCAGTTGGAATGATTGAAACATTGGGCTTTCCTGCGGTAGTGGAAGCTGCTGACGCGATGGTGAAAGCTGCTCGCGTTACCCTCGTCGGTTATGAAAAAATCGGTTCTGGGCGCGTTACCGTCATTGTCCGTGGCGATGTTTCCGAAGTACAAGCCTCGGTTTCCGCCGGAACAGAAAACGTCGGGCGTGTCAACGGCGGACAAGTCCTCTCAACCCATATTATTGCCCGTCCCCACGAAAACTTAGAATACGTTCTCCCGATTCGTTATACCGAAGCAGTTGAGCAGTTCCGAGAAAGCGTAAATCCAACAATGCGACGCTAGATCAAGCACCGGATCTCGATATTTTGAGGTAAATATGCAAATCGCTCGAGTTTGCGGCACAGTAGTCAGCACTCAAAAATTGCCGAGCATGACGGGTAAAAAGTTACTGATGCTGCAATTGATCGATCGCGAAGGTAACGAGTTACCTCATTACGAGGTTGCTGCCGATAGCGTCGGTGCAGGAATTGGGGAGTGGGTATTAGTTAGCCGTCGTGCCATCGCTCCCGATCCGCAGGGAAACGAGCGACCCCCTATCGATGCTCTAGTTGTGGGCATTATCGATACCGTTTCGGTAGAAGATGGATTGCTCTACAGCAAGAAAGGAGAATCTCGCTATCGATTAGGTGGTAGTCGGTAGAGGTATTGCTTGCCATATCGAGCAATATCTTTGCAGAAGACAGGTTAAACACAAGTGACATCAACGAGGAAAGATATCATGGTAGTCCGCAAAAGGGCAGCCCCCCCCACCCCTTGGTCGAGAGACTTAGCAGAGCCAAAAATCGACAAAACGGCTTACGTGCATTCATTTTCCAATATTATTGGGGATGTTCGGATCGGCTCTAATGTTTTAGTTTCTCCTGGAACATCGATTCGTGCCGATGAAGGTTTTCCCTTTCATATTGGCGACAATACCAATATCCAAGATGGAGTTGTGATTCACGGCTTGGAGAAAGGGCGGGTGATCGGTGACGATGGTAAGAGCTATTCGGTTTGGATTGGCACGAATACTTGTATCACCCACATGGCCTTGATTCACGGGCCGGTTTATGTGGGGGATGAGTGTTTCATCGGTTTTCGCTCGACGGTTTTTAATGCCCGAGTGGGTCATGGCTGCATTATTATGATGCACGCCCTGATTCAAGATGTGGAAATTCCCCCAGGTAAGTATGTGCCATCGGGTGCGGTGATTACCCATCAGCAACAGGCCGATCGCCTACCCGACGTGCAAGAGGAAGATCGCGCTTTTGCCCATCATGTCGTGGAAGTAAATGAGGCGCTGCGGGTCGGGTATCGCTGTGCGGAAGATCCCAGTTGCCTCATCCCCATCCGGGATGAATCTCAAAAATCTGCTTCTAGTGTTAATGGAAATAGCCGTCCTGACGGTGTTGATTATCAATCTTTTACAGAAATTATGTTAAGTCCGGAAACAGTCGAACAGGTGCGATCGCTCCTGAGACAAGGTTACAAAATTAGTGCAGAACACGCCGATAAACGCCGCTATCGCTCTAAATCTTGGCTAACTTGCGAGGGTATTGAAGGACAAGAAAGACAAGTCTTACAAACCTTAGAAGCACGATTAGCGGAGCATGAGGGCGAATATGTTCGCTTGATCGGTGTGGATCCTCAAGCTAAACGTCGCGTTCTCGAAGCCATTATTCAACGTCCCGATGGCACCAGTAAGCCCCAACGCACTCGCACTGCAAAAGTTGTGCGTCCGCGATCGGTGGGAAACTCCAGCAATAACCATTACAGCAGCAGTAATGGTGTTTTAAGTGCGGAAATCAAAGAGTTGGTGCGTTCTTTGTTGAATCAGGGCTGCAAACTAGGGACAGAACACGCGGATAGTCGTCGGTTTAAAACTAAATCTTGGCTGACTTGCCCTCAGATTCAGTCTACCCAAGAGATGGGGGTTTTTGCTGAGTTAGAAAATTGCTTGCGGGAACACGCGGGAGAGTATATTCGCTTGATCGGTATCGATCCCCAAGGCAAACGACGGGTATCGCAAACCATCATACAGCGTCCCAACGGTCAAGCTACAGTCAGAGCGAATGGCAGTTCTTCTGCATCTACCTATAGCCCTAACGGAATTTCTAGCAGCAGTCTCAGTCCCGAAGCCGTGGAAACCGTGCGATCGCTTCTGCGTCAAGGCTGCAAGATCGGCGTAGAACACGCGGATAAGCGCCGTTTTAAAACCAAATCTTGGCTCACTGCTCAAGGTATTGAGGGCAGCAATGAAGGGCAAATCATAGCCCAAATTGAGGGCTGTTTGGCAGAATTTGGGGGAGAGTATGTCCGTTTGATCGGCATCGATCCTCAAGCCAAGCGCCGGGTTTCCCAAACCATCGTTCAGCGTCCAGGGGATGCCGCATTTAAACCTTCCTCTAATGGGTCGGTTAATGGCTCCAGTTCCTCCACTGCCAGTTACAGTTCTAGTAACGGCTCCGGTAATGGACGGGTTAGCAACAGTAGTTTGAGTGGAGATGTCCAAGACCAAGTGCGATCGCTGTTGCAACAAGGTTATAAAATTGGCACGGAACACGCCGATAAGCGCCATTTCCGCGCTAAATCTTGGCAGCCTTGTTCTCCCATTGATTCCCAATATGAAGGGGAAGTATTCTCCCGCTTGCAAGACTGTTTAGGGGAGCATAACGGAGAATACGTGCGTTTATTAGGTATTGATACTCAAGCCAAACGACGGGTTTTAGAGAAAATTATCCAAAGACCGTAAGAAGGACGAGGGGGACAAAGAAATTATTTCCCCCTTCTCTTTCATCCTTCATCTTTCATCCTGCCAAAATGTCTTTGCAACCTTTGCAACTCGTTAACGTTCCCCATGTTCGTATTGTTGGGGAGGTGACGATTCACCCCAGTGCTGCGATCGCCCCCGGTACAATTTTACAAGCCGCCCCCGACAGTCAAATCATCATTGCGGCGGGTGTCTGTGTGGGTATGGGAACGATCTTGAATGCCTATGGTGGCAAGATTGAACTAGAAACAGGAGTGAGTCTGGGGGCGGGGGTTTTGGTGGTTGGACGCAGTAAAATTGGCGCAAATACTTGCATTGGGGGCGCGACGACCATTTATAATGCCGATCTCGACGCTTTGCAAGTTATTCCCGCAGGTTCGGTCCTTGGCGATCCCTCTCGTCGGGTTGAATTGATTTCGGATCGAGAAACAAGTCTGCCAATAGCAGAAATGGAGGATCTCTGGGCTTCTGAACCTGAAGAAATCACAGAAATTCCCTCAACAGATTTCGCAGAGGAAACAACAGTTGAAACCCCCCCACAAAGTCCCCAAAAACAACCCGGTACTCCCGTTTTTGGCAAAGTCTATGTGAATCAATTATTATTAACGCTCTTTCCTCAAGGCCATGGGTTAAAACGTAGTTGATAGTTGATAGTTGATAGTTGATAGCGATACACTGGGTTTGCTGAAGTTTTGAGAACTTGAGCGTATAAATACTTATCTGTAATGGCTGAATTTTTTCTTTCGAGATTCTCTTGTCTTTGTTAAGAAATATTATCCTGTTGCGATAGCGATCGCTCCTCTTTTTAACTCGTTTCTCATTCTCGCCAATGTTAAATATCAGGATTGAATCCTGAGAGGGGACAATGGGGCAAAGGGCTTCTCTTTGTCCTCATCTTCATGTTTTTTAACTATTTTTAATAAAATATTAATTTAGTTTATACTTTTGAAAAGAAAGAACAATGAAAAATAACAAAATTCTTTGTCAAAAAACGATCGCGCTTCATGTTAAGCTGAAATCTAACGAACGCAAATCAAAAACTGATCGGATTTAACCGAAAAGTTTTATTTGGAGCGGGCGATCGAGAGAGAATATTTTTGTTAGTATTTTTCAGAAATGTTTTTATCTTAAAATCAATCGCAGAAATAGCGATAGATGCGATTGCATTGTGCTGAGTTTGTATCGAGGGGAATTATCCCTAGAGCAAACCATCTCAGGCGATCGCCTCAGATTTCAAGATTGCTATTTCAATATCCCTGCTCCAAGTGCTAACCCGAATTTATACACGAGCCTCTATAAATAAGGAGGAATTTTAAAGACATGGTACAAACGAAACCTAAATTTGAAGCAGGTGTAAAGGATTACCGCTTAACCTACTACACGCCGGATTACACCCCCAAAGATACTGACCTACTCGCCTGCTTCCGCATGAGTCCCCAACCTGGGGTTCCTCCGGAAGAAGCAGGGGCAGCAGTTGCGGCGGAATCCTCCACCGGAACCTGGACGACAGTATGGACCGATAACCTCACGGACTTAGATCGCTACAAAGGTCGCTGCTATGAAGTCGAAGCAGTTCCTGGAGAAGACAATCAGTATTTTTGTTTCGTCGCCTATCCTTTGGATTTGTTTGAAGAAGGTTCCGTCACCAACGTCCTGACCTCCTTAGTCGGTAACGTTTTCGGATTCAAAGCCCTGCGTGCGTTGCGCTTGGAAGATATTCGCTTCCCCGTCGCCTTAATCAAAACCTTCCCAGGACCCCCCCACGGCATCACCGTTGAGCGGGACAAACTGAACAAATACGGTCGTCCTTTATTGGGTTGTACGATTAAACCCAAATTAGGTTTGTCTGCAAAGAACTACGGACGTGCAGTTTATGAGTGTCTGCGCGGTGGTTTGGACTTCACCAAAGACGACGAAAATATTAACTCTCAGCCCTTCATGCGCTGGCGCGATCGCTTCCTCTTCGTTCAAGAGGCGATCGTCAAATCCCAAGCGGAAACCAACGAAATTAAAGGACATTACCTCAATGTCACCGCCGGAACCTGCGAAGAAATGATGAAACGCGCCGAATTCGCTAAAGAAATCGGTACCCCCATCATCATGCACGATTTCTTAACAGGAGGTTTCACCGCCAACACCACCTTGTCAAAATGGTGCCGTGATAATGGGCTTCTCCTTCACATTCACCGCGCCATGCACGCGGTAATTGACCGTCAACGCAACCACGGTATTCACTTCCGCGTTTTGGCTAAATGCCTGCGCCTCTCTGGTGGGGATCACCTCCACTCCGGTACCGTCGTCGGTAAACTGGAAGGCGAACGCGGTATCACGATGGGCTTTGTTGACCTCATGCGGGAAGACTACGTTGAAGAAGATCGTTCTCGCGGTATTTTCTTCACCCAAGACTACGCCTCTATGGGCGGCGTGATGCCCGTTGCGTCCGGTGGGATTCACGTTTGGCATATGCCCGCCTTGGTAGAAATCTTCGGTGATGATTCCTGCTTGCAGTTTGGTGGCGGAACCCTCGGACACCCTTGGGGAAATGCTCCTGGTGCAACAGCCAACCGCGTTGCCCTTGAAGCCTGCGTTCAAGCCCGGAACGAAGGACGCAGCTTGGCTCGTGAAGGTAACGATGTTATCCGCGAAGCCTGTCGCTGGAGTCCAGAACTGGCTGCTGCTTGCGAACTTTGGAAAGAAATTACCTTCGAGTTCGAGGCAATGGATACCATCTAGAAACAAAGGGAGTGCAGTTTGTACTCTCTTTGCGAGTTACTCAACCGGACTCGATGGGGAGGTAAACCGAAAAAAGCGAGCAAATTTACAGTTCTCTGCTTTCCTTTTGTTTACGATCCCTCGAGTTGGGACAGGTAGGTGTCATGAATCCAAAAGAAATCGCTCGGGATGCGGCTCGCACCTTGCAGAGTTATTTAACTTATCAAGCCGTGCGAACGATCGTTGCTCAGTTAAAGGAAACCAATCCCGCCCAAGCCATCTGGCTCAACCAATACTCCATCGGAAAAATGCAGGATGGGGAAGCATATCTGGAAGGGTTAATGCTGGAGCGAAAGGATCTGGTTTTGAGAATTTTAACCGTGCGAGAAGATATTGCCGAGTCGGTGTTGGAATTTTTACCAGAGATGGTGACGACCAATATTCAAAAGGCTAATGGCGATCGCCGTCGCGAGCTTCTCGAGCGTTTGACCCAAGTTCAGCCCACAAGTGCGATCGCTTCAGAGGATTTACCTGAAAAGCCAAAAGACTCTGAAAAGCGAGACGAATGAAAATTTCGCCTGAAAGATTTGCATTTAATCATTCACCCCTATTAATTTCACAAAAGAGCAAACATGAAAACATTACCTAAAGAGAAGCGTTACGAAACTCTGTCTTTTCTTCCTCCTTTAACGGATCAGCAAATTGCCAAGCAGATCGACTATATGATCTCTCAAGGCAGTATTCCCGCCATTGAATTTGAAGAAAATCCCTTACCTGGAGATCACCACTGGACCTTGTGGAAATTGCCTTTGTTTGATGCTCGTAACGCTCAAGATGTTCTCAATGAAGTGCGCGAATGCCGTCAGGAGTATTCTAACTGCTACATCCGTATTGCCGGATTCGACAACATTCGCCAGTGTCAAACCTTTAGCTTTATTGTTTACAAGCCGAATGCAAACCGCTTCTAAGATTTTGGTTTAGCATCAAGGGATAGAGAAATTTTTTTCTCTTCCCTTGATAAAATTGGGATTGACCATGTTATATTGATAAACCCAAGGACGCATAGCTCAGTTGGTTAGAGTACGTCGTTGACATCGACGGGGTCACTGGTTCGAGCCCAGTTGCGTCCATTCATTTAGGTTAAAACTTATAGCTTTAGGTTTTATGCGTAAAAATGTTCTAGTTAGCGATGCTAACTAGAACATTTGTTTTTAATTATTTCAGACCAAGGCTTTCAGGGATTCTGTACTACTTTTTGAAGGCTTTGGGGCGAAATCGGGTCACAAATTTTCCATCAATTGTCAGTAGTTCACGAATTGTTCCACTCCCATGATAAGATTTCCCTTGGCTCGAAACAAGCGATCGATCTGGACTGACCCCTAACTCAAAAACGTGAACCCGTCCGAACCACCTCTCAACCCCCCACTGGAAAGAGAAAATCCCCCAGAATCCTCCCCTAATCCTAGGGGAAACTCAATGGCAGAGTATTACCAACTCAAACAAGACTTATTGATTTGGACTCTCGCCATGAGCGGCGTTATTTTCTTTTTAGTTTGGTTGAACTACTCCTTCCATATCGCCCTGAGCTATTTGCTCGGTGCTGGGGTGGGAGTTGTTTATCTGAGAATGCTGGCGAAAAACGTCGAACGGTTGGGAGAAGGAAAAACTCGTGTTAGTTCTAATCGTTTAGCTCTGTTTGCAGGATTAATTATTGTTGCTACTCAGTGGCAGCAACTGCATATCGTGCCTATATTTTTGGGATTTCTCACCTATAAGGCAGCGATTATCGCTTACACCTTCCAAACCACTTTCTCAGAATTTATGAAAAGGTAGTGACCGGAGAAGTAGCGCGATCGCATGAGCCAAGTAGAAAAAAACAGAAATCTCGTTGTCTCTTTAAGAATATTGGGGAAATAAAGCCCAATGGAATTTTTTGCTGGCTCGAAGGTTTATACCTTTCTACCTCTAGCATCCCTCGAAGTTGGCGAACACTTTTACTGGAATATCGGTGGATTGACAGTACACGGGCAAGTCTTCATGACTTCTTGGTTTGTCATTGCTCTGCTCGTTATCGCGTCCTTGGCCGCCACTCGGAATATCCAACGAGTTCCCAGTGGTATCCAAAACTTCATGGAATTTGCCTTAGAATTCGTGCGCGAACTTGCGAAAAACCAGATTGGCGAAAAAGAATACCGACCCTGGGTTCCTTTTATTGGCACTCTCTTCCTATTCATTTTTGTCTCTAACTGGTCTGGAGCCCTCCTGCCTTGGAAACTGATTCAGATTCCCTCTGGAGAACTAGCGGCTCCAACCAACGATATCAACACAACCGTCGCCTTGGCCTTGTTGACTTCCCTGGCCTACTTCTTCGCGGGATTTAGAAAACGCGGTTTGGGATATTTTGCCAAATATCTCGAACCCACGCCCATTCTCTTGCCTATCAATATTTTGGAAGATTTTACCAAACCCCTTTCCCTGAGCTTCCGTCTTTTCGGAAACATTGTGGCAGATGAATTGGTGGTGGCGGTATTAGTCTTGTTGGTGCCTCTGTTTATTCCTTTGCCCGTTATGGCCTTAGGACTATTTACGAGCGCTATCCAAGCTCTCGTTTTTGCTACCCTGGCTGCTGCTTATATTCACGAAGCATTGGAAGGGCATGGCGGCGAAGAGCATGAGTAAGCGGGTCTTCTCGCTGCACTCCTAAATATTGCTACTAAAGCGCAAATATTCACCTGTTGTCGTCATTAAAAATCAATCAAAGGAAAAAAATCATGGATAGTTTAGTTGCTGCTGCCTCCGTTATTGCTGCTGCCCTCGCTGTTGGTTTGGCTGCGATCGGACCTGGAATCGGTCAAGGAACCTGCGCGGGTCAAGCTGTGGAAGGAATTGCCCGTCAACCAGAAGCAGAAGGCAAAATTCGCGGAACCTTGCTGTTAAGTTTGGCATTCATGGAATCTCTCACCATTTACGGTTTGGTTGTTTCCTTGGTTCTGCTTTTCGCCAACCCCTTCTCGTAATCTCATCCCGATCGCGGGACAAAAAAGGTAGAGAGAGACGCAAAATTCTCATCTCTACCCCCCAGCCAAAGGTCAAGTTTCAGATTCTTCAACAATGATACATTGGACAAATTTATTCATAGCAGAAGCGGGAATGTTTGACTTTGACGCAACATTGCCTTTGATGGCAATTCAGTTTCTGGCCTTAGTCTTTCTTCTCAATAAAATATTCTACAAACCCTTGGGCAAAGTCCTAGACGAGCGTACCGAATACGTTCGCCAAAATGGCCAAGATGCCAAAGGACGTTTGGAGAAAGCTACTGCGATCGCCGCCCAATACGAGCAAGAACTCGTAGAAGTGCGTCGGGAATCCCAAAGCATTATCGCCAAGGCTCGGGAGGAGGCACAACAAGTTGTCACCGCCGTAGTTCAAGAGGCACAGCAAGAAATTCAACAGCAACGAGAAGCCACATCTCAAGAAATTGAAACGCAAAAAAACCAAGCCTTTCATACCCTTGAAGGAGACGTGGATGCTTTGAGTTGGCAAATTCTCGAAAAACTGTTGGGTTCAGAATTGGCAAGATAATGTCAAATTGTTAAAAGGAAAATAAAAATCGTGGGGACTGTATTTTATCTAGCCACTGAAGCCGAACATGGGTTCGGATTGAACTTCAATTTTTTAGAAGCAAACATAATTAACCTCGCCCTGCTTCTAGGAATTTTGGTTTATTATGGCGGTCAGGCCGTAGGGAAAATTTTAACCGAACGACGCGCCAAAATCGAAGCTGAAATTCAAGAAGCAGAAGGACGCGCCTCTAAGGCCGCGGCTGAGTTAGCTGGGGCGCAGCAAAAATTGGCCCAAGCGAAAGAAGAAGCCAAACAAATTTTAGCCACTGCCGAAAAAACCGCACAACGGGTGAAAGAGGAAATTTTGGCTCAGGGCAATGTTGAAGTCGAACGTATGAGAGCAAATGCCTCCGCCGATGTTAGTTCTGAACAAGACAAGGCGATCGCTCAATTGCGCCAGCGTACCGTCGCTCTCGCTATTGAGCGGGCAGAAGGACAACTGAAAGATCGCTTAGACGACTCCAAACAAGAGCGCCTAATCGATCGCTGTATCGGGCAATTAGGGGGATAAACAATGAAAGGATCTTTAGTTAGTAGCTCAATTGCCGAACCTTACGCCCAAGCCTTAATGTCTCTGGCGCGATCGCGAGATTTAGCCGAGCGCTTTGGCGAAGATTTCCGCGGCCTAGAACGGTTAATGGAAGAATCCCCCGAACTGCGGGATTTTATCACGAATCCCATCATCAAAGATGAGGATAAAAAAGCCGTTATCCGTAGCATCATGGGAGAGGAAACAGACTCTCAACTGGTCAATTTTTTAATGTTGTTGGTGGATAAACGACGCATTGTTTTTCTCGAACAAGTGGTGTCTCAATACCTCGCACTTCTAAGAGAAATGAATCAAGTAGTTCTTGCTGAAGTGATCAGCGTTCGCGAACTAAACCAAGGACAGCGCCGCTCCGTAGAAGACAAAGTACGCGAGATCTCCAACGCCCGAGGGGTAGAACTGAAAACTACAATCAACCCCGATATTATTGGCGGCGTAATTATCAAAGTCGGCTCTCAAATCCTCGATGCCAGTCTACAGTCTCAACTCCGCCGCATTGGCATGAGTTTAAACGCTTAAAAATACCCATTACCCATTACCCACAACAAACTATGGTTAGTATCAAACCGGACGAAATTAGCAATATCATTCGCCAGCAAATTGAATCCTACGACCAAGATATTAAGGTTTCTAATGTTGGAACTGTTCTTCAAGTTGGAGACGGTATTGCTCGTATTTATGGCTTAGAAAAAGCGATGGCGGGGGAACTCCTCGAATTTGAAGATGGCACCGTCGGTATCGCCCTCAACTTAGAAGAAGATAACGTTGGGGCAGTATTAATGGGTAGCGGTCTGAGCATCCAAGAGGGAAGCACCGTTAAAGCCACAGGTAAAATCGCACAAGTTCCCGTTGGAGACGCTATTATCGGTCGCGTCGTCGATGCTTTGGCGCGTCCCCTCGATGGAAAAGGCGAGATTCCATCCAGTGAAACCCGCTTGATCGAATCTCAAGCTCCCGGTATTATCGAACGTCGTTCCGTCTATGAACCCATGCAAACCGGGATTACCGCTATTGACGCGATGATCCCCATCGGACGGGGACAGAGGGAGTTAATCATTGGCGATCGCCAAACCGGAAAAACCGCCGTTGCTATCGATACTATCCTCAACCAAGCGGAAGAAAACGTGATTTGCGTTTACGTCGCCATCGGTCAAAAAGCATCTACCGTAGCTCAAGTCGTCGGGGAACTGCAAGATCGCGGAGCCATGAGCTACACCGTTGTGGTTGCAGCCAATGCCAGCGACCCAGCAACCTTACAGTACCTCGCTCCCTACACTGGTGCGACTATTGCCGAGTATTTCATGTATCAAGGCAAAGCCACCTTAGTGATCTACGATGACTTGTCCAAACAGGCACAGGCTTATCGCCAAATGTCCTTGCTCCTGCGTCGTCCTCCAGGTCGCGAGGCATATCCTGGAGATGTTTTCTACGCTCACTCTCGCTTATTAGAGCGGGCGGCAAAACTCAGCGATGAATTGGGTGGTGGAAGCATGACCGCATTGCCCATCATTGAAACCCAAGCTGGGGACGTTTCTGCCTACATTCCCACTAATGTTATTTCCATTACCGACGGTCAGATTTTCCTTTCTTCTGACTTGTTTAACTCTGGTTTCCGTCCGGCAATCAACGCGGGGATTTCCGTCTCTCGCGTGGGTTCTGCGGCTCAACTCAAAGCCATGAAACAAGTGGCCGGGAAATTAAAACTGGAACTAGCACAGTTTGCGGAATTAGAAGCATTTTCCCAGTTTGCCTCTGACTTGGATCCGGCAACTCAGGCACAATTGTCACGAGGGCAGCGCTTGCGGGAAGTTCTCAAACAGCCCCAATATTCTCCCTTAGCGGTTTACGAACAGGTTGCCATTGTTTATGCCGGGTTAAATGGGTATTTGGATGATATTGAGACAGAAAAAATCACCGCCTTTACCAAAGGGTTTCGGGACTATCTGAAAACCAGCAAAGCTGACTTTGGTAAAACGATTGCTGCGGAGAAAAAACTCACTGATGCGACGGAAACTATGCTTAAAGAGGCGATCGCCGAGTATAAGAAAACCTTTGCCGTCTCTGCTTAATTATTAGGGAAAGGGGAACGGATTGAAGGATTTTTCTGCCGCTTCCCCACTCCCTACTCCCCACTCCCTATTACCAAAAACAATGCCTAATCTTAAAGCCATTCGCGATCGCATTCAGTCGGTCAAAAATACCCGTAAAATTACCGAAGCGATGCGCCTTGTTGCTGCGGCTAAGGTGCGTCGCGCCCAAGAACAAGTGACCAGCACTCGCCCTTTTGCTGATTGTTTGGCACAAGTTCTCTACGGTTTACAAAATCGCCTTCAGTTTGAAGATATAGATCTCCCCTTACTCAAACAGCGTCCAGTCAAAACCGTAGGACTATTAATTGTCTCTAGCGATCGCGGTCTTTGTGGCGGCTACAATAACAACATCATCAAGAAAGTAGAGACACGAGTTCAAGAATTAAAACAGGAGGGAGTCGATCAGAAATTAATTTTAGTCGGCAGAAAAGCAACGCAATATTTCGAGCGCAGAGAAGCACCGATTTCTCAAACCTATACGGGACTCAATCAAATTCCTACCGCCCCAGAAGCCTCCAAAATTGCAGACTATTTACTTTCACTTTTTCTCTCTGAAGGGGTCGATCGCATCGAGTTAATTTATACTAAATTTGTTTCTTTAATTAGCTCGCGTCCTGTCGTGCAAACCCTCTTGCCTTTATCTTTTCAAGGCTTAGAAAGTTCCGATGATGAAATTTTCCGCTTGACAACTTCCGGAGGTGGATTTCACGTCGAACGAGAAAAGGTTTCTACTAAAATGGATTCGTTTCCCAGAGATATGATTTTCGAGCAAGATCCAGCGCAAATTTTAGATGCTCTCTTGCCTTTATATCTCAATAACCAGTTACTTCGCGCCCTGCAAGAATCTGCCGCGAGTGAATTAGCGGCTCGCATGACTGCCATGAATAATGCCAGTGAAAATGCTGTAGAATTGGTCAAAAACCTAACTCGGTCTTATAATAAAGCTCGCCAAGCGTCCATTACTCAAGAAATCCTCGAGGTGGTTGCTGGAGCAAATGCACTATAAGCCCAAGGGTAATTGTGATATTTCCTCGCAATTTGTCAAAAAATATTTTCTCTTTTGCCGAGAAAATTTCATTAATCATTAATATAGTTTTACGAATCAACGCCCGGAATGATCGGGCGTTTTTCACGATTTAGGTATAATTTTTGATATCGGGGAAGCAATGAAATTTTCCAAAGTCTTTCGCCAGATTTACGGGATCACCAAAAACGAGCGCTTTCTGCTGTTTCTTAAAGTTATTGAAAGTTTGGTTTCTAAAGTGCTTTCTTTGCTGATGGTCTGTGTGATTTTATGGGCAATTGGCGATCTGTCTATTTTGATTGTGACGGATTTGTTTATCCAATCATCTCATTCTTTGAAAGAGGATATTTTTGATATTTTTGGTCTCTTTTTAAATATTTTAGTCGCCCTAGAAATCTTAGAAAATATAACGGCTTATTTAAAAAAACATAGCGTACAACTCGAATTAGTGATCGTTACTTCGCTGATTGCTGTTGCTCGAAAAATCATTGTTTTTGATTTAGAAACCAAGTCTTCTAGCGATTTAATTGCTATCTCAGTTGCTGTATTAATGCTTTCAATTAGTTACTTTATTATTCGTAGCGGACAAAATAGAACTTGACTTAAGGGGGTGCGTTGCGCTTGGGTGCATCTCAAAAATGATTTGTTCTTGAATTTCTTCTCTTAATGTTGTTTCTATGTCTTCAAATGTTTTCAGTTTGTCAGATGACGTATTTTGGTGTAGAATTTCAGCGATCGCCTTGGCGTGTTCTTCTAGCTTTTCTTTTTCTTCTGGACTCAAGTTCATTTGTTTTATTCTCTTTTCAGTTTATTTTACTCTTCTTTTACCACGATTTAGGTATTTTTGCAAAACTGAGATGCACCCAGGAAATGTAGCACGATCTCTCAAAGGATTTTGTGAATACTCTCAACAACTTGTTCAGTAAAATTGACTACATCGTTAACGAGAATTTCGTCAATGTTCCAACGATTTCCAATCCCCAAAGTAGGATCGATATCGGCTTCGTGGGCAATTTTGTGTCTGCGATCGACAATAGCACTAAGTTGCTGCTTGACATCTTTTGCCGATTTACCCAGTTGCACAGACACTTCCTCCCATAACTTTTTATCTGAAATTAGTCTAATTGCATCAGCAATTTTATCGGGTTGTTGAAAACTTTGATATCCAAGACTTTCTCTAACCTCATCTTCCAGCCAAGAGGTTTGATTGAGTTGATTTTCTAGACTGTCTGAGAGGACGGGCAACAAAGCCGAAACTGTATGGGATTGCTGTAAAAAAGAGACTCCTTGACTCTGTTGGATTTCATTTGGTAACCATGAAGCAATATCTATTACGATGAGTCTTTCCTGTCTTGCACTTCCTAGAGACACTTGAAAACGCGAAAATGCAGATTTAGAACTGTTGCGTGAAGGGTTAGGTTCGGGACGTTGACCTCTGTGAATCTCTATCATTCCCAAGGTAACGACTTCATGGATATAATAATCTAAAGCACTCACAGTCAAAACTAGCGCAGCTCTCAAGATATCTGACGAATCTAAGGCAGAAGTAGACTGAGCTTTAACAGAGTTATGAAGGGAAATGATATCTCGAACGCGCATGATGCTAATTCGGAATTGATCGAGTGCTGATTGCATAAGTTAAGTCTGTTAATTTGTTGCTGTTAATCCGATAATTTTATCTGCAATATCTGAGAATATCTTACGGAAATCGTCTTGCTTTTCTTTAGCTGTTTCTAAAACTTTTCCAGCCCATTTTGCAGAACGAAATTGCTCTGGAGTGAGTTCATAAACAGGTACTTGATGCTCTTGAGATAAAGCAATCAAACTGTTGAAGTTAGGGATTTTGCTGAGGGTATAACTCTGGGGTATTCCATTTTCAATATAAGTTTGAGGTGAAACTAGCATATTATTTTTGTCCAAAATCGGAGCTAATTTAGAATTAATATCTTGCTCAATCTTCTGAATCCAGTTTTCAAAAGCGACAGTTTCTTTCCCTCGAATAATTCTATAATTTTGAATAATAGCTCCAAGAAATTTCAAATTAATTTCAGGAAATGGATAGGTAGCATCTTTGAGAACTGGTAACGAACTCGCTTTTTTAGCCCACTCATACCACTTTGGTAGCATTTTAGTCAAAGATTCGATTGCCATGACGGAAAAGAAATCAGCATTTGTAGGAATGATAAAGAAGTTACTTGTCATTAATAAATTCTGGTTGATCGAACTTAGGCTAGGACTCATATCAATCAAAATATAATCGGCATTAAACTTACGAGCAGTTTTTTCTAATAAATCTGAAATAGAACCCGGTAGATTTTTGAGTGTTTGAATTGAGCTACTTAACTCTTGGGCAAGTCCTAAAGTTACCTCATATTCTGCAAAACCAACATGACCGGGCAGTAAAAACAATTTATCTTGACCTCCAATAGGAATACAATCAACTGCTTCAATTGCCCTAGGCTGGGATTCAAAGGCAGGTACTAGTCCTGTTTTAATATTTGAGTGCTTGTTGTAAATTTCCTCTAGGTTATTTTCATCTTGTTCTCCCAGAGCCATACCAGTGAGATTACATTGCGGGTCGGTATCTACAAGAATTACTGTTTTCCCTTTGGAAGCAAGCATCCAACCTAAGTTAAATGTTGTAGTTGTCTTACTGACCCCACCTTTGTGATTAAAAAGAGCGATTTTCTGAACCATCGAATTTTATTCCTTTTATAATATATATTAACTACCAATAAAACTATTCTATCTTAAAAATCTAACAAGGATTGCATGATGCCGATCTTTCATAACAAAAGATACAAAGATACTAAGAAAGAACGATCACAGACTATTTTTCTATGAATAAAACTATCTTTATTGAGTAGAAATTTGATTTAAGGGTGCGTTATGCTTTCGCTAACAGCACCCTACAGTAAAAAATGAGCTAAGAAGGAAGAGAAACCGTGCCAATAGGACAAGTAACAGATGTTCCCCCTAAACCGCAATAACCACCAGGATTTTTAGCCAAATATTGTTGGTGATAATCCTCGGCGTAGTAAAATTCTGGTGCGTCGATAATTTCTGTTGTAATTTCTCCATATCCTGCTTTCTTTAAAGCCTCTTGATACATTACACGAGAGGCTTCTGCTAACTTTTTCTGTTCCTTGGAATAAGCGTAAATCCCCGAACGATATTGGGTGCCAGCATCATTTCCTTGACGCATTCCTTGAGTGGGATTATGACTTTCCCAGAATACTTTGAGAATCTGTTCGTAACTGATAACTTTGGGATCGAAAACGACATAAACGACTTCGTTGTGTCCCGTCCTTCCCGAACAAACTTCGCGATAAGTGGGATTGGGAGTATAACCCGCAGCATAACCCACGGCTGTAACAAACACGCCTTCTTGCTGCCAAAATTTACGTTCTGCACCCCAGAAACAGCCTAAACCAAACATGGCTGTTTCTAAACCTGCTGGGAAAGGAGGTTTGAGAGGATTGCCATTAACAAAGTGTTTCTCTGGGACGGGCATAGCCTGCGATCGCCCCGCTAAAGCGTCTTGAAGTGAAGGGATTTCTGCTTTTTTGCCTAATCCGAATAATGCCATGTTAAGAAACTCCAATTTTGTTAATGGTTAAACAAACAATGAACAAACAAAAACTAACTATTCTCTTCTTCTGTTTCGGTTGCAATCCATTGTTTTTCAAAGCCCATACGCTGTTCTGCATTATGAAGAAAATAGCCGCTAACCATTGCTGAAGCCAGTAAGCGTCCTAATTGTTCTCGGTTGGTGGTAATGCTGACATCAAAATGATCGTCTGGCAATCCTCCCAACAGACCCATGATATTGCGTTCCATGATTTGTACTGCTTCTCGGGTAGGCTGAGAGAGACGAGAAGACTGTTCTGAGTCTAATGCTTGGACGTATTGCCAGAGTAAATTTCTGTCTTGGGTAGAATTACGGAAAAATTCTGGGCTTTGCGAGGATAAGTCGTTCATAATTGAATATTGTAAAGTTATCTGTTTTTTTGTTATTTACACTTTAACCTCTTTTTTTGAGAATGTTTATACGTGAAACCGAACCCGAGAGTGTTTGGGGAGTGTTTGGGGAGTGTTTGGGGAGGAATCGATCTTTTTTGTTTTAATTGTTTATGGATAATTGTTTATGGATAATTGCTGAGTCTAACTCGCGACCGATGAAGACTAAGCGGGTTTGACGGGTTTCTTCGGTTGACCAGAGGCGATCGTAGAAGGAATCAAAACGGTTTCCTACTCCCTGCAAGACCATTCGCATGGGTTTATCGGGGACATTGACGAAGCCTTTGATGCGATAGATTTCTTGTTCCTGCACCATTTTTTGCAGGGTTTCTGTGAGGGTTTTTGGGTCGAAAGCGCGATCGCAGATGACTTGGACTGAGTTAATCTCATCGTCGTGATCGTGTTCTTCCTCGTGGTCGTGATGACTGGGGCGATTTTCTAGATCGTCTTCTACGGCTGCATTAAACCCTAACAGGACTTCGGCAGTTATTTCTCCATCCCGACAAGGAACGATTTTGACTCCCGCAGGGACTTCTTTTTGCAGCCAGTTTTGTACTTTTGCTAATTCGGCTTCATCGACTAGATCGGTTTTGGTTAATAACACTAAATCTGCACAGGCCAATTGATCCTCAAATAATTCTTCGATGGGGGTTTCGTGTTCGAGGTTCGGATCGGCTTGTCTTTGGGCTTCTAAGGCATCTAAATCTCCCACTAAGGTCCCTAATGCCAATGCCCGACAATCGACCACGGTAATCACCCCATCCACTGTTGCACCATTGCGGATTTCGTGCCAGCGAAAGGCTTGTACGAGGGGTTTGGGTAATGCAAGGCCGGAGGTTTCCACGAGTATACAATCGATTTTATCCCGACGTTTGAGGAGTTCCTGCATGGTGGGATAAAATTCTTCCTGAACGGTACAGCAGAGACAACCGTTGGTCAGTTCGACAATATTGGCATCGGGGGTTTCGTCTTCGTCGCAAATTTGGCAGGACCGTAATAAATCTGCATCAATGCCTACTTCTCCAAATTCATTGACGAGAACGGCGATTCTGCGCCCTTGATTATTTTGCAGCAAATTGCGAACTAATGTTGTTTTTCCGGCTCCAAGAAAGCCGGTAATTACGGTAACGGGTATTTTGTGCATGGTTTTCTGTAGGGATTATTCCAAAAGGGTAGGATTTACGCAGCTAGATGATTTCTAAAAGGGTAGGATTTACGCAGCTAGATGATTTCTAAAAGGGTAGGATTTACGCAGCTAGATGATTTCTAAAAGGGTAGGACTTACGCAGCTAGATGATTTCTAAAAGGGTAGGACTTACGCAGCTAGATGATTTCTAAAAGGGTAGGACTTACGCAGCTAGGGAGCGAGACGCTCCCACTACGGTATTCTATTGTTATGGTAGTGCGGACATCCTGCCCGCTAATGCGTAAGTTCTAAAGGGTTGAAAAGAGGAATGCCGTACTCGATCTCGGAGAAGGCGATCGCAGTAACGGCATTAATTAATTGGTTTGCTGGGGACTATCCCAATATGACTGAAGAGAGGAAGGCTACACCAATACCGCTAATGGTAAACCCGGCAAAGCGTAAGGGAAGAGAGGGTTGATCGGCAACTTTTTTGAGGGTTAAGCGGGCAATTTTAAAGGCTGCAAGGGCGATCGCCAGTTGAATGAGGGCAAATCCAGCTAAATAGGCAATTACGGGGGTCATTTCGGCTCCCACGATCGCCTCTCCATAAGCATAACCGTGAAAAAGTCCGGCGATCGCAGCACTTCCGGAAAGCCAAGCAAGATTTGGACTGTTTTTCAGGGAGAGTAACACACCAAAAGCCAACACTGAAGCGGAGATAATCAATTCTGGTGCAGGAAGATCGATCGCCAGGAGATGAAGTCCTGTTCCTGCCAAGGTTGCTAAAATAAAGGCAATGGGGAGAAAAATACCTTGTTTTCCTTTTAGGGCTGCTAATAAGCCGATCGCCACCACAAAGGCGAAATGATCGGGACCGATTACCGGGTGTCCCATACCGGATAAAATTCCTTCAAAGAAATTTTGGGGAGTATTGCCACCAAATGGGTGATGGGCGATCGCGGGTTTTGCCGCTAGGAGAAAGAGGGCGATCGCGCTACCAATTAGCGAAATTCGCCCGATAGACGGTGATTTCTTGAATTTTGTCAAAATTGCCTCAAACACGATCTGTACCTCGCAAATGCGTTATTTTTCTTAAGTTGGCGGGTATCCTGACTGAAAAACTACATCTTGATTTAAGGACTCCGTTTCATCAGAAAAATTGGGTAGAAACCCCGTCCTTATAGGACGGCTTTATGGCTTCATATTAGTTTCGCTACCGCCTTGGAGTTGTTCAATTAGGGTGCTTTTGTATTGCACTTTTAACAGGACAATTACTGTATCTAATTAAACAACCCTGT
>NZ_JACSWA010000608.1 GCF_016888125.1 Spirulina sp. CCY15215
TACGCGAACGCACTACCCCCATTATGGTTTATTGTAGTGGGAGCGTCTCGCTCCCTAGCTCTAATTATTCGGAGCAATGTTGTAAATTTGCAACTTTATCAACTCAAAACTGGAAAATTCAATGAAATCACAAAAACGCAGATAAGTCCTACAAATTGGGATATCCAGCTTCAAGACAAAGAGGGTGACAATATTCAACTACAAATTGGGATATCCAGCTTCAAGACAAAGAGGGTGACAATATTCAATGAGACGTTGAACCAGTTCGGCATCTAAGGAAGTTTTCCAACTGTCGATCTGACCTTTTCTAAAAGTCCTAGAATTGGGATTATAAATCTCTTTAACTTTGGCAGCAAGGCGATCGCCAAAGGACACCCCCAAATATAAAGCAATGCGTTCGATCGCCTGCATTTGTTTCTCGTTACTTCCTCCTCCTCCTTCCCCCACTAAATCTTCAAAGTGCAAGAATAAACAACCGGGGCGATCGCGCCATGCTAACATAGAGCGATAAACTTCGGCAAAACTTTTGATAGTGATACCTGCATTTTTTGCATAGCCACCTTCTAAAACGAAATCAACGCGATCGCTTGGCGATAAAGGTTTAATATCCTCTTCTAAAAAATGTCTAGCGGGCATTTTTCCGGTATCTAAAAAGAAGGGAATCGAGGAGGCAATAACGGCTCGAGGATCGCGGATAATAAAGACGTGATGACAGCCGATCGCCTCTAGTACGGGATGTAAAAGAGATGTTTGGGGAATATGTCCGAGAATATATTTTCCTGGCGCGATCGCCTCCAGCCAATGTTGTAAAATAGAAGGTTCGACAAACAAATCAGTTAAAGCGCCAATACTAATTCCCTCATTTAGATTGGGAGTTAGATTCTCTTTCTTTAAAGCCTTGATAACTTCGCGACGATTTAACAGAATTGGGGTTATAGATTCGGAATTATCTTCAAGATTAGGGCGATCGCTAAAATGCTCTTCATAGCCAAAAATCTCGATCGCTTTGGCTAAAAGATGAGTGCCGCTTTTGGGCAAAGAATTGATAAAAATTCTCTCTTTCAATTTCATCGTGACATCTGACATAAATGGAAAAAACAAAGATTTTAAAACATTCCCAAAGGTGACAATTCTTCAGGATCGATATGCACATCCAACACCGTCGGTCCCGAATCGTTGCAAATGGCTTCATAATCCAATTGTTCAAAGTCTTCTGGCTGGCGAATACTGTAACCTTTTGCCCCCATTGCTTGAGCCATCAAGCTAAAATCTACGGCGGGAATGGCAAAACCCAAACCATCTTTCACTACTTGGCGATGTCTTTGTTTAACCATACCGTAGGAGCGATCGTTTAAGATAATAAAAATAATCGGCAATTGTTCAGCAACAGCAACCGTAATTTCCTGTCCATTCATTAAAAAACTACCATCTCCCGTTATGCAAACAACCGGGGTTTTAGGAGTTCCCAAAGCCGTCCCCACAGACCCCCCGATCGCCCAACCCATAGCCGCCAATTCCACCGAGGAACGATAATTTTCAGGATGGGGTAAAAAGAGATAATGAAACGCCCAGACCATACAATTCCCCGTATCGATGAGAAAGCGGGTTTCTGAAGGAAAACGCTGCATGATTTCGTAAATCAATCGGGTAGGTTTAATCGGTGTTGCCTTGCTGTAATAATCATCGGGTTTTTGGACTTCGATTTGTGGGGGTTTTTCCCGAGTATTTGCTTCTGTTAATCCCTCTTTTGTCAGCAATGATTCTTCAATGGTGGCGACATTTTTCAGCCTAGTCAACAATTCTGCAAACACCGTCTCGATATTGCCATAAACGTGCAGTTGTGCCATTGGCGAACGGCTAAAATAACTATTAACATGATGAATATGCACCAATTTCTCATTTAAAAGTGCTGCATCCCAAGTTGAGGTTGACCACTGCCCCAAAGTAGTCCCCACCGCGAGAATTAAAGCCACAGATTCATCCGTTAGGGCTTGCCTGGCGCTTTGATGCCCCGCAAAGCCAAACACCCCCTTGTAGAGAGGATGATAGGGATTAACGCAAGATTTTCCCCCTTGGGTGGTGACAATTTCTGCCCCCATTAATTCAGCAAAGGCGATAATTTTTTCTGAGGCTTCTCGACAATCTTCGCCGACTAATAAAACAACTTTACGATTTTGCTGTGACGCATTCTCCAACATTTGAACCAGTTTGGCGATCGCCCCTAAGTCTGCAAAGGTAGGTTGCGCTAATAACTGACGAATGTGAGGATAGCTTATTGCATCGGGAGCCGGGGCGCGAAACACATCCACGGGAACGCTGAGATGTACGGGGCCTGGGGGAGATTGCCAAGCGTGTTTCAAAGCTGCAATAAGTTTATGTTCTAATTGTTTGGGATGGGTGATAACACTATTGTAACGAGTGCATTTGTCAAACATTCTGGCAGTATCCAGCCAATCTGGAGAGGATTCTTGGAATGCACCGACTCCAAATTTAGGTAATAGGGTTTGGCCTGTGATCGCTAAGATGGGGATATGGTCGCTGTAGGCTGATGCAACCCCGGTGATGAGATTGGTTGCCCCTGGCCCTGTGGTGGCACAGCAAACGCCGAGTTTCCCTGTTTCTCGGGCATACCCGTCGGCCATCGCAGCAGCCCCACTTTCTTGACGAGAGAGAATTGCCCGCATTCCCCCCCGGCGATCGCTGCGTTCGAGGGCTTCATAGAGAGGTGCAATATGTCCCCCCGGTACGCCGAAGACATATTCAACTCCCAATAGTTCTAAATAATCGACAACAAGATCGCTCAGTTGTCTGGGGGGGTCGTTTGGATTGGGAGTTTGAGTGATATTTTTTGTTTGGGGTATTATTTGGGCTGTCATGGCCGTTGTTCCTAATTTTTTAATCTTTAATTATTCGACACAAACCAGATTGAGGGATTGTTTGACTTGGGCGATCGTTGCTGCCAAAATTTCTACGAGTTCGTCGCATTCCCTTTCCGTAATAACAAAAGGAGGAGAAATTAAGATGTGATCGCCATCCTTACCGATACCGGTGCCGTTTCTACCGCGAATAATTAGTCCGTTGTCTAAAGCTGTTTTAACGATTGTTTTCGTAAGTTGCTTGTTAAAAGGAAAAGGCTGGTGAGTGACGCGATCGCGCACGAATTCAACGCCAATTAATAAGCCTTTGCCCCTCACATCGCCAATTAAGGGTTCGCGATCGGCAAGTTCTGTTAATTTTTGTTTCAGGTACTCTCCCCTCGCGGCACATTGCTCAATTAAGTTATGTTTGGCAATATAATTTTGTACGGCTAGGGCAGCCGCACAACTGATAGGGTGTCCCGCGTAGGTAAAAGAGGTGGGAATGACTTTGCGCGTGCCATTTTTTAAAGTCGTCCAAACGCGATCGTGCAGAATCACCGCACCAATGGGGGCATAACCGCTACTCAAGGCTTTGGTGGCAGAGATTATATCAGGAATTGCGTCCCAATGTTCGATGCCAAAGTTTTTCCCCGTCCGTCCAAACCCCGTAACGATCTCTTCTGCAATAAAGAGAATGTCATAAGCATCGCAGATTTCGCGAATTTTTTCGTAATAGCCCGGAGGTGGAACAATAGCACTACCTGCCCCTCCGATAATAGGTTCGGCAATAAATGCGGCGATGGTATCGGGATTTTCTTGTTCTAAGGTTGTGGCGAGATCCTCCGCACAAGCAAGTTGGCAGTTAGGATAAGTTAGTTTATAAGGACATTGATAACAGTGAGGGACTTGAATATGAGGAAAGTCGAAATTATAAACCAGTTCTTTCCGGACAAACATACTCCCAGACATGGCGAGAGTCGCACTGGTACGTCCGTGATAACTGTGCCAGCGTCCGATAATCCTCTGTTTTTTCGGTTTTCCTCGTTCTTTATAGTAATATTGGGCGAGTTGGCTGGCAATTTCATTAGCAGTTGAACCTCCCGTAGCAAAGGCAATTCGGTTCATTCCTACTGGTGCCATTGCCGCGATCGCCTCTGCCAAAAGTTCTTGAACTTCGGTGGTAAACTGAGCCTTATTCGCAAAGCAAAGTTTCTTGGCTTGTTCTGCCATTGCCTCACCTATTTCCTCAACCCCATGTCCGATGGAAACAACATGAGTTCCTCCAATTCCATCTAAATAGCGTTTGCCTTCAGAGTCATAAACATAAACGCCTTTACCGCTTTCTAAGACTGGATATGAGTTATTTAAACCCATCGCGTAAAAAACATGAGATTCGGCTTTTTCCATTGAATTATCTCTCTCTTAAAAAATTGACTAGCAAAATAATAGGTCTAAGTTGTACTCGAATCGTGAGTTAGATGCGGAAGTAAGTTTCGGGAAACTTTTCTGTAATCATCATCACCGGTTGACGGTTGGTAAAGACAATATAAGTTCTAAAGAGAATCTTATCGTCTTTTTCGACCAGAAAATAATCCGCTAACTGTCCAGTGGGTTCTTTACCTGAGTCTATTATTTCTTTAAAAGTTTCAACTTTGTATTGCAACCAAAGTTTACCAATTGGAGTTTTCGACTTCAATAAATCATCTTGAAATCTTTCTTCGAGTCTTTCTGGGACAATAACAGATTCAGCATAGAGGAAATTTTTGTGGCTAATTTTACCCTGGAGCAAGATTTTTCGTTCTATTATTGACGTTCCTTTCTGTAATTTTAACGCAGGAATATCGTTATGACTGGAAACTAAGTCTTCAGCTAGTTTTACGATCTTCATGTTTTCCAACAAATAAGCCTCTAGCATTTCCGTAACTGTCCCATCTGTGGTCAGTAACACTCTTTGAAAGGTGCTGAGACTTGAAGGTTCTATGTGACTCCTTTTCAAGGATTGATCTAAATCTGCCCTCATTAAGTTGCCATTTGAGCTAATCTCTAGGTCTTGTGCTTGCATTTTTTTGCCCTCATTAATTAAATTAAACTAATTCTTTTCAACATCCTTAAATCTAATCTATTTTCATAATTAAATTTAAGGATATTCTGCTATCTAAAGGCAAAGGGTTTCTTTTTCCTGCTTGGTATCTAAAAATTGCCGTTCTAATTCTAGTATTGTGATGCTAAAATTGCTTTGCAGAGGATCGAGAATTCGCTGCAAATCTCTAGGGGATGATTTCGGTTTAAATAATCCTCCTTTCTCCCATTCATTGGGATCTAAGCTAATTGCCCAAGCATTTAACCATCCCGCAGACAATACTTTATTTAACTGTTCTGGCATAATATCGGCAATGGCGATGATAAAGATTGCTTGAGCCAATTCTTCAAATATTTCGATATTGGCAAGATGATCCTGAATGAGTTCTTCTTCTGAACGGTTTAATTGTAAATTTCGTTCTCTCAGTTCTTTGACAAAAGGAAGTGCTAAATAATCAACAAATCCAAAAGAAATCTTTCCAGAAGATTTTTCTGACCAATCTCGAAAGAAATGTTGCACTCGATTTGTCAATAGGAAAAATTGTCCCGATTTACTATAGACTTTATTCCTTTTTTGAGAATCCAAGTAAATATCGCTAAACATTAAGGGGGCGCTAAATGACCATGCGGCTAGAGTATCCCAAATCACTTTCATTGTCCCCACTAAACCATTTCCTAAACAGTGATACATTGTCTGAATACTTTTGGTGATACTCTTTTGATAGATCAAGAAAAATCGGTTGGCTGCATTGACGGTTTTTTCTGTGAGTTGACCCTGGCGATCGAGTTCGATCATATTGACAATTGAGGAATTAGCAAACCCGATAAAGTCTGTTGCTGGAGAATAAAATGGATCTGGAAATGTAGCTGCATCCCCAATACAAGCCCAACGATCGAAAGAAAATATCTTGTCTGATGTATAACTATATTTTGGCATTTTCATGAACTTTTTCGGTGTTTTTCCGGTCAGACAAGATGCTAAAATAGGTTCATGTTTAGTCAACCATTGCGAGGCTTTTTCGTAGCTATGATAAGACTCAAAGGAATGATAATCTTCATGGGCAACAATGCCAATACTGGTTGCACCTGTTGAGAGGGGAATAATCCAAATCCAATAACCATCCCCGCAGAGATGATTGGTGGAAAAATAGCGGTTCTTTTCGGGGACGCGATCGTGCCACTCTTGTTCGTTTTGAGAGACAAAATCAGTGACATCAAGACGACCATCGACCCAAAACCACGAGGCATTATAGCGATCGTTATTAGGTTGTGCTAAACCGAGTTTCTTTTGTAGAAACCGACGACGACCCATTGAATCAATGACCCATTTAGCTTTTACTATTCCTGTTTCTTTCGTATCTATTTTACTGTAGGTGATTTGGTGCAGATCTCCATTATTCTCAGCCAGATTAATCTCTTTAACTGAACAGTTTTCTAATAACTCAACACCATCTTCACTGTTAAACTTCCTCAGATCGTTTTCTAGCTTTCCGCGATCGACTTGATAAGATTCTGGTGCATGAAATCGCGATAATCCTAGTTCTGGTCTTTTCTGAAATGCGTCGCATCCATCGCCGAAAAAGTAGCGAATTCCCAGTTTAGGATAATGATTCTTTTCGAGATAGTCTTTGAGATGAATAATATTAGCAAGATAACAAGCACCCACTTCTACAGTAGATTCTCCAACTTTGAAAGCAATTTCGGGTAAAGGACGATTGAGTTTATCAATGGTTAATATAGATAGATCGGGAATGGTTTGCTTTAATTGTCTGGCTAAAGTTAACCCTGCTAAACCGGCACCGCAAATTACAACATCGTAGGTTTTATCGTTCTTTTTATCGTTCATGATTAATCTCTTTCGGTTCGAGGTGTTTAAGATAGAAAAAAACAGGAGCTAGATCGCTAACAACGATCTAAAGCAGGGATATATCCACTCTTTTGAAAATAGGAAAAGTAGGTGGATAATAGTTGTCGATCTACAGGGGGACAAACAATTGATGTTTCAACTAACCCGGTTCGAGTCTGGTGGGTGTCAAACAGAGGTTTTTGAGAAGAAAACAATTTAATTGACGGTCCGAAAAATAGTCGAGAAACCGAGTATAATTCTTTGTCATTGTGGCTTTTAGCATAACTTTTAAGATTATTGAGCCATTGGTTATAACTCGTCTCTTCTAAATCATAACCTAAAGTTTGTATTCCGTCGATCAAATTTCCCCAAGCAATAGGTTGAGGATTGAGGATATGAAAGATTTTGTCCAATGATTTTTTTTGCTGAGATAAATAAACGATCGCCTGACTAACATAATCAACGGGGACAATATCAATTGTAGTTTCTACAGCCGGAAATTGTCTGATGGTAATACAGGCTTTAAGAACCAGATATAATAGGTCTTTAAGGTTATTAATAATGCCTGTTTTACTATCTCCCATGATTCTCCCAGGTCTATAAATACAAGCAGGTAATCCTCTATTTTTAGCCGTTATTATTAATTGTTCTGCAACCCATTTGCTTTGCTTGTACCCCCCTTTAAGGTTTTCAGCTTGTGGACTATCTGTTTCTTTAATCAAGTTATTGGGAGAATGATTAGTGCCAAAAAAAACGCCCACAGTGGAAATAAAATGAACGGGTTTAGTTTTGCAATGACCCGCTAAACGAAGAACTTCTTGAGTTCCTAGCACATTGGTTGGTTTCAGGGTAGAGTAAGGGTAGAATGAATTGACCCATGCACCGTTATGGTAGATTACATCAATGCGATCGCCTAATTTTTTAAACTGTTCTTGAGATAAACCTAAGAAAGGTTTAGACAAATCTCCCATTACAGGAATAATGCGCGAAGGCAACTCTTCTTCCCACAATAAATAGCTATCTAGTCCGGCTTTAATGCGCTCTTTTCCTACTTCAAAATCACTACAACGAACCAAACAATAAATTTTGGCTTGGGTTTTTTGAAGCAGTTCCTTGAGCAAATAAGACCCTAGAAATCCAGTTGCTCCTGTTAAAAGAATAGATTGAGGTTGCAGCCAATACTCGCAAAAAAAGTCATCAAAACTAATACTTGGATCGAGTACAGCTTCTGTTTGTAAGTTGAGTGATTCCATCGAGTGCTTACTAGGGAGTGCTGAATCATTATAAGAGCCATTACTTTCAGTTTAATCCATACCGCTATTTTGTCAAGTAATATTAATATTGTTTTTATAATTTCTCTCCTCATTAAAATCATAACCAAATAATTGAATATCTTCCTCAAATTGTTCTGCGACTAATTTCCTAGTTTTCTCATTGTAATATTCCCGATAATCTCTTTGAGTATGACTCGATCGATTGACATGAGGTAAACTAGCTTGAAGATTAAGAACGTTACAAACTGCTTGAAAATCTTGTGCTAAATCTTCATATCGTCCAATAAAATCAACGATTATTTCTCCATTTGTGTCGGTTATATTATCTTTTTGTAGTTTAGGAGTTCCCATTGGATAGGGCTTTTTCGTTATTGCGACCCATTCTAGGTATTCTTCAAAAGTTACCCAAGGTCTGTTATTTTCATAAATCTTTTCTTTAATCATAAAGTTGTACATCGATACTTGCCAACTCCAAGGATTTCTAACAAAGGCAAACTTATAAAAATCATTATAAATTTCTGGAGATAATTCTTTTTTAGCATCTTTAGCTTTTGCGTGCCAAAATGAGTTAAACCACATTTCATAAAGTGGGTTAGGTTTCCCTTTTAACATTTTGGGAGGGCGAGCTATTTTGAATTTATCGGGTTCTTGGGCATAGTCTTTTAGTGCTTCTCTGATGCTAGTTCCAGCTACTTTGGCGACATGAAAGAAAATGAATTTGTGGGTGTAAGAAATTAACATAAATTTTCGCTTTCTACCAGATTAATAAGAGGTTCTACCAAGGGCATAATTTCGGCAATTTCCTGTTCATTTTTCCGCCATTTATCGGGAGATGGTTGAGAAAAACTCATACGAGAAATGGGCAAAGATTGAGAAACGATCGCCTCTATCTTTTCGTCCCAAGATAATCCTGCAAATTCCTTGATTTTGGTGATTGTTTCTTTGGGGTGATTAACGAGATCGTTATAACGAATGCTACACCAATCAGATCGAGGTAGAGTCTTTAGGTCTTCTATAATACAAGCGTTGGTTGTTTTCCACTGATAAGCGGCAATTTCAGCCAAAGAAGACTCCTTTAAATGTTCCCATCCAGGGATCAACAGAAAACTCCAATCTCGATAAGGCCATCCTGGAAGGGATGGATAGGCAATAAAACGACGCGATCGCCATCCCTCTATCATGCTACTAATATTGGCTCGCGGTTCCCGGTAAAGAAAGATAAACAGCGCATCGGGAAAAACTGCTTTGAGAAAGGAGACTCGCAAGGCATTTCTGGGGGTTTTCTCCAGAAAGCGCAGTTTATTGGGACGCTCCTCAATCGGTAAATTAAGATATGCTGTTTTAGCGCGATCGCGTAATTGTCGAGCAAATCCTTCTTGTAATGCTAGGGTAATAGAGGAATTATTCTCTTTCTCAGTTAAACGATTAGAACAATAATCTCGATAGGCTGGATGAAGTTCTGGAATTGCTTCGATAATATCATGGCTTTCCGTACCGAGACTCCAGAGTTCTGCAAACTGAGAGAGAGTCTCAAATAAAAGCGTACTGCCTGCTCTGGGTGCGGAGACAATAAAGATAGGGCGATCGAATTCTGGGAGAGGGAAATCTTCTTCAATTTGTTTGAGGGCAAGACTTTTTTGTAAGGTCTGAGTAAACTCTTCTAAGTTCTGTAACTCTAAAGGAAGACGAGTCCAGACTTTCTCTGGAGTGTTAGGGGTTGTAAAGAAGTCTAAAAACCTTGCGGTATCGGGCAGTTGTTCCTTCTGAGGCGTATCCGCGACCCGATAGCGGGCATCCCAGTGCAGTTCCGGTTTGACTCCCAGTTTAAGCCTTGCTAATAGTCGCAAATTTATCGATCTTGAGTGAGGTGTTTTAGGGACTGACAGGATTGAGGCGATCGCCTCAATTGCTTTTGTCCCATCACTCAACTCCGGGAGCCATTTTTTAAACTTAACAGCAATCTGCTCTTGAAAACCGATGATTAAGTCTCGATAACTCAACTCTCCACGGTAGCTATACCCGAAGCAAGCAAATGTTCTTTCCCAATCGCACTTAAATAGAGCGAGAGATTCAGCAAGGATTGCTAATTCAGTCTGAGGCATTTCAGCGCTTTTAGCTTCAGCAAGAATATCTGCACTGAGATTGACTATCTCTTGCGTTGTTAACACATTCAAGGAATTTGCTGCCATACAACTTTACAAAAATTTAATAGATCCTCGCGATCGCCATTCATTCTTTTTCCAAAATACCAACAATTGTCCGCACCAAAATTTCTAGGTCATCGGGAACCCGGAACGAGCGCACATCTTGTTCAATTTTACGCTCTTCTTTGTCCAAAGTTCCAAAAATCCAGATATCACCAATGGTAACAGCACCATAGAGAAATTGTAAACTCGAGTCCCACTCTGACAAAGCAATGAGTTCTACCGACAGTTGAGTAAATCCTCGCGTTAAATTATCATTTTTTGCTTCAATGACGAGGAGTTGATTTCGGCTTCGCAATAAATAATCAAGAGAGCCTTTCAGTCTATTATTAACCTGTAGCGGATATTCAATTCTTAACTGACATTGACAATAGCGTGCAATATCTAAAAGAACGGGAGCAATGAGGGTTTCTCGTCGTGCGGCTTCGCTACTGAGACGAATTAAAGGTAACGTTTCTTCAATTCGTTGCTGAAGTTCTCTGATTTTTCCTAAAGCGCGATCGCTCTTGGGTAGCGATAATCTTTTACGAGCAAAACTATAATCGAACTCAGCCAGAATATCCTCCGACTCGTAGGGTAATTCAAAATAAGAGCGAAATGTATAGGCTCGATCCGCTTGCAAAATGGAAGGTTTGGACATTGTTATTATAATGCAACGCAAAGATTTAACTATTAACTATTCTTCCCGAACTTGCCGAAATTATTTAGGTTTAGGGTAAATCAATTTCAGGTTCTGAGGGCGATCGCTCCAACGGAGAAGAAGTTTCTAGTGCAGAGCGATTTTCTGGCATACTACCAAACAGTTTAGTTAAGCGCTTGCGAACCCATGTTACCGGGTTGCGATCGTCTTCCTCGTCATCTACTAACCCCATTTCTCGCAGTTCTCTTTGACGTTTTGCTAATTCATCCCGGCGATCGCATAATTGTTGTACGATTTCTTCTTGCAAGGCTGGCTGTTCTTCTAAAAGTCTTTTGAAGCCTTGATTATTAATAAAAAATACCGTAGTTTTCTCTAAAGCCCTTACTGAAGCCGTGCGCGGAATGCCCAACAACAGAGACAATTCACCAAAGAAACTCCCCGTGTTTAACGTTGCTAAAGTTTTCCCCATTTTTTCAGTAAAAATTTCCACAGTACCCGATAAAATTACATAAAACGCATCGCCATAATCTCCTTCTCGAAACAGCACTTCTGAAGCCTCTAAATTTTTGCGATAGCCATATTCTATTAATCTTCTTAATTCGAGTTCATTAAAGTTCTGAAAATACTCAACCTTTTTGAGATGATCTTTAATGTAAAGAGAACTATTTTTACGAACCGAACTCAGGAATAGTTTTGAACCTTGCACATTTTCTCGATGTTTTTTGGGATCGTCTCCCAACATATAAACCTTGCGCTCATTATCATCGGGAAAGTAAATCCCTGCTTGTCGTAAAGTATATTCAACGGTATAATTGATCGAACTTTGTGCCTCTTTAAACAGGGTAAAATCTTCGAGCCAAAAAATTAACTCGAAGTGGAAAAAGCCATCGCAATAGCCATTAAAGAATACTTTTGGCGATCGCTGATTTGAGATCAACGGATCTCGTGAAGCTGAATCAATGAGAATTTCTGTTACCAGTAAAGGATTGTATTCTGGTTCGATAGTAATAGCAATGGAACTATAGCCTCCATTTTTAGATTCATGAGTCCAATTCGTGAGTTTATTCTCAATTAAACTGCCATTGGGGATAACAACATTTTGACCAAGAGGTGTTCTAATGGTCGTTGTGCGTAAAGAAATTTCGTGAATATTGCCTTGAACTTCTTCAAATTCGATAAAGTCACCAACTTTTAATTTCCGTTCTAAGAGAATAGTTATACCACTAATAAAATTATTGGTAATTTGTTGTAAACCAAAACCAATCCCAACCCCTAAACCTCCAATAATCACAACGATAGAAGAAAAATCAAATCCCATTGTTTGCACAATGAAGATAAAACCAAAACCCCCCATCAAATAACTAATTAATATAGAAATTGAAGCTCTAATTCCCGCGTCAATTTTAAATCTGGTTAGAATTCGCTTTTCTAATAAATATCTCGTCGTTCTGGAAAGAAATAAAACCAAGAAAACTGCCAGAGAAATCTGGAAAATTGTAATCAGAGAAAATTCAGTATTACCTAACTTAAATAGGCGAATTGAAAAAATAGATTCAAAATATTGAAGGAGTGTTTCAATCATACTTTCTTTGGCGATTTCTTGACTGCAATCTGTGAATAAAGATTCTCCTGTTCCTCTTCAGCTTGAGTACCAAAAAGATTGTTTAAACGGTTGCGAACCCAGGATACGGGGTTGCGATCGTCTTCCTCATCATCAACTAAACCCATCTTCCGCAATTCCGCTTGACGCTGTTGCAGTTCTTCTTGGTGCGTACTGAGTTGTCGAATAATTTCCTCTTGCAATTTTGGCTGTTCTTTAATAATTTGTTTAAATCCTTGACTATTGATAATAAATAAGGTGGTTTGTTCTAAAATCCTTACGGATGCGGTTCTCGGAATACCTAATAATAAGGAAAGTTCCCCCAAAAAATCTCCAGCTTTTAAAGTTACTAAAGTTTTATCAAGTTTTTCGATAAAAACCTCAACCGAACCGGAAAGAATCACATAGAAAGCATTACCGGGATCGCCTTCTCGGAATAAAATTTCCGTAGGAGCGAATTCTTTTCGATAGCCATATTCTATCAATTTTCTTAATTCTAGTTCATTAAAATTCTGAAAATATTCAACTTTTTGCAAATAATCCCTAATATAAAGTTTGGTGTTTTGGCCATCCAGACTGATTTGTGATTCTTCAGTTTTGCCATTTAAAGGATCGTAAACGAGAACAATTCTACGCTCACTATCATCAGGAAATTGAACTTCTGCTTTCCGTAAATTATATTCAACGGTATAATTTAAAGAACTTTTTACTTTCTTAAAATCATTAATATTCTCAACCCAAACTGCTAATTGGAATTCAAATAAGCCATCATCAGAACCATTGAAAAAAACCTGTGGAGGGCGTTTCTGAGAGATCGATGAATCCATATGAGCCGATTCTAGTAAAATTTCAGTTACAAATAAAGGATTATTTTCTGCATCAACACAAACATTAATTGAAATATAACTTCCCTCTTTATCAGAAGTGCGATTGGTCAATTTATTTTCAAGTAAAATACCATTGGGAATAATAATATTTTCACCCAAAAAGGTTTTAATTGTTGTCGTTCGGAGAGAAATTTCTTGAATTCTTCCTTGAATTTCTTCAAATTCGACAACATCACCAATATTCAGTTTTCTTTCCAGAAGAATTGTAATCCCACTAATAAAGTTTTTGGTAATATCCTGTAAACCAAAACCAATCCCAACTCCCAAACCACCGATAATAACAGTAATAGAGGAAAAATCTAGCCCCACTGTTTGCAGAACAATCAGAAAGCCAAAACCTCCAATCAAGTAGCTGGCTAAGATCGAAATTGATGCTCTCGATCCTGTATCGAGATTAAATTTAGCCAGAATTCGTTTCTCTAATAAATTCCTAGCCGTGCGGGTAACAAAGATAACTAAAATAGCAGAAACGGAAAACCTTAAAATTGTTAGTAAGGAAACCGAAACATCTCCAATTTTAAATAAAGTCAGTGAAAAGATAGATTGAAGATAATGAAAAATCCCTTCAATCATTCCATCTTGAATAGCTACCTCAATCATTCTCTCCTCGATCGCCTTAATCTAGAATGCTAGTATCATATCATTGTTCATCATTGTTCAAACCTATTTTTTGACTGTGACTGTTTTTTAGGTGATATTTTTCAAAGATCGCTTTAAGATGATTTTTTAGATTTCTATAATTTAATATTGCTTAAGTGAGAACGAGGATTATTGTTTCTAACATTGCGAATTTTTTCATAGTATTCCCGCTCTAGAGAACTGGGATTTTTCGGCGTAGCAATGAGGATTTTGACCATTTGATCCGTCCGTCCACCTTTGGCAGCAATCCAACCCTTTCCTCGCAAACGTAAGGTTTGTCCGGAACGAATGCCCGCCGGAACCTTCATTGTCACCGCACCGTCGGGGGTGGGAATTTCGACGGATGCACCTAAAACCGCTTCATCAGGAGCAATAGGCAATTCACAGGTTAAATTATCACCCTCAAATTGAAAAAAGGTATGGGGTTCGAGTTCTACATTCAAATATAAATCTCCTCGCTTCTGTAGGAAACTGTCCAATTGTCCTTTTCCTTTGACTCTGATTCGGCTACCGGGTTTTGCACCGGGAGGAATGCGAACATCAATGGTTTCTCCCGCTAGGTTTAAACGCTTCTGGGTACCGCGAAAGGCTTCTGAGAAAGTGAGGCGAATACTGGCTTCCTTGTCGCTAGAAAGGGGTTGTTCGTTAAAGCCGCTTTGAAATCCACTCGAGGTTCTGTAGTTATTTTGCGGTCTTGGGGTGGTGGTGGTGCGATAAGTGCGCGATCGCGTGCTTCCACCTCCCAAACCTCCTAATAAATCGTTGATAAATTCTTCAAAACTACCATATTGACCAAAATCAAAATTACCAAAATCGGCGGGAGTGCGTCCGAAACCCCCACCGGAGGTCGCGGTACCGGCTTGTCGCCAATATTGCCCAAATTGGTCATATTTCTTGCGTTTGTCGGGATCGGAGAGAACTTCGTAGGCTTCACTGATTTCTTTAAAACGAGCTTCTGCTTTTTGATCGCCGGGGTTGCGATCGGGATGATATTTAAGCGCGAGTTTGCGAAAGGATTTTTTAATCTCCTCTGCACTTGATGTTTTGCTCACCCCGAGGATGGCGTAATAGTCTTTGAAGTCAGTCGATGCCATCAACAGCAGTCTCCTCTTAAAGATGTTTTAATATGGAACTTCTTGTCTATCTGCTGGCAACTCGCGATCGCCCCTCGAGTTTTCGCAGATGTTAACAGCATTAAGAATAACAAAATTAGGGAGATGATGAAGTTCGGTTCTCTGGGTAATTTGCCAAACGGTCTTAGGATAAAAGTCTAGTAATGGTTTTGCTGCCCTGATCTTCGTAGCCGCCACCAAACAAATTAAAATGGTTGAGAACGTGATAAAGATTATAGAGAGACTTGCGCCCTTCGTAGCCGCGATCGAGGGGCCAGGTTTGATTGTAACCGCGATAAAAGGCGGCGGGAAAGCCTCCGAAGAGTTCTGTCATGGCGAGATCAACTTCGCGATCGCCCCAATATGTCGCTGGATCTAAAATGACGGGTTCCCCCTCTACGGTACAGGCTGCATTCCCTGACCAGAGATCGCCGTGAACAAGGGAGGGTTGGGGCTGCCAGGATGCTAAAATTTCTTTTACTCTGGTGACAACTTGTTCAGTATTGGGAAATTTTCCACCGCGTCGTTTAGCGAGACGTAGCTGAAAGCCGATGCGCTGTTCGGCAAAAAACTGCCCCCAATTTTCACTCCAAGGATTCATTTGGGGGGTAGAACCGATGGTATTATTGCGAGTCCAACCAAAGCGATCGCTTGCTTGGCTTTGATGCAGGTTGGCGAGGTGTTTTCCCATCAATTCCCAACTGCGGCTATCCCCTCGTCCAAATTCCAGCCATTCCATGACAATAAAACTATTTTCTCCCGTGATGCCGCAGCACAGGGGCTGAGGAATGCGAATAGTTTGGGTATCATACATTTGCTGTAACCCCAAATATTCTGCTGCAAACATCTCAATTTGGTTGGCTTGATTAATTTTGACGAAGTAGTGGCGATCGCGATCGCTAATGCAATAGCTTTGGTTGATAGAGCCACCGCCGATCGAACGATGAGCGGTAATCTCAAAGGATTCTCCTGTTGTTTCTGAGATTTTTGCGGCAATTTCTTTCCACATTATTTTATTTTAATCTTTACAACAAGGTAACTCAAATATTGCAAAAGTTGCTGTCAGCGTCGATTTTTGCGATCGCCGTCAGGAAAATCTCTAGATTTTGTTTATGAGGATTGACAAAAATGTGCGAGATAATAATCGAGGGTTATCGAGATTGGAGAGAAATTTGATGGGAAAACTAGCACTGCTGAGTGTTTCTGATAAAACTGGAATTGTTGAATTTGCCCGCCAGTTGGTTGATGAGTTTGACTTTGAACTCCTCAGTAGTGGAGGCACCGCTAAGGTGATTCAAGATGCGGGTATTCCTGTTACTAAAGTTAGCGACTATACGCGATCGCCGGAAATTTTGGGCGGTAGGGTGAAAACGCTGCATCCTCGCATTCACGGGGGAATTTTAGCACGTCGAGATCTTCCCCAAGATTTGCAAGAATTAGAAGCTAATGAAATTCGCCCTTTTGATTTAGTTGTGGTTAATCTTTATCCTTTTGCAGACACTATTGCTAAAGCTGATGTTACTGTTGCAGAAGCAATTGAAAAGATTGATATTGGCGGTCCTACTTTACTGCGGGCGGCGGCAAAAAACTATGCACATTTAACGGTTTTATGCAACTGCGATCGCTACGAAGATTATCTACAAGAACTCCGCAAAAATAGCGGGGAAATCTCTCTAGAATTTCGCCAAAAAAGGGCGATGGAAGGGTTTATGATGACCGCAGCTTACGATAGCGCCATCTCGACTTATTTTGCAGAATTAAATGCAACGGAAGCACCTTTTTCTCTCTTTGCAGAACCGATGCAAACCCTGCGTTATGGAGAAAATCCCCATCAAAAAGCAACTTGGTATCAAACAGGAGAACAAGGCTGGACGAGGGCAGAAAAATTACAAGGAAAAGAACTCAGTTACAACAATTTAGTTGATTTAGAAGCAGCCAGACGCATTATTAAGGAATTTACAGTTGAACCTGCTGCTGCTGTTTTAAAACATACCAATCCTTGCGGCGTTGCGATCGCAGCAACTTTAGCGGAGGCTTATGAAAAGGCATTTAATGCGGACTCTATTTCTGCTTTTGGTGGCATTGTCGCCCTGAATCAACCCATTGATGTTCCTACAGCAAAAGCATTGAAAACAACGTTTTTAGAATGCGTTGTCGCCCCTGGTTGCGATGCAGAAGCAAAAGCAATTCTCGGCAAAAAATCTAAATTACGAGTGTTAATTCTACCGAACTTTAATGAAGGGGCATTGACAACTGCTAAAATTATTGCTGGGGGGGTTTTAGTACAAGCCGCCGATGAAATTGTAGACGATCGCGACAGTTGGGCGATCGTCACAGAAAAGCAACCCAGCGAGGCAGAATTAGCCGAAATGTTGTTTGCTTGGAAAGTTGCCAAGCACGTTAAATCAAATGGCATTGTTATTACTCGCGATCGCGTTACCGTGGGAGTGGGTGCAGGACAAATGAATCGTGTTGGTGCCGCTAAAATCGCCCTAGAACAAGCCGGAGAAGCCACACAAGGTGCTTGTCTTGCCAGTGATGGTTTCTTCCCCTTTGATGATAGTGTGAAGGCTGCTGCTGCTGCCGGAATTAAAACAATTATTCAACCTGGTGGTTCAATGCGAGATAAGGACTCTATTGCTGCTGCAAATGAGTTAGGATTGGTGATGGTTCTCACCGGAATTCGTCACTTTTTGCATTAAATTTCAAGAGGCAACGAGTCAGAGAAAAAATATTTTTTCTCTGACTCAATAATTAATAACTTATAATTGGTCATCGATCATTGATAACTGTTATTTCTGCAAATCGTTTTCTTTTTGGAATGTTGTTATTATTAGTGCTAACAGCGTTAATAATAGCAACGCCTTTTGGAGCAGCCGGACAGTGTTTGGCATCCTTGAGCGTGCTTATCTTACTTGGGTTTATTTTCCCAAAGACTGTTAGCATTTTTCTCCAAGATTCCCGCTTTAAAACACCTCCTTCTTGGAAAACTGCCCTCATATTAACTGTATTAGATTTAACAGTAACATTTGGATTAATTATCTTTTGGGTGACATTAAGCGCACTATATTTTCCCGACTATTTGACCAAATTGGAAAAATTGACACGGGAAACTCCAGCCGGAACGATCGAACAAGTCTTTATTTTTATCAGTGGTGTTATCTTCGTTCCCTTCTACGAAGAATTTGCTTTTCGCGGTGTTGCTTTACGGGCTTACGAGAAAGCGCGATCGCCAATTTATGCCGCACTTTTAACCTCATTTATTTTTGCCCTAGTTCACGGAACATTAATTCAATTGTTAGCTTTTATTCCAGGGTCATTTCTCTTGGCGCGATGTGTCCAAAACCGAGGCAGTTGGTGGTTAGCTGTGATTCCCCATATTGTTAATAATGGGCTGATCTTTGGCATTTTTCCCTTTTTTCCCCCCGAAGTTAAAGAAGAAGAACCTCAGTTAATGGTGGGGATTCTTGCTCTCATTATTGCAATTATAGCCTTTGCGATCGCAGCACATTGGTTAAAAGTTTTTCGGGTGAAAAAAGCAGAGATAAACGTTAAGACGCGGGAATTCATTTGGACTCCAGCTTTAATGGCTGTGATTTTTTTTGGCCTGTATATGGTAATTTCTACAACAAGTGAATTTATTGCCTTTGATATTATTCGATCAGGGAATCTATAAAAAAAAGAGAGCCGGACATAAGCCGGGTTCTGTTCTAGGATGGTTATCTATCTAGGATGTCCGTTACCGAACACCTCAAGCGGTTCACCTAATGCGGGACGGGAAAAAGACCAACCCTTGACCCTCCGACCTTGCTCCCAACCGGGGTTTACCGAGCCAGTACCTCTCAATACTGCTGGTGCGCTCTTACCGCACCTTTGCACCCTTACCCTTTCAGGCGGTATTTTTCTGTGGCACTTTCCTCGCGATCGCTCGCACTGGGCGTTATCCAGCAAGTTTGGTCTTTCGGGAGCCCGGACTTTCCTCACGCTCGTTGCCGAGCCTGCAACCATCACGCCGACTCTCCCTTGCCATTATCGGCGATCGCTTCTCAATTATCAATAGGTTTGGCAATTTCTTGACCAACTAATTCAGCTAATTTACGGGCTGCACCGCTTTCTCCTCGCACTTGCTGCAAACTTTCCTGCATCTCTTTTAACTTTTCTGGATGTTCCAACCAATCTAACATGATTTTTGCAATCTCATTGGGTTCTAAATCTCCAATGATTTCAGGAACAATTTCTCGTTTTGCCCAAATATTCGGCCAAGCAAACAATTTATTGATCCTAAAAACGTAATATCGCATGAGCCAATTAATTGTATAAGTAAAAGGCGTTCCCAATAAGGGTAAATTGGCTAATATTCCTGGTACGCCATCCCATGCCCGCATTGCGTCAAATTGTTGTGTCGGTAACAACACTAACATTGGCACGCCCAGGGCAGTTAATTGCGCTGTGTTTGCACCTATGGTTGTGGCGCACAATCTGCATTGAGAGAGTATTTCGTGGGCAGGGAAAGGCTGCCAAAGTTCGATTTCAACTCCCCCAGAGGTTCTCAAATAAGGCTGGTTATTTTCCCTAAAAACTAACTCTGCGGCAACATTACCTATTTTAGCAATAACAGGGTTGAAAGCGCGATCGCCAAACTTTGCGAGTTCTTTTAAGGTGAGAGTAGGTGCAACGGGAAGAACAAAGCGAATTTGAGGGCGAAGGCGATGGAGACTTTCGGCAATTCCACACATTAAAGGTAATCCCTGCGTCAGTTTCATTGCTTTCGATCCTGGCATTAATCCAATTAATTCTTCATTATTCTGGATTTTTATTGGAGAAATATCAATCATTAAATCTCCGACAACACTGCATTTATGTTGATATTTTTGAGGGACGCGATCGCAGACTTCCTGTTTCATCACCCCAAAGCGATCGACCCATCTTTCCCACTGAATAGACCACTCGGCATAAACAACAATGCGATAGTTTAAACGCTTGCCAATAATCACCGGAAAAATGCGATCGCCTCCTAAAAATAGAACAACCCCTTGTTTATGCCAATGCCAATTTTCGGCGGTTTTTCCCCACAACAAAAACTGCCAAAAATGTTCTGAAGATTGGACGCGATCGACCTGTGGATACGATCGCACAATTTCCGTTTCTCTTCCCGTAGAGTGAGGACAAGGAGACAAAATTACTGAAATTCTGACTCGGTTGCGATCTTCTCCTAATTGTTCTCGTAATGCTTGCACAACAGGACGGACCCAAGTGGCAATTTCTCCTGGTCCATTAGATAAAATTAAAATATCGATCGCCTCTAAATCATTTTCCATTTTTGTTGACTCCTTTCGAGTTGTTTCAAGTTATCTAAAATATAAATTAAATTAGTACCCATAATTTGCAAGAACAAGAGCATAATTGAGTTGAGTTCTCCATAGACTGTTGATTTTAGGGCTTCCAGTAGTGCCTTCGCTTTTAATAACGCTTCTTGAAACTCAATTTCTGGTTCTGAGAGGGCAATAATACCACCTCCTATACCGATCGATGTTCCTTTTTCTGTGAGAATTGCTGTGCGAATAACAATATTAAATTCTGCTGTTCCATTCAGCCCTAAAAAGCCAATGACTCCAGAATAAATACCGCGAGATTCTCCTTCAAGGCGATCGATAATTTCCATCGTTCTTATTTTTGGCGCACCGGTCATTGATCCTCCTGGAAAAGCAGATTTAATGCAATCAATTGCTGTTAAGTCTGAACGCAAATGACCGCGAATGGTACTGACTAATTGATGAACTGTCGCATAAGTTTCGATTTCCATTAAGTTTGGCACGCTAATAGTTCCTATTTCACAAGTTTGCCCCAGATCGTTCCGCAATAAATCTAAAACCATGAGATTTTCGGCACGATCTTTTTCACTATTGCCTAATTCTTCTCGCAGTTTTGCATCTTCTTCAGGGCTTTCTCCTCGCTGCATTGTGCCTTTAATTGGTTTAGTTTCTACCCAACCTTGGCGATCAATTTTGAGAAATCTTTCTGGGGAGGAACAAGCAATAGAAAACTCCTGAAAGCGAAAAAAAGCGGCATAAGGTGCGGGGTTTTTTTGGCGCAGAGTTCGATAGAATGTTAGGGGATCGGGAGTTGCTTCTGTCTTAATTTGGTTGGTCAAACAAATCTCATAACTTTCTCCTGCTTGAATCTCTTGCAAGCAATATTTAATATCCTGAATATAGGTTTGTCGCGATCGCCCTAAACGGAAGGCGATCGGGGTTTTATTTTCTACAGCTTTGAGGGGAATAAGTGGAGGAAGCGATCGCAATTTCGCTGCCATTTCCTCAAACCAAAGATCCGCTTGAGAGTGATTTTCTGGAATATCTAAATAAAGTAGATAAGTAACTTGCTCTAAATGATCGAAAATGAGTAGGCGATCGGCAAAAATAAAAGTAGCATCTGGTAAGGGGGAAGGATGAATAAATTGCGAACCGCACTCTGCTTTGAGTTCATAGCCAAAATAACCGACAAAACCACAATTGAAATCAAAAGGAAGGTCATCAGCAGGACAATAACGACGCTCCAATTCTTCTTGAAGATAATTAAAAATACTTTGTTTTTTGTGGGTTTTACGGTCCCATTGGCTCAGGGTGAGGGATTGATTTTGTGTTTCATATTCTACGAGTAAACTATTTTTGCCTCCCGCATCCCCTATGTAGGAGAATCGAGAACTTATGGGATCAATTTGACTGCTATCTAGCCAAAACGAATTTATTGTTTGACCAAAAAGATGAATAAATACCTGTTCTGGATTGGTATAAATATCTAGTTTTTTTGTAAATACTTTTAAAGAATATCTTGGTGTTGGCGATCGCGATTCTGAGGGGCGATCGCCTCCCTCTGGAATAACACTAAAATGTTTTACTGAATTACTTCGATTGAGGGCATTTAAACCGGTAATTGTAGTGTTTTTTTGCTGAAATTGTTGTGTAATCTCTCTAAAATTTTTGAGCAAGCGATCGCCATATTCTGTACAAATTGATTCGGGATGAAACTGAACTCCCCAAAAGGGAAGTTGGCGATGTTTTAACCCCATAATCAGACGATCTTCCGTCCATGCTGTCACCTCTAAACATTCCGGTAAAGTCTCAGCATCAACAATTAAAGAATGGTAACGGACAACGGAAAACTGTTCTGGAATTCCTTTAAATAAAGTCGAGGAATTGTGGTAAACTTTACTCAAGCGACCGTGACGAACTTCTGGTGCAGGAATAACTCTTCCTCCAAAAATATAACCGATACCTTGATGTCCGAGACAAACACCGAGTAGAGGGATTTTAATCTTTTTGAGAATCTGTTGACAAATGCCAAAGTCCCGCTCATTTTTCGGATGACCCGGACCGGGAGAAATGACAATATTATCAATTGTATTTAATAGATCTTGTAAATCTGGCCAGGAGAGGCGATCGTTACGAATAACGATCGGCGGTTTCTCGTTGATTTCTGCCAACATTTGATAAAGATTAAAAGTATAAGAGTCATAATTATCAATAATTAGGGTTTGCATATCTATAATTCTTCGCTAGGTTTGAGAATAGGTTTGAGAATTTTGGGCAAAGGCAAAGTTCAAAAATGCACTATCCTAGAATAAGTTTATTCCTGAAAATCCGTCTCGATCGCAACATCTAAAGTATCTTCATCTATACGAATATAAAGAAGATTGGGACGACAGCAAACCTGACAATCTTCTACATAAGATTGAGTATAACCTCCACTCAGATCTACAAAAGTTGAACTAATTTCACCGCAAAAAGCACAGCAATATTCCGCAGTTGTTTCCATCATTTTCTCGTTCCCAATAAATATAATAAGGCCATACGAATGGCAACCCCACTGGTCACTTGTTGAGAAATCAAACTTAAGCGCGGATCGTCCATTAAATCCGAGCTTAATTCTACCCCACGATTGACAGGACCCGGATGCAGAATACCCACATCAGGATGACAGATTTTGAGGCGATCGCGGGTAATGCCATAGCGTTGATGATATTCTCGCAAACTCGGTAGGAGATTGCTAGTCATGCGTTCTTTTTGCAAGCGTAAGGTCATCACAAAATCTGCATCTTGTAGGGCAGGTTCGAGATGCCAATGTAAGGTAACATTACCCATATCAGCGAAATATTCTGGGAGTAATGTCGGCGGTCCGGCTAAATGTAAATCGACTCCTGCTGCACTCAAACTCCAAATATTCGATCGCGCTACCCGAGAATGTAAAATATCCCCAACGATGGCGATTTTTTTGCCTTTTAATACCTCCAAACGCGGGCGATCGCTATCCAAAAATGAGCAAATTGTAAATAAATCTAACAATGCTTGAGAAGGATGTTCGTGTTGTCCGTCTCCGGCATTTAAAATGCTAACTCCTGTTTGTAAACGATCCATTTCTCGGGCGATCGCAGCAGGGACTCCAGCTTGTTTGTGACGAATCACCATAATATCAGCACCCATTGCTAAATAGGTTTTAGCTGTATCTAAAATTGTCTCTCCTTTGCTTAAAGAAGAACTTCCAGGGGTAAAATTAAGAATATCTGCGGAGAGGCGTTTTGCGGATAACTCGAAACTGCTGCGTGTGCGAGTCGAAGGTTCAAAAAATAAATTGGCTACAACTTGTCCTTGTAATGGCGGTACTTTTTTTGTGCCATGAGAGAGAACTTCGCGAAAACTGGAGGCGGTTTGTAGCACTGTATCATATTCCACCTCGCTGAAATTGGCGAGAGAAAGGATATGGTGGCGAGTCCAAGATTGATTCATTGATTAATTGTCATTACTTATTACTTATGACCGATTACTTATCTGTCACAAAATTTCCCGATTTTGCCCTTGCTCCCTTGAAAACAATATTTAACAAGAATAAGCAACAGTTTACATTATCAACTTGGGGGAGGTTTCTATGCAACGTCAAACACAAATTTTTTCTCTTTTCTTTGGCATTACGGCGATCGCCCTTGGGGGTTACGGAGTCTCCAATGCGGAGTATTTTAGCGCAGCCGAGGAAAAACCTGTTACAATTTCCATCGCAGCCTCGACGCAACCGCAAACGATTACGATTCCCCCAACTCCCAGTTTACCGGCGGAGATTACGATTCAAACCAAACAGGCAACGAATGCCGTTTCTGTGCAGATTTTCTCCCCCGATCGCCAATGTCTGACTCTAGTTCCTCAACAGGTTTCAATACCCCAAGAAAAGTCTTTAGAAACGGCGATCGCCAAAACCATCGAAGGTCTTAACAATGGCGATTTTTCCCTTGCAGGTTATCGAGTCCAGGTTAATAATGGGGTTGCAACGGTAGATATACGCCTTGCTGCGGATAGTCCGCGTCATTTTGCTTCTTTGTCTCCCTGCGAAACCTTTGGTTTATTTGGGGGTTTGCGTCAAACCCTCACCCAAAATTTACAATGGAATATCCGCGATGTTCGTTTTACTGAACAAGGACAAGAAATTTATTTGTAGGAATGATATCTTCTTTTGAAAGTTATATATTTAGGGTTTTAGGGACGCGATCGCTTTTCCAACACCGAGGTTACTTTAGCGATCGCCGACCACTAAAGCATTGGGATAGTCTTGGCGATAACGAGTATAAATAATTTCTGTTTTGGCTGTATCATTGAGTTGCATAATCCCATGCTCTAAACCAACTGCGATCGCCTCAATGGGACCACCAACGGTTAACTCGCAAGGAAGTTCGCCCAGAGGAGCAACAGATAACCACGGATTTTGGGCGACATTACAAGCGACAACCCCTTGCAAGTCCTCAGAATTGCCTGTTTTCGCGTTGATTTCACTAGCGGAAGCTGTTTGGGTCAGAAGTGCAACCCCAGCTAAAGAGAGGATGCTAGTTTGGAAAAGATGGCGGATAGTGCTATTGTTATTCATTGCGGCTAATCTCCGTTGACGTTTGCGGGGTTTTCGTATAGGATGAGAAAACTTTTGCTTTCCACACCTTCAGTATCGGCGTTTTTTCTCTAATAAGATACGATCGCCATCTGGATCGATTGTGAAGTTAATCTCAAATTGGTGCGATCGCCTACCCCTACATTCCGCGATCGCGATCGTAGAAATTTAGCCAGTGATACCCATCTCACCCCTTAAACCGTCCCGATCACCCGTAATACACTAGCTTGACAGCGTTCGTAATAAAGTTGAACAACGCGATCGCTTTGATTAATTTCCAAACACTCTTCAAACAAGTGTTCTGCTTCTTCAACAAAACCCATAAAATATAAAAATAATCCTTGTTCAAACTGGGTTTTAGTTTCTAGTTTTGCTGTTTGAATTGCGATCGGATCGCCATTAAAAACTTCAAATACCGAGATCGGATCCCTTTGATTTTCAGCCTCAAAGCGATGGATCAAACGAATATGATATCCTTCGGTCTGGGAGAGTTGCAAAAAAGTGCGATGGGTAATCAATAAAGGGGTTTCATATACTTGCGTTAGGGCTTCAACCCGTGCGGCAATATATTGGGTATCTTTGACAATATAGGGTAAATGGGCAACATCTCCTCCATTATCTGTTTTAGAAAGAAGCGTTCCCGTATCGATGCCAATTCCTATTTTCTTGTGTAGGGTACTCCCTTTAGCATACTGGCTGCCGGCAAAACATTCCAGCATGGAGAGAGATGCTTCCAAGGATTTATCCACCTCCTCCGCAAATAAACCCACGATCGCATTTCCCACCGAAGGTGCGATAATTCCCCCCCAACGGGCGATCGCCCCTTCCAGTTTGGGAACATAGCGATCGTCGAATTCCGCACTCGTATCGTAAATTCTAGCAAACAGAACGGACATTTTCTTAGTTATTTTTACGGATGCAGTCTGAATAGCCACATTTTATGCAGGTTAAAAGCCAAAAGTCAAAAGTTAAAAGCAAATATTTGTCAAGACTTTTAAACTTTTTGGCCATGATTTGTAAACTTAAAAAAGAACTCTATCGAAAATTTGCTCTGGTTTATTTCTCCCATAAAGAAATAGTTTTTTTCCCACCTGTGGCCAAAATATTTCCCTCCGGACTAAATGCCACTGTGTAAAGTTCCTCCGAATCATACCCCAGACCAGATATCTCTTCCCCTGTTTTAACTGACCATAGTTTTAAACCATCTCCTCCACCACTGGCCAGCAAATTTCCTTCGGCACTAAATACCAAGGCGTAGACTTTACTTAAATGCCCTGATAATCTTTGTAACATCTGCCCCGATCGCACGGACCACAAGGCGATCGTTCTATCAACACTACCACTGGCAAGCAGTTCGCCATCGGGACTAAAGGCCACTGTATTCAACCAACCTTCATGACCCACTAAAGTATGTAATAATTCCCCAGTTTTCACATTCCAGAGTCTCGCCGTTTTATCACAACTGGCACTAGCTGCAATATTACCCACCGGACTAAAAGCGACACAATTCACATATTCTCTATGTCCCATCAACACTTGCAACACCTTACCCGTCTTGGTCGATCGCACCATAACGGTTTTGCGATCGCCAGTACTGATTAAAATGCGTCCATTGGCACTAAAATCCACAGAATCCACGGAACTAGAATAGCCGGAAAGAGTTTCTAGAAGTTGTCCCGTGCGGATCGACCATAATTTTATGGTTTTGTCACCGCTTCCACTAGCTAATACCTGTCCCGTGCGATCGAAGGCCACAGTATTAACCCAAGTTGAGTGTCCCGTCAAGGTTTGCAAGAGTTTGCGCGTTGATAGAGACCATAATTTAATCGTGCCATCTCTACTGCCACTCGCTAACATTTTTCCGGTAGGATTAAAAGCGAGAGAATAAATGTGATGTTTGTGACCAGTTAAATTTTGAGACTTTTTCCAAGTAGTTTTTGTAAGAACTTCGAGGGACGTATCTTGGGGCGGACTAACAGGAATTGTGGGATCCTCTGGGACAGGATTCAAGTCTTGTAAAATCTCATCTGCTGACTTGTAGCGCTGTCTGCGGGTACTTTCGACCATTTTATCGAGAATATAGCCTAACTCAGCGCTTACCGTTGCAGGGGTGCGATCGCGCCAAATCCAAATTTCCTCTTCAGCATCATAAATATCAAAAGGATTCATCCCCGTTAACAAACACAAACAAGTTACCCCCAAACTATAAATATCGCTTGCATAGATGGGTCTACCTAAAATTTGTTCCGGGGGAGCATAACCCATCGTACCAATAACAGTACCGGTTCCAGTTAATGCTGTGGCACTATTGGCTGTAGCTGCGCCAAAATCAACTAACACTAATTCTCCATCTGTGCGCCGAATAATATTTTCTAACTTAATATCTCGATGAATGACTTTATGTTGATGAATAAATTTCAAGATAGAGAGTAAACTATTAAGAAAGCTCCGAATTTGTATTTCGTTAAATACCCCATCTATTGTTAAAACAGCTTTTAAATCTTCTCCTTCAATAAATTCTTGGACGAGATATTGTTGTTCTTCTTGGGCAAAATAAGCGAATAAATTGGGAATTTGGGGATGAACTCCCAACTCATCCAAACGTAATGCTTCTCGAGCAAATAATTCCGAGGCTTTGCTTAAGGTTTCAGGATCTCGCGCTTGGGGAAAAAATTGTTTGATGACGCAAGACGGTTTCGAGGGTTTATCTTCATCGATCGCCAGAAATGTCTTTCCAAAACTCCCGGAACCGATGGGTTTAATCGCCCGATAGCGATCTCGTAGTAAAATTGTCCCACCACAACTCTGACAAAAATCGAGATTTCGTTCATTTTCGGGGTTTTGACACTCTGGATTCAAGCAATAGCTCATAGGATGGGTAAAAGCAGGGATGCAAGACGGAGACGTTAGGAGCTAAAAAACGGACTAGATTAAGCGTTCTTTTCTCAGCCTAGCAAACTTGCGATCGGTAAACTCTTGTCGTACCTAAATTTTACTATTTTTAATGTCTAGATATAACAAACGCGCAAAAATGCGATCGTACTCTTTCCAAATAATGGGTAGATCGCGAACTATTATATCGGCTTTATCCAACAGCAAAACCTGTAAATTGCCTGATATAGGGATCGTGAAATGCTAAAACAATATCCTCTTTAGGTACACCTAAAGATACTAATTCATCGGCGATCGCAATTTCTGTTCCATCATGTTGAATCCAAATTTTACCATCTTTGATATCTACATGGAGAAAACAGCCATAAAATCTTCTTTGGTTTCGCCAACCTGTATGAACTAATTGATAATGATCGCGTTCTATATCAAAAATAGTTTGAATTTCAATCTCTTCGTAAGATGAACCAAACTTAGCGCGATCGCTGAGAAGTTTGAGAATATATTTCCGATATCTTTCTATTTTTTCCATTGCACAATTTCCTCCTTAGCTGACATAGATTAAGCATCCAAAAAAAATAGGGCGGGCATTGCCCACCCTAATCATTATACTCGTTTTGCTTTCATTCGAGCCAGCGATCGCATAATTTCACCAATCCAGAGAACAATAGATGTGCCACCGATAATCGTTACCCAATCTGTTAGGGAAAGAGGAACAGTGCGGAAGAAATCCCCCCCAAATTGTACCATCAAGATTTGTCCAAAAAAGATGATCGCGGCAATTGCCAAGAATCCTTTATTTTCACCCAAGCTGGCAAAAGCTGACTCTTTTAATCCGAAGCATTTGGCATTAAATAAGTTCCAGAATTGCAGCATGACGAACGTAGTGAAAAAGAGAGAGAGTTCGTAAGCTGTAACGATAAGCTGTTAATCATTCAAATGTTTGCCTCGATCTAAGCAGGCCAAAGGGTTCAGCCCGTAGAATCGGTGGTTTAAATGCGTAACAGCTTATGTGGTGCCGCGTAGGACAATAGAAGGGGTATAAGCTGTCTCGAATTCATTGTTTTCTGTGCTGGCAAATTTAGCAACTGGTTTGCTTTCTCCAGTTAAACTTGCTTCATTAACTTGCAAGGAAACACTGTTCAAAATCTGTCCATCGGCGGGAATTTCATCCCCTGTTTCTAACCAAACAATATCGCCGACGACGATATCTTTTTTGGGAACGGTGGTAAATTTGCCATTCCGCACCACTTTAACGGGAGTTTCGTTATTAACTTGGTTGAGAATGTCGAATTCTTGGTTCGCTTTATATTCGTTGATAAAGGCGACGGTGGTGGCTAAAAGAATGGCGACGATAATGCCAATTCCTTCAATATATTGTCCGTTGATAACGCCGATCGCAATAGAAATAACTGCCGCAACAACGAGAATGCGAATAATCGGATCTTCGTATTTTTCGAGGTACAATTTCCACCAAGAATCTCTTTCTGGGGGCGTGAGGATATTGCTGCTGTGTTTGTGGCGATTCTCGTTGGCTTCTGCGGTGGTCAGTCCTTGCAAACGTGGGGTTTGCAGTCCTTTTTCGTAGGTAATAGTCATGATTTCCTCCCGAAACAAACAGAGAGGGTGAGTTTTGCTTGTTGTAGCGCAAACTCACAAGTCCTATGATGGTTGCGGGGTGGGAGTTTGACCAGATAGAGGAAGGCAGTTTTAGGCAGGTTGGGGCAGAGGTAAAAGGCAGGGGCGATTTTTTTGATGCTATAATCGAGTTTACATATTAACTCACATGAGGAACTTGAGATGAAAAGACGTAGATTAATTCAATATGGATTTTTGAGTAGTGCTATTTGTTTGTCTAATTTAACATTTCTCAATCGAAAATCTGTTAAAGCTAGAGAAGCTAACAAGATTAAAGACAAAAATCACTATGATTGGGTTTTTCTATACTGGATGCCCTATGACAATAACTTATCTCGTTTTGGTCAACCTATCATAGACATGATTTCTAGAGGAGTTCAAACCAACAATCTCTTAGTAGGAGTAGAATCAGATTTTTTAGATTCAGATAATCTTTCTAGAAGAATAATTAAAAATGGAGACGTGAAAGTTGAAGATATAAACGCTACTGACAGTTCAGATGCCGATATTTTTGCGGAATATCTTGACTGGGCGTATTCTCAGTTCAGTGCAAAAAAATGGGGAATTGTAATAGTTGGACATGGCGGAAAATTAGATGAAATTAGTCCTGATGATAATCCTGATTCTAACTCGAATCAAACTCAATGGATGAATATAAAAGACGTAAAAAAAGTAATTGAAGATTTTAATCGTAAAATTCACGATCGAATAGAACTATTTTTCTTTCAAAATTGCAACAAAGGAACATTAGAAGTACATCACACATTATGTGATGTAGCTAAGTACACATTATCTTCTCCAGTAATCTTAGGGGCACCTAATTATTACTACGAATCTCTATTCCAATTGATAGGACAAAATCCTGATGTAGATGGAGAATATGTTGCACGGAAAATTGCAGAATTTGAAAGAAGTGATATGTACTCAACTTATATTGTTACACGCAACGAAAATCTTTTGAAAGTTATAGAATCAATGAATCGGTTAATTGATTCTATTCTAGAATCCGAAAACAATTTACGTTTGCAAACATTGAACTCTAACAATATATATTTCGGATCAAGATATGTAGACATCATAGATTTTTTCAACGAATTAACCAATATTGCTGAAGCAGACCAAGCAAAATATCTTGAATTTGTTGATTTGCTTAATAGTTCGGTACTTAAAATGCAAAATCCCAACGAGATAGCTCTGAATAGTATGGGCTTAAGTTTATTTGTTCCATCTAATATAAACAATCTAAATTCTTATCTCGACTTACCTATTTATACTAAATCAAAACTTCTTGAATTGTTTGGTGCGATTTTATAAGTATTCTTAACATATAAAGAAATTTTGACCAGCGATCGCATCTCATCCCAAGTATCCAAAAAAGGAAAAAAGGTTTTTAAAAACCGTTTCACCTCCTGCTGAAAGTGGAATAATATGCTCGAACTCGAAAATTGCAGCACTTAATAATTCAGCCGTGCGACAATAAGCGCAACAGTTTTGAAAGCGATCGCGCACCTTGCGTTTTAACTCAACTGGAATATAAGCACTCACTCCAAGCTCTCCGAAGGGTTAAAATGTTCTAAAGTATATCTTGCTCTTGTCTTCAGAATGGTTAAATTATCTACTTGTTCTAACAATAAATCTAACAGGGTGTTTTCTTCCGAAGAAAGTTGAGAATCCTTATTTTTCTCCAGTAATGCGCTCAAATTTTCTTGTTTAGTAGGAGCAAGTTTACTCTCAGACAGTGCTTCCAGTTCTGCTAAACTCAAATTCAGCAAACATTCGGGATCGTGTCTGGGAGCATTGGTCAATCGTTGATAGGTGGCTAAATCTAACACTACCCCAACCCGATCGCCTTGCTCGTTCGTGATATATCGTATTGGCTCATTCATAACTTAACCTCCCTACTCTACAGCAAATCCAGTATGAGGACGCACCTCTGGGGGATGAAACGCCAAAACAATCTTATCCTTGGGAATGCCCGATCGCAATAAATCGTCAGCAATGCCATCTTCTAACCCGTCCCGATGAATCCAGATTTTGTCCGCGATCGCCTCTGCATGAACCAAACAGCCATGTACTTGTACATCTCCCTCCCATCCCTGAGTAATAAGCAAAAAATTATTCCCATCCTTGCTAATAATTAAACGACATTTTAAATCCCCGTAAGCATAGGGAATCTTTGTATATTCCTCAAGAGTTTTCTCTAAAACTTCTCGAACATCTTTTAGGGAATCCATTGTAAAATTTCCTCCTTTTTAGCATCAAAAACCAATAGATTTAACCGATATTTCTCAATAATTAAACTGCCAATCGGTTCAGCAAAAATTCCTTGATAGGTAGCCTTGCGAACCGCTAGATAGAGCGAATAATTCACCCTAATTTCCTCCAAAACTGCTCGATACAGTAAATATTGCCCTAATGCCTGCTCCAAATCCGCGATCGCCGAACGACTGGTAAAACCCTTAATTTCAATCGCGATCGTTTCTTCTGCTTTCTGAGCAGCGATTAACCGACTCACCCCCAAATCAACAAAAAATTCTCTCACTCCCCATGTTAAACGCAAAGGATCGTTGGCGATCTCCCATCCATCTTTAACCAACGCATTTTTTACCGCATCGTGGTAGATATCCTTTGCTGGCATCACTCTCCCCTTAACCCACAACCAACCCAATATAAAGTCATATCAGTCAACTACAGATTGTGCGCGATCGCTGACAACTTCAAGTTTTTCAACTTCTGCCAGCCATTTTTTCCATTGGGGTGATAATTGACTCGTATGATTTTTAGGGTTATTGTGCTGAATATTTTGTTCGTATAACTCAGTTTCAATTTCTTCAGATGTAAGCGGATCGAGCGGTAAATTCCCTGCAATCGCTAATACAGGACTTTCTTGAGAGTAGGAGCGATCGCTACTTTTACGCTTAATTAAAAACTCAACAAAATTTAAAACTTCATCAAGTTCGGTTTCGGGCAGAAAATCTAATTTTTCCTCAATTCTTTCTTTAAGGGAACTCATAATTTTTTCAATCCCACTGGTAAGTCAATTGAATTATAACAAAATCTCGCCTTCTCCTGAACGCGATCGCCTTCCTCATTTGTTATATATCGTACTGGCTCATTCATAATAATTCTCTAACTCTCCAATCTATCTTACTCCAGCTAAAAAATAGCGCGATCGCATCTCATCCCAAGTATCTGAGAATGGAAAATGCGATCGCCTATACTTTAAATCTTTAAAACGGGGAACTTTTGGATTCTCCCCCCTTATCAAGACAAGCTGAGGGGGGATCGAATCAATAACTGGCAAGTTGAGTTATTTAAGATTTTCGAGTTTGAGAGAAATCGAAAAATATTCCCTGATCTAAAAGGGAATATCGTCCAAATCTGCCTCATCTTCCGGTGTTGAAGATTCCCCAGAACTGGTTTCGGATTCAAAATCGCTAGAACTCGTAGCACGATTATAATTGCCGATGGGAACGACATTCCCTAAATTGCTAGTCGGTGCGGGAGATGAAACTGCTACAGGAGTTGCAGCCACAGAAGGAACAACGGATTCAACCTGAGTTTCGCTAAATTCTCCCGTTTGCTTGTAAATACGGGAAAGGTTCAATTCTGCCCTTGTTTCTTTGTAGCGAACTCCTTGTTTTTCCACATCAACGCGATCCATTTTCAGGCTACCAATGATGATGACACGATCGCCGGCTCGATAATTAGCACTGATTTCTTCCGCTAAATTCCGCCATCCCGTTACCCTGAGCATAGCTGGCGGGTCATTATCTCGCAAGCCATCAAATCGTACTAGCATATTCGCGACGGGGGTATCGTCTGGAGTTCGCCGCAGTTGAGGAGATTCAACAATCTCAGCCATTAAAGTACAGCTATTCATAACTAAACTCTCTTGTCTACTCAGTTTCTAATTCTAGTCTAGAACAATTGTTCCTCAATTTACCGATTCCAGTCCCTGTTCTTGATCGATGAAATCTTGAACGCGCTGACGGTAATCCATGAGGGAGTGATCGACCCAATCGCGATCGTCGCTATTGGCAAAAATATGTACCAATGGTTCCCCCGCATCCGGCAAGATTAGCACCCAATTGTCATTTTGACGATTAACAATTTTTACACCGTCAATGAGTTCCAAATTTTCCGCCGGATGGGTTTCCACTAATTGTCGCATCAGAGACCCTTTTACCGTCCAAGGACAGCGCATAGTATAACTTTTATGGCAAACTCGAGGTAATTCGCTGCGAATCTGTGCTAAAGAGCGTTCTTGGATGGTTAGCATTTCGATCAGTTTAGCGACACAGAACATGGCATCAAAACCAGGGTGCAGTTGGGGGAAAATAAAGCCCATTTCCCCACTCCCGCCCAAAACCACACTACTATCGGTTTGCGAGGCTTCCATTAACGCCGTGGGATTAACTTTAGTGCGAATGACTCGACCATCGTGACGACGGGCAATTTGTTCTACGGCGCTGGAAGCATGAACCGGAACCACGACGGAACTTCTGGGATGGGCGGTCATCATCATATTCACCATTAAAGCCGTCAGCATTTCCCCCCGAATGGATAAACCAGCTTCATCGACTAAAATCAACTGTTCTCCATTGGCGGATACTTGCACCCCTAAATTGGCTTTCAGGGCTTCTACCACGTGACCTAACTGCACCAGTAGTCCTTCTCGTTCGTCATTGGAAATGGCGATTTGACTTAAGCTGGCGTTAAGAACGACGGCATCGCAACCAAATTTAGCCAAGAGGCGCGGTAAAATTGCCCCAGAAACCGCATAACCGTAATCGATCACGACTTTGGCGCGAGAGTTGCGGACAGCTTCGACGTTGAGGTGAGTCTCAAAACTCTCAGTATAGATATCAAGGGTTTGAGTGAGGTAAGTCATGGTGCCAATATCCGCGATCGCCACTCGTCGCAAGTCTTCTTTAAAGTAAGACCCTTCGATTTTCTTTTCTTTGGCTTTGGTAATATTAATGCCTTGGCGATCGAAAAATTCGATTAAAATGGAGTCAGGACGGTTAGGATGTAAGCGAACGTGAACCCCACCAACAACAGCAAGGGTGGAAATGACAGTTCTGGCGAGGGGAATAGCGGTTGATTCTAAGTTTTGAATTCCTACCCCAGAAGACATGATTCCAGCAATTAAAGAGCGACTGACCATGCGAGAAATCGGACGTTGATCCCTCGAAACTGTTACCATTACCCCCGGTTTGAGGGTCGAGGCATAAGCGGCACCGAGTTTAACGGCAAATTCTGGTGTAATGTCAATATTGGCCAAACCGGAAACACCTTGTTGACCGAAGAGATTGCGTTGTGCCATATTCCCCCAGATCAAGTTGATATTTAAAATTGCTCCTGATTCGATTTTTTTACTCGGCCAAACCCTGACACCAGGACTGATTTGCGCCTCTTCTCCCACGGTGGAGAGGAAACCCACCACGGCACCTTCAAGAATGTGGGCGCGGCGATCAACCCGAGTTCCCCGAGAAATCACGCAGGCGCGTAAATGTGCTTCGTCGCCGACGATCGCCCCATTGGCCACGATCGGGCGCTTGAGGTTGGCATCGGCACCGATGGTAATATTATCCCCTAGGACGGTTCCCGCTTCGATATGAACTCTCGGTCCGATGCGGCAATTGTTACCAATTAGAACTGGGCGATCAATTTTCGCGGAAGGATCGATATAGGTGTCGGAACCCAACCAGAGACCGGGTTCTACCTCTGGATAGGCAAAGTCGAGTTTGACTTTCTTCTCCAAACCGTCGTACTGAGACTCTCGATAGGCATCGAGGTGGCCGACATCGCACCAATAGGCATCGGCAATATAACCATACATGGGTTCTCCTTTGGCGAGGAGTAAGGGAAAGAGGTCTGTAGAAAAGTCAGATTCTTCGTTTTCGGGTAGATAGCCTAAAACTTCCGGTTCGAGGATATAGGTTCCGGTGTTGACGGTATCGGAGAAAATTTCGCTGCTGGAGGGTTTTTCGAGGAAACGAATAATCCGATCCTCTTGATCGGTAATGACTACGCCAAATTCTACGGGATTGGGAACTCGGGTTAAAATTAGGGTCGCTTTGGCTTGCTTTTCTTTATGAAAGGCGATCGCGGCTTTTAAATCAAAATCGGTAATGCTGTCTCCACTAATGACTAAGAAAGTATCGTCTAATAGTTCGGCAATATTTTTGACACAGCCAGCAGTCCCCAAGGGTTGATCTTCCTCAACTGCATAGGTCATCTGCACGCCAAAATCGTGGCCATCTTGAAAGTAGTCTCGCATGACATCCGGGAGATAGTGGAGTGTGGCGATTACTTCGGTAATGTCATTGCGTTTAAGCAGATTCACGATATGTTCTGCGATCGGTCGGTTGAGAATGGGAACCATTGGTTTGGGAAGGTCGCAGGTCAAGGGGCGAAGTCGCGTTCCCGAACCCCCTGCCATTAGCACTGCACGCATAAATACTCCTTGATTTGTTCTTTTGTTATTGGTTATTTTTTATTGGGTCTGGGGTTGCTCATGCAACCGATAGCATTAATCTTTGACTCGCTCGCTTCATCATTAATTTGTTTGTTATTCCAAGGCTAAAGTTGTCTTAGGGGCATTTTATCATCATCTTCCTTTCAGACAATCTACCCAAATGCTGCATTTTGAGTGCGATTCTGCCTGTCTTTACTTTACAGTCTGCCTCGATCGTTCTCATAAATCTTTTGGTTCTGGGTTTGGCGATCGCGGCTTAAACCTCTGTTCTGTATAGATTGTTTCCATTTTTCCGCCATTTTTCCTCAAGTTAAGGGAATTTAATTTAAGTTTTGCAACATTAATTAAATTCAGGATCAGCCCTTGACAGTTTTGTCAATAACAAGTTACATTAATTCACAAAGCAGCAGAGGGAAGGTATAGCAATACCTAAGACTAAAACAAGCAATCACATCACCAAGGGGGGCGAACTATCGATCGCCAACGATCGTCTATCGAAACATATAGAGAAGGAGACCCTAGCGTCAGGAACTCACCGCTAAACGCTTGAGCTTTCTAGCGGGAGCTTGAGGGAATCCTCATCTCCAACCTGACCAGTCTAAGCGTTAAATCGCTACGTT
>NZ_JACSWA010000609.1 GCF_016888125.1 Spirulina sp. CCY15215
ACAAGAAATCTCTTCTTTCTCTGATGTATCACCAAGTGAACCTGTTCAGAAACAATCTATTTCTCCTATCTCAGAAACAGTTATAACTCCAGATTCAACGCAAATTAATTCTTCTGATGCTAAACAAGAAATCTCTTCTCGTTCTGGTGTAGCGCCAAACGAACCTGTTCAGAAACAATCTATTTCTCCTATTCCAGAAACAGTTATAACTCCAGATTCAAC
>NZ_JACSWA010000061.1 GCF_016888125.1 Spirulina sp. CCY15215
TTGCGTAAACCTTTTCGGGAAGACCAGATATTTCAGGCAATGGAGAAACATTTGGGAGTGCGTTATATTTATGAGGATTCGAGCCAAAAGTTGCCGACTGTCTCAGAAACAGAGGTGTTAAATGAGGAAAGTTTTCGGGCTTTGTCCTCGGAATTGTTGGTTCAATTGCGAAGGGCTGTTGTCATTGCTAACAAAAAGGAAATGGCTGCCGCAGTTGAGACAATTGGGTTAGAAAATACGGCTTTAGCAGAGGCGATCGCCCACTGTCTCCATAATTTTGAA
>NZ_JACSWA010000610.1 GCF_016888125.1 Spirulina sp. CCY15215
TATAAGCTAAATCTACTCGCTTTACTGTTGCTTGCAAAGAAGATAGATTTAATTGCTTATATTCTTCCCAACATTCTCGGAAAGCTGGCAAGGCATTCTGTTGCGTAAAATAATCGATTGACTTATTATTTTTTTGCCATTCAAAGCGCCGATGCGCCAAGCAAGCATTATATAAATAAGCATGAAGGCGACGAGCCGCAAACAACGTTTGAAGCTGAGTTTGATTGGGATATAATCGAAATGTTAATCGCCTCGTTGCCATTTTTTTGCTTTTCCTTCATGGCTTGGAATATACTCGACTATAGCACTGACTCGAAAAATCTGCAAGGTCTATGAAAAAAGGCGCTCATGTTGTCTATGATATTCACCTTCATATCATTTTCGTCACCAAGTTTCGTAAAAAGGTGTTGAGTGAAGCGATGCTTGAAACCATGAAAGTCGTCATAAAAAGAGTTCTAAACGCCAATCAGTGTGAACTTGAAGAGTTTGAGGGTGAACCCGACCACGTTCATCTTCTCATTCAACTTCACCCTAACAACAATATTTCAAATCTCGTTGCTTCTTTGAAATCTGCCAGTAGTCGAATTTTAAGAAAAGAATACAAGGCTGAAATTAGCCAGTTCTATTGGGGGGACAAGGTTAAACTTTGGCATGATTCCAAGTGCATCGTTTCTTGCGGTGGCGCTCCTTTGGCAACCATTAAGCAGTACATCCAAAACCAAAGCGGAGGAAGAAATAAGGATGGTAGGGACGTTTCATGAAACGTCCGTACATTTCTGAGGGGGGATTTTCCGCCCCACCGTATAGACGAGTGGGGAAACCAATCCCCCCTCAGACTCCCCCTATTGGTTGTTAGCATTTTCATTGCCTTCTCAGAAGCTAACAATTTGCAGTTAATTCTAATAGTTTTTCGACGGGTGCATTAGGGTTGAGAAAGGAAAATAAATGTTTGTAGCGCAAAACGCCCTGGCGATCGATGATAAACTGAGCCGCTAGAGGAGCGCCGAGGGCTTGGCCGACTTGATACGTTTGGAACACATCACAACTCGGATTACTTAATAAAGGCATTTTTAGGCTCAAATCTTTGACGATTTTTTCACTTTGTCGGCGATCGGTACTGGTTATCATAAAAATCTCGGCTCCTTTCTCGGTGAAACTTTCGTAGTTTTCATTCAACTGTTGAATGTGAGGATAACAAAGAGGACAATATTGGCGATCGGTAAAGATGCGCGTGAAAGCAACAATAATTGTTTTTTTACCTCGATAGTCTGACAATCGCACGGTACTCTGGTTGGTAATATCCGGTAGGAGAAAATCGGGAGACTTGCGCCCTAAAATGAGAGAATTTGTTGCAGGAATTGGAAAAAAGTTTTTCAAGAAACGTGGTGTTAATAAACCGCGAAAGTCCATTGAATGTAACATAATAATTCTGGGTTATTTGACTTTAAACAATATAGTTTAATTCTCTTCATTGTGCTGAGTCAAGTAGCGAACCTTTTCAAGAAGAATATTAAATCGTTTGTCGTTTTCAGATTGACATCGCATAATGGGTATAGCACATTGCCAGACCAGCCCAACCCAATTAATTTAAGTAAATCGTGACTATATCAACTCGAGGCGAGCGATCGCAAATCCTCGATCGCAAATTAAATGAAAGTCGTCGCAGTGCTTTTTTCCGAGAGATTTTGACCAATAGCGGACATTTTCTCATTCTCAATTCTCTCTCAGAAATTGCTCTCATGGGTTGGGATAACTATCTTCATGAACCCGCTCACTATCTAATTATTTTTGCTATGCTTGCTCAAGCATGGTATTTATCCCATGCCCAAGCAAATCGATTTTGGGGAAATTTAATTGGTGTTACCTGCTATACTTTGGTCGATTTTCCCCTTGATGGATGGGAATTTTTTGCCGAACCCAATCACTTGATTTTAGGGGTATTTTCTCTGGCGATCGCCTTATTGCAGGGGTTGCACTGTCATTGGCTACCTTGCTCTAAAGTTGTCCTTGTTCCTTTGGAAAGTTTGATCCGTTTAGGGATGTTATTGGCACTATACCAAACCTTATTCTGGAAAAATAACGAGGGTAACTTGACTATATTTGCTCGAGCAAATTCCTCACAAATTTTTTTAGGGGAAAGTCTATTGGTTATTGGTCTTTTATTGGGCTTACAGACTCTACAAGTGATGAGACAGCAACAAAAGTTACACGAAATTGCTCAAAAGTTGCGCCATTTGGCAGAATGGGGAATGGGCAGTTATGCGGTGAGTGCTGCGGTGTCAGATCCTGAAGCGCTTTTATTTCAGCGTTGCGATCGCTCAATTGTTTTTCTGGATATTCGCGGCTTTACTCAATGGTGCGAAACCACATCTCCCGATCGCGTGGCTCGAGTGCTCAATGATTATTATCACTGTGCCGAACCTGCTGCTACCCGTTACAATCCTTTAAAGGTGTCTTTTACTGCTGACGAAGTTATGGCTATTTATGATCGCCCTCACTCGGCGATCGCAGCAGCTCGAGCCATGCAGGAAGCTGTACAACCGTTACTCTCTTGTTATGGTTTAGGTGCGGGTTGTGGAGTGCATGGAGGAAGCGTTATTGAGGGATTATTTGGCAGTGATGAGGTTCGCACCTATACGGCGATCGGGGATGTAGTCAATGTTGCGAAACGCTTGGAAAGTTCTACACCCGCAGGAAAAATCACCCTTTCCGATACTATTTATCAGGCTCTCAAGTCAGAAATTTCGGTAATTCCTCGCGAACCTATTCAGGCTAAGGGAAAAAGTCAACCTTTAACGGCATGGTATTTGCAATGAACAGTTAAGTGGTCGGACAATGCTAAAGTTAACGGCGATCGCGATAACTCTAGGTGGTTGAGTTTCGTGATGTATAAGGCAATTTTTAATCAGATCCGCGATCGAGTTACGGTAAATTAATGTTAGACAAGTAACTGTTCTATTTCCCTCAAGCTCACCTATGGAAAATTTTAAACTCGAACTGGCTTCTCTAAGTTTCCGAGTCGAACAACTCGAACGCAAACAAAGCGCGATCGCTGAATCTGTTACGCGCATTGACAGTCAATTACAGGAAGTAAAGGCAATTTTGCAGCAACCAGAGTTAGGAAATGTTGAAACGCTACAAGTTAAGTTTAGCGAATTACAGCAACAGGTCGATCGCTTACGGAATTTAAGTGGTGAGGGAGATAAGAAAGCGATTTCCGCAGCAAAATCTCCAGATATTGTCAAACAGTTTTATGAGCGGGTGGAGCGTCAACTTCAGGGAATTTCTGGAGATTTTGTCGAGAAAACAGAAGATCCTGCTCGGGAAATATCAGAGCTAATTTCTGAAATGTCGCAAGAGTTTAGCGATCGCATAGAAACAGAAGAGTTAATCGAAACAGTGGAAAATGAAGAAGAAGCAGAAATTACAGCAGAAAAATTGTTAGAACGGTATAAAGAAGGCGATCGAGAATTTGTCGCATTGAATTTAAACAAACTCAATCTAAGCAAACAAAATTTACGCGAAGCTAATCTAAGCGAAGCCAATTTACAAGGGGCAAATTTAAGCAAAGCAATCCTTTATGCTACCAATCTCCATAAAGCCAATTTATCAAAAGCAACCTTTTATAAGGCAAATTTTAATCGTAATTCAAACTTAACTAAGTCAAATTTAGTGAGTGCCAATTTTCAAGAAGCTAATTTATCAGGGGTACAGCTAACAGGTGCAAATTTATCTCAATCTTGCTTCGTTAAAGCTGTTTTATCTAACACCAATTTAAGCCAAGCTAAAGCCATACAAGTTAATTTAAGCGGGGCAAATTTATCCGGTGCAGATTTAACCAACTCAGAACTAATTGAAGCCAATTTGAAGGAAGCAAATCTCGAAAGAGCAAATTTGACAAATGTAAATCTTAAAAAAGCAAAATTAAATAAAGCCAAGTTTTCTGAATCTGCAAACTTAAATAGTGTAAATTTGAGTCAAGCCGATCTAACTGGAGTTAATTTAAAGAAAGCAAATCTAATAGGGACTAATTTAACTCAAACCAATTTAAGCTGCGTAAATTTGTTAGGAGCGAATTTGCTAGAGGCTGAGTTTACAGGAGTGAATCTCAAAGGCTCAGTTTATGACCACGATACTGCGTTTCCGATAGATATCGATTCTGTGACAACTGGAGCGTATTTAATTGCACCTAATTCCTCTCTACAAAAAGCCAATCTAGCAGGTTACGATCTGAGCCTATCATCTCTGACAGGAGCAAATTTAGAAGAGGCCAATTTACAATTTACTATGCTTGTGAATTCTAATTTAGCACAAGCAAATTTGGCTAATGCAAATCTCTATAAGGCTAATTTGAGTCAAGCCGATCTAACAACAGCAAATTTAACCGGTTGTAAATTGCTTTATACAAATCTTAACTCTGCCAATTTGACAGCAGCCAATTTAAGTAAAGCCGATCTAACCCATGCAAATCTTTACTCTGCCAACTTAACAGCAGTAGAATGGAAGGAAGCTAAATTCATCCAAACTAATCTAGGAAGGGCTAATTTAATGGGTTTGAATCTGTGCGAGGCTATTTTTCAGAGTGTTGATCTTTCTAGTGCTAATATAAGTGGAGCTAATTTGTCTAAAATCAATTTACTCGCTTCAAGATTAGATTCGGCTAACCTGAGCGGTGCTACCTTAAATAATGCCAAATTAATCGGTTCAAGTTTTAACTCTGCTAATTTAACCGGAGCAGATTTAACTGGAGCAGATTTACGGGGGGTGAACTTACAAAATGCTAATTTAGAGAAGGCTAATTTAACTGGAGCAAATCTCAAAGGAGCAAATCTAAATAATGCTAAATTAACTGGAGCAATCTTACCTGATGGAAAAACAGTTAGTTCTATCGATCGCGATGCAACATAATATTAAATCCAGTTTGATAACTTAACTAAATTCTTGTACAAGACTGGTTCAGTAAAAATCTAGAATCATTACTCCCAAGTATTCAATTGAGTTAGCCAATTTTGTAAGGTTGAAGAAACGCGATCGCGACTGCGTTCAAAGTTTGCAGCAACAATAATTAAAATGATACCAGAAATTAAGCCAATAACCCATTTTAAAAAGGCATAGTGAAAAATGAGGACTATCAATTGATAGGAGGTTGCAAAAAGAAAAGTTATGGTTCCTACATAAAGAAATGCCCGCACTTTTAGACCTAAACCAATCAAGATAGCCAATAATCCGATCAAAATGGGTACGAGTCCAGTTTCTGAATGCAAAACTAGGGCAATAAGACAAGTTAAACTACTCCCAATAACGCGCAATAAATGGCGATTTTTGGATTGAGAGGAGTCCTGTAAAGCGGGATCGAATTGAGAGATATAGATAATAGATAAACTGCCCAGGGAAACATACCAAAGAGGGTCTTGAAGGTGATTCTCTTGAAAAAAACGCGCGATCGCCCAATTACAAAATCCTAATGCAAAATACGTCCAACGCCAATTTTTTGACTGTTGTGCTACTCGGATATAAAAGGCCGCTACGATGAATAAATTTAGGGTAGAAATAGAGGGATATTGCCCAAATAGGACAATAATAGGCACCGCGATCGCGCAATATTGCCAAGGTTGTTTGCGCCATCCCCAATGATGCCAAGGTAAAGAATAAAGGGCTAAGGCGATCGCGCAGTTTATCGGGACAACAGCAACACCAACAAGCCTATATTCCGGCCAAAATAAACGGAGATAAACCGAGAGAATGCCTGCTGCAATAACGCCTAGAATCACCCATAAATCGTTGCGTTTGGGCTTGTCTAAGCCGCGTCCTTGTAGAATGGCGTAAAATGCAAGAATTACCCAAATTATTGTTCCTAAAAGGCGCAATTGCGAGGGAGAATTAAGACTCAAACCTAAAGCGAATAGCATGAAGATGTTGGCGATCGCCCAGTGTATATTTCCCACGATTGTAATATCTTTTCGTCGCAAGTTATAGGTTTTCTGATTATTACGAAGTGGTAAGATTAAGACCAAACTGCGATAACTGACAGCAATAACGACGGCGATCGCAGCTAGGATAGTTAGCCCATCGATGGGACTCCCTCCCGATCCTTGGGACATTTGGTAAATTGTGAGTTCGTATAAGCCCGCAGAAATCCCCGCCAGAGAGAGATAAGAAAGTCCTTGCCAACCGGGACAGGGAATAGCGATCGCCAGCCCTGTTAATGCCGCACCAAGGGTCAAAAATCCGGTGTATGGGGTGAAGTATTCTCCACGCATAACTAGCCCTAAAACGGCATAAAATAGGGGAATAAGGCGAAATGTATTGAGTGAGATAAAGGGCGATCGCAAGTTTACAAGGCGATCGACTGCGATGCAGAAGCCAATCAGGATATTAACCGCAGCTAGAGTTAAGATTGAGGCATTTACTAACAATAGTCCGCTACTGATGATTAATTCTAGCCCCCAGACGACTCCCCAAACAATCTCCTCGGTGAGTTTTGACTGGCTGCGAAAGGCGATCGCCCCTGTTAAAACTATAGGTGCAATGAAAAGCGCCCAATGAATAGATAGAGGTTGTCTGTATCCGACGGCGATCGCGGTGGTCAGTCCGGTTAATAGAGCTATTGTGAGAATAATTGCCCAAATATCGGCGGCTTCTCGATAGACTTTAGCGAGATTGCCCGATCGCGATTGCAAGAAGCGATCGCCACCCCAGAGGAATGCGACGGCGATCGCACCCATCAATAACCATTCTGCAATTTGTAATTGTTGCCAAAATATTGCTATTCCTAATCCTAACCCATAACCGATGCCTACAAATGCAATTTCCTTGCGTTTTAGAGAGTCTGTATGGGCGATCGTTAATCCTGTTGCGACTCCCAAACCAATTAATCTGGGAAAAGGGTCTCTAAGGAGTAAAAATTGGACGGCGAAAAGCGCGATCGCACTAGCAAAAACGGCTTCTCGGTTACGAAGAGGACTGACTCGAGAGACTACAGTTAAAGTTAGGGGGATCAGTAACCATTCTAAAGAAGGTTCTGGCAAAATAGAATTTGTATCAGGAATAATCGAGCAAAAATAGCTGCCAATTGCCCCAATAAATCCTAAATGCCAACAACTTAAAGACCAGATTGAAAGATGTTTTACTGCAACTTTTGTTAGGTTTGAAATCTTGATTTTTTCTAATCCCATCAAGGCGATCCATTCCGCGATCGCCCAGATAAGGAAAATAACTGCATAATTCTCAGTTGTAAATTGAGGAAATAACCACGGAAAAATTGCTAAAATTGCGATCGCACTGGAAAGATGTGCTAAATAGATTGCTACGGGACGCACTTTAACACGATGGGCAACCATGAGAAATGAAATTGCCCAGAATAGGAAAGAAAGCGATCGTAAAGAAGGAATAAATGCAGCATATAAACAGGTTATACTTCCTAATGTAAGTGCCAATCCTTCGCCAAAATAAGCGAGTTTGGGTTTATCGAGTCGGTACAGTTTTCTCGTATAGCCGATAAAGATAAAACTGTAGCCAAAAGATGCACTAATTATAAACAAACTGGCAATATTTTCATAACCCGTAAGATTGGTTAAAATCCCAAAAAAATTATCCCAAGATTTTAGCGGAATTAAGCGGACGAGTAAAATTAATCCTTGTGCGCCGATCGCAAATAATGCCAATAAATCTAACCCATGCCAATATTGCTTTAATCGTTTCAAGAAGCACCAAAAACCTAAGCCACTAACTGCTAAAGACTGCCAAGGAACTTCAACAAAAATCCCTACTTTCCATCCGAATAAGATTAGGAGTATACCAGTAATTTCGAGGATTTTAGAAAGGATAGTATAAGACTTAAGGAAAGGAACAATTTCTGTACAGATCCAACCTCCAATACCAATAGCTAAACCTAATTCTGCTAGGGGTAATTGTTCCAGAATTGTGCCACGAACAAACAAGATTGTCAGGGCAAAAAGAACAAAAAAGACTCGCGAAAGATCGAGTTTTTTTGCTTGAGAGAACTTTCTCCGTAAGAGAATAGCTGTTGGAATTGTGCCTAAATAAATCGCCAATAGAGGGATATTTGAAAAACTCCATCCCCAATGTAAATAACATAATCCTAAAAATAAAGATGCTTCGATCGCGATCGCTTTCCGGGAAAACAGAAAGGTCATAATACTCAAACTTATTGCCGCGATCGCAATAACAGGCCAGCCTATCAAATTGCGCCATAGCCCAAAACTATCCATCGCCACAAAATTAATAGGAATGAGTAATAATGCAACAATAGTTAAGGTTTGAGAGGTTAATTGTAGTTTCTCATTTTTCCCCGTCCACCAGCCAGAAAGACCGAAGATTAAAGTATAAACATATAAAATACCATATTGTCCAATGGAATTGATTTCTTGCCATTGGGTTGCAGCCATGACTCCCGAAGAAACAATAACGAGAAAAATGCCGAGGAAAAATAGCCAGCGTAAACTTAATTCATCTTTAAAAGATTGGAAAATTTTCTCGAGTCCAGAAGGTTGAGATGTTGCAATTTTTTGCGCTACAAGTTTTCTTTTGCGAGGGACTGGGATGGGTATTTCTTCGGCAAACTCTTGATTTGAAGATTGGCTAATTTTTGGTTTTTCGACCTTGAGAATAGGTTCGGGAAGAGTACAGGTTAAATAGCGCTGACTTAGTTGTTTTACTTGGCCATCGTCCAGTAATCCTAATTGCAACCAATATTCTAAACCATCTAATAGTTCGGGTTGCGAGGCACTAACGGTAAGTTCCAAGTGTAAAAAGCGATTTATATTAGAGGACATGGGAATAATTCATAATTAACAATATTTTACACTGTCTATAATTTACTCGAAAAAGATAATATTATTTCCTCTCTATTGGGACAATTCCGCGATCGGCACGCTTTTACTGGGGTGTATCTCAAAATGTAAATCTGTAGAGTAGTTTATTTTTATTGCTTGATAAATGAGCAATTAATGCAAAAATAAATAGCGAACTAAAAAAGCACTAATTCCGCCTAAAGATGCCGTAAATAATACCCCGATAAATCCCCAAAGACGGTTATCTTGCTTATTCAGTTGTTCTTTGAAATCATCAATTCGTTGATTTGTCCCTTCAATCTTGGTACTTTGAATATCAATTTGCTTACCAACCTCAATAATTCTTTTATCGAGTTCGTGAAACTGAGTATCAATTTTTTTATCAAGTTCGTGAAACTTGGTATCAATTCTTTTATCGAGTTCGCTAATCTTGATATCAACTTTTTTATCAAGTTCACTAAACTTGGTATCAACTTTTTTATCAAGTTCATTAAACTTGGTATCGATTCTTTTATCAAGTTCATTAAACTTGGTATCAAATTTGCGATCGAGATTAAGGATTAAATCTCCTAGTTCTTTGAGGCCAGTTTCGGAAGTGACAGTCATGGACTCCAATCTCCTTATTGTTTGTTAAACCTACATCAACTTACTGACACTTTATTTTATTCCCAAATTTGACCGATCTGAAATGCGATCGCCCTTTTTGGCTAAAATATTTTTAAAAATTGTCAAAGATGAAGAAATATGAATTAACCTAAGAAAGAACGCGATCGACTCTTCTCTAAGTTGTTATGGTTCACAACGCATCTTCTCAATATTCCCTCACTTGGCTGCACAAAATGTCGGAAATTCCCCAAATGGCGTGGGATGAGTTAGCCCAACCTCTCGAAACGCCCTTTTTAGAATGGGAATGGCTGAATAATCTCGAAACCTCTGGTAGTGTAGCAGCAAAAACAGGATGGCAACCTTGTCATTTAACCGTATGGCGCGATCGCCAACTGGTTGCAGCAGCCCCTTTATATCTTAAAGGTCACAGTTACGGCGAGTTTGTTTTCGACCATCAATGGGGGGACCTCGCGCATCGTTTGGGGGTTTCTTACTATCCAAAACTGTTGGGAATGACTCCTTTTACTCCTGTGGTTGGTTATCGTTTTTTAATTGCCCCAGGAGAAGACGAGGACACTTTAACAGAAATAATGGTAGGGGCGATCGACCATTTTTGCGATCGCAATCAACTCTCGGGATGCAATTTTCTCTTTGTCGATCCCGAATGGCGTAAAGTGATGGAATCTCATGGGTTTAGTAGTTGGTTACATCATAGTTATATTTGGGGAAATCTGGACTTTCAAACCTTTGATGACTATTTAAAGGTTTTTAATGCTAACCAACGACGCAACATCAAACGAGAACGAAAATCTGTGACTAAAGCTGAGTTACGAATGGAAGTTTATACTGGAGAAGAAATTCCCCATTTTCTTTATCCTATGATTCATCAATTTTACAGCAGTACCTGTAGTAAATTTTATTGGGGCAGTCAATATTTAACGCGCAAATTTTTTGAGCAATTGTATCCCAATTATAGCGATCGCGTTGTTCTCTTTGCAGCTTATTCTGACGAACAAGATACCAAGAAACCCGTCGGGATGTCTTTTTGTCTGCGAAAAGATAAGAACCTTTACGGACGTTATTGGGGCAGTTTAGAAGAGTTTGATTGTCTTCATTTTGAAGCCTGTTATTATAAACCCATTGAATGGGCAATTTCTCAAGGTATTCAAATGTTCGATCCAGGGGCAGGAGGAAAACATAAGCGCCGCCGAGGATTTCCGGCAACACCTAACCATAGTTTACATCGTTTTTATGACCCTCGCATGAGAAAAATTCTCTGTTCTTATGTTGATGAAATCAACGACATGGAACAGCAGGAAATTGAGGCAATTAATCAAGATTTACCCTTCAATAAACAAGAAATTAACTTTAATTTCTGTAATGATTAAGTCTTGAATCGCACAATTTTAGTAAAATTCTACCCGATAAATAGATTCATTAGTATCGAGGGAAAACCAAAAATTGAGCATTCCTCTACCAGTATCAACATACATTTTTCCCACGGTAGAATCGCGGTAAAGTCTGGGGGAATAGTCCAACTCTTCTAGAAATTGGGAAACAACTTGGGCATTGCGACCAAGGAAACGCTTTAGTTCTGATGAACTCGGCGGCCATTGTGCAAAAGGTTCAAAAGCAGACCCTTCCTCGGAATCATATAAAAACGTTCCATTACACAAATTTCCATCTTTTTTAATGCAAGATTGAACGGGTTCTGTTAATACTATCTCACCATTTTCAAGGATCGTCAATTGAGAGTCATCAATCTGATAAAGTGCGATCGCGCTTCTGCCATAATATTCATGCTCATTTTCACCGGGAAGCGCCGCTACTCTGATGAATTTATTGGGGTCTTGACGATTGATGCTATAGTAATCTAAGCCATTGCGATCGCCTCCTCTTCCCCCTTGACAAACATAGATATAAAAACTCTCTGTAACATAGCGAATCAAGGTTTCTCCACTGCCTCCATTCTCCGGACAATATCGAGGAGGTTGGCGCAGAAAACTATCAAAATTTTGACTGTTGACGGGAGAAGAAGGAAGGAGTACCAGTGTAAAACTGATCCCCCACCATGCAGCTAAATTCAATAGTTTTAATGTATATCTTTGCTTCATTTGCTGATCTTGCTTTCTGATTTTATTTTGTCTATAATACTAAAACTGGAATGCCGAACGCAAGCAATTTTTTGAATTTATCATTAAATCAATATGCTAACAAATATTCGCCTTTTAATCGAGGCGTGTAAACAACTAAAAATCGATTACGATATCCTTCACCCTACAGAAAACTTAGTTCGAGTTAAATTACAACAAAACTATTACTTTGTCAACTATACAGTTCCCCTCATCAGTCAGGCGATCGCCAAAATTCTCATCGACAAAGAATATACCTATAGACTCCTTAAAGATTGTGTCAACAATCCTAAAACCCTGGCATTTTTAACTCCTTTTTGCGACGAAAAATATCAGCAATATTTGCATTTCGATACAGTTGGAAAAATTATAGGAGAAATCCAAACTCATTTTTCCTTCCCTGTCATTATTAAACGAAATCGCGGAACATCGGGAAATAATGTTTTTTTATGTCAAAATGAACAGGAGGCGAATAATTCCCTAAAAACAATTTTTGATACTAATAGTAAAAATAGTGATTATGTTGCCTTAGCGCAAGAATATATTAACATCGAACAAGAATATCGAGCCGTATTTTTAGACCGAGAACTCATTTTACTTTATAATAAAGACAATAAAAATGCAAAATTTACAGGAAATTTAAGCCCCTTACATTGGGAAGGTGCAAAAGCGAGACATATTACCGATCGCCAGATCGTCACCGAAATCCAAAATTTTGTTAATCCCGTCTTTCAAAATCTCGACATCAGTTATGGTGGATTTGATATTGCCCGCGATCGCCACAATCAATTGTGGTTAATTGAAATCAATTCTCATCCCAATTATAATATTTTTGTCCGAGACAACAGCGAAGAAATTATCATCCAACTGTTCAAAAAAATTCTTAAAAAACTACAAGATCAATAAAAGATCGATAACTGGTAACTGATAATTGATAACTGATGACTGAAAAGGTTCGGTTCTCCTGCTATGGTAGAAACAGTAAAAGCGTTAATATTAAACTAACAGGAGGGATGTCGTCACCTTCAAACGCGAGTTTTTGTAAGAGGGTAAAGAGGAATGGTTGGACTAGACTGGTCATTACCCACTTTAAGTCAAGTGGTAGAAAAAAGTGAGGAAAGTTGGGAAAAAGACGAGCAAAATTCCCAACCCGACACCCTATATTCCATTAACACCCTATTAAAAGCAGAGGGTCAATGGTACAGTGCGATCGCCTCACTAGAACAATTATTGCTGAAATTAATCCCCTCTGAGAGGGAAACTTTGACGGAGACTTATCAAGGATTATTGCTGTCAGGATCGACCCCAGTTTTATGTAAACCCGAAATATTTTCTCACTTGAAAGTGGGAGTTTTTGCCCCAAAACGCCAACCGCAATTTTCCCTACCTGCTGCTTTTTGTCAATCTCAACAGACAAAAATGCCAACATTTCCAGAATATCCTCTCCTTGTAACAGATCCTCTTGCTAACGAGAGATTTTGCCTTGCTTTGACCCCTCAATTTGGGTTAGTTTTGGTTTTGGGAAAAGGAGTAAATGGAAAAATACAGTTTCGCTTTTCCTTCGATCCTGATGTTGTAAAATTAGCTTGGCAAACCCTGCGATCGCGCCTTATGATTCTCTGTAGCGATCGCCTTGCTTCCCTAGATAAAATTGCTGATCGCTTTGTCCCTTCTCCGACTCCAGATTATCGCCTCGTAACTGCTTTTAGTCGCCGTTTGTTGACAAATTTACCCGATAATTCTCCCCTGATTTCCGTACAAACTACCGCTAATATCTCCTGTGATAAAAAGGAAGATAAAGAAAAAATAATAGAATCCGATCTCATTTCTGAAGTTGAATTACTGCAAGCACTAACTCACGAAATACGCACACCTTTGACAACCATTCGGATGTTGACACGGTTGTTATTGAAAAAGCAAGAAAATCTTGCCCCTAAAGCGATCGAACGTTTGGAAATTATCGATCGCGAATGTACAGATCAAATCGATCGCATGGAACTTATTTTTCGGGCTGCGGAGTTAGAAAGCAAACCGATAAAATCAGAAAATGTGCAATTAATTCCCATTTCTCTCAAACAAATTATTCAACACAATATTCCTCGCTGGAAAAAACAAGCACAAGGAAGAAATATAACCCTTGATATCTTGCTTCCCGAACAATTACCTACTGTTTTCAGCAACCCAGAAATGTTGAGTCGCGTCCTTTCGGGACTCATGGAAAGTTTTACCCGCAGTTTACCAACTGGAGGACAATTGCAAGTTCAAGTTGCTACAGCAGGACATCAATTAAAGGTACAACTGGTTTCAGAAAATGTTGCTTTAACCCACTCTTTAAAGTCAATGGGACAATTATTAATGTTCCAACCCGAAACAGGAAATTTAAGTTTAAATCTCGATGTCACCAAAAATCTTTTTCAGATATTGGGAGGAAAACTAACAATTCGTCAACGTCCCCAAAAGGGAGAAGTTTTAACTATTTTTCTACCTCTCGGAGTACATCATTCTCCTTTCAAAAAGCCCGATCTACAAAAGCAGAAAACTAAACTTTAGTCTAGTTTAAATGTTACTCACTAAAAACTTATTTTTCTGGCAATATGAAAAGCGGAAAGATAAGAGAATTCGATCTTGCTATAAAAATTCTTCTCAATTCTTTCTCTTAACCCTATAAATAATAATTCGCGATCGCGTTTTTCTATTCGTTGATAAGGAGAAAAAGTATCGAGAAGCAGTAAATAATCATCCACAGAATAGGTAACTTGGCAGGGAATTTGTTCGGAAATTAAATCTTGAAATTGTCCCGATTTTAAGATTTCATCACCAAAATTTTTTAGGACTTCTTCTTGTTTATTTCTACCTTCATAACGGGAAAGCGAGGGAGCATATTTTTGATATACTTCCTGTAAGATTGTATATTCTTCATATCGGGGTTCTGGTTGTAAATTCCACAATAAGATTAAATGACCTTCTTGTTTTAAAGCATTAGCAGTTTTGCCATAACTCACTTCTGGAGGTATCCAATGAAAAGAATTAGCCGCTAAAACAACATCAAATTTTTCTGGTTCTAATTTCCATTCCTCAAAAGAAGTATTCATAATCTCAATCTGAGGATATGCGCTACAATTACTCTCTAAAAATTGGCAAGATTCTCGACTGGGTTCGAGACAAACCATTGAGAAACCCAATTTAGCAAATCCAATGGTAGCATTACCAGGGCCGCTACCGATTTCTAAAATAGTTGCATCGGGACGCAATTGAACAACTTCGATCGCGCGATCGCATAATTCTTGAGGATAACGAGGTCTGACTCGATTATAAGCCTCAGCAACACTTGAATACCAAGTTTTGCGGATTTCCAAATCTTGACTCGCATACCATTGTTTTTGTTTTTGCCAATTGTTCATTATCTTGATTTTTAGTTATACTCAAATATTAGCGTAAAATAAGCAAATGAATTCTCTTTCTCCTCGATGGCAACTTCCCTCTACTCCCGATGTTCCTGCGGAATTTATTGCCGCGATTAAACCCTACTGTCCATCCTCAGAAGGGAAAATTGCTGCACAATTACTCTGGCAAAGAAATATCAGTGATTTAGAAAAACTACCAGGATTTATTAATTGCGATCGCTATCAACCTGCGAGTCCTTTTGAGTTTGGCGAGGAGATGAAATATGCCATTAAACGCCTTCAGAAGGCACGAGAAGCAGGGGAAAAGGTGACAATCTGGGGGGACTTTGATGCAGATGGTATTACCTCCACTAGCGTCCTCTGGGACGGTTTGGGACAGTTTTTTGCTCAATATTTGCAGTTAGATTATTATATTCCCAATCGCTTGAGTGAATCTCACGGTTTAAACATCCCCGGAATTGAAAGATTAGCAGCGACGGGAACAAAATTAATTGTTACCTGCGATACGGGAAGTACCAATATAGAAGAGATCGATCGCGCCGCAGAATTAGGCATTGATATTATTGTCACGGATCACCATACTTTACCAGAAAATCGTCCCAATGTTGTCGCAATTATTAATCCTCGTTATTTAGAACCAACTCATCCTCTCTATCATCTTTCTGGGGTTGCTGTTGCTTATAAATTAGTCGAAGCACTTTACGAAACCTTTCCCAGAATTCCTCAAAAACCCCTCGCGGAATTATTAGATTTAGTCGCTATTGGTTTAATTGCCGATCTCGTTGAATTAAAGGGAGACTGTCGCTATTTAGCACAAAAGGGAATCAAACAATTACAAAAACAACTGAAAAATCCCACTCGTCCAGGGGTTGCTTTACTGTTAAAATTATGTCGGAGAAGTGGCGATCGCCCCACGGATATTTCCTTTGGTTTGGGTCCTCGAATTAACGCAGTGAGTCGCATTCATGGAGATGCTAACTTTTGCGTAGAATTATTAACCAGTCCCGATCGCGATCGCTGTCAACATCTCGCCGAAGAAACAGAACTCGCTAACAGTCGTCGCAAAGAATTACAAAAAAATGTTACAAATTCTGTTAAGAAAAAACTCGAACAACTTGACTTATCAACCACCTATGTTATTGTCTTAGAAGATTCGCAATGGTCCCCAGGAGTTTTAGGATTAGTTGCCGGACAAATTGCTCAAGAATATGGTCGTCCTACCATCTTATTAAGCACGCAAAATAACGATCAGGCAACAGGAAACGAGCAACAGAAAACAGACCAAGAACCACAATTATCTCTTGCTAGGGGATCTGCGCGTTCTACCAATAAAATTGATCTTTATCAATTAGTACATTCTCAAAAACATTTATTGCATCGTTTTGGAGGACATCCTTATGCAGCAGGTTTGAGTCTTCTGGTTGAAAATTTGCCGCTTTTTACTGAAGCAATTAATCAAGAAGTTCGCTTGCAAATTAACACAACAGAACTCACTCCCATCATTAGTGCAGATATTACCGTAACCGTTGCCGATTTAGGTAAAGAATTGTTTAAAGAATTGAATCTTTTAGAACCTTGTGGTATGGGAAATCCCATTCCCAAACTCCTGATTGAAAATTGTTGGTTTACAAATATACGGCACAAGAATACGGAAGATCATCGCCGTAAAAAGATTCAATATATTAAAACAACCTTTGAGATAGGCGATCGCAGTTCATCCTCGAAATTTCCCGGTGTTTGGTGGGGACATTATAAACATGAATTACCCGCAAATCAAACCTGTGATGCTATTGTAGAATTAGATTATAATACCTATAAAAATCGATACGAAGTGCGCTTAATTGCTGTTCGCATTTGCAACAAAAATCAAAGCGATCGCAATGACTTTTATGCACCTAATATTCTTTTAGATTGGCGAGGTAAGATATTAGAAGCCGAAAAATTTAGCGCGACAATTCTACTCGAAGATTGTCCGACGAATTGGGAGAAAATTTCTGGAGAATTTCACAAAGCAGTTTTAGAAACCCAGAAACTTGCCCTTGCTTATCCATCTCCAGACCCTTTAACCTCAGCAGAAATCTGGCACAAACTAGCAGGAATTGCTAAATATCTCCATCGTACAGCAGAAACAACAACCTATAAAAAGCTGCAAGAAAAACTTGAGATTAGTTCTCCAACCCTACTGTTAGGAATTGCAGCTTTAGAGGCGATCGGATTTGCAATTAAAAATAACCCTATCTCCCTAAAAATCACCGCAATAGAAGAACCTAAACCTCATCCAGAAGCGAAAATTAAACACTTTATTAATGCCCTAGAAGAAGAACAATTTCAACGCCAATATTTTTATAAAGTTCCGGTAGATACATTGCAAAATACCTTATCCTTTGTTGCCCGCGATCGCAATACCACAAATACAGAATAAGGTGGGCAATGCCCACCCGACGACTATTTACCCATCCCCAATTGTTGAGCCTTTTGGTAAACCTTTCCTTCTGTTAATAAAGAAGGAGCAATAACCACTTCAACTTGCTGCATTTCCTTGATATCCTTAGCACCCAAAGTTCCCATCGAGGTTTTTAATGCCCCGAGTAAATTGTGAGTACCATCATCTAATTTAGCTGGACCGACGAGAATTTCCTTAATTGTTCCCGTTGTCCCGACATTAATGCGCGTCCCTCTTGGCAAAACAGGGCTTGGAGTCGCCATACCCCAATGATAATCAACACCGGGAGCTTCCTTCGCCCGGGCAATAGGAGAACCGATCATAACCGCATCGGCACCGCAAGCAATACACTTGCAGATATCTCCCCCCGTCACAATTCCCCCATCGGCGATCGTAGGAATATATTTACCCGTTTCTCGATAATAATCATCCCGTGCCGCCGCACAATCAGCCACCGCCGTCGCTTGGGGTACACCCACCCCTAGCACGCCGCGAGAGGTACAAGCCGCCCCAGGCCCGATCCCCACCAAAATCCCCGCCGCACCCGCCTGCATGAGCTTTAAAGCCACCTCGTAGGTCACGCAATTGCCCAACATCACCGGCATCGGCATTTCTTGGCAAAATTGCGCCAAATCTAAAGGCGCGATCGCCCCCGGAGATAAATGATCCGTAGAGACAACAGTGGCTTGAATGCACAAGAGATCCGCCTTCGCTTCAGCAACGATTTTGCCATACTTTTGCGCCCCAGCCGGAGTTAAACTAACCGCCGCGATCGCCCCACGATCTTTAATTTCCTTAATCCGTTGGGCAATTAATTCAGGTTTAATGGGTTCAGCGTAAAGTTCCTGCATTAAGCCAACAAACTCCTCCTTTCCCACCGAAACAATGCGATCTAAAATGGGTTTGGGGTCTTCATAGCGCGTTTGAATCCCCTCGAGATTAAGAACCCCCATTGCGCCCAATTCCGAGAGCAATGCCGCCATATTCACATCGACAACACCATCCATTGCACTAGCAATAATGGGAATTTCTCGCTCGATATTGCCAATTGTAAAGCGAGTGTCCGCCAAACTTGGGTCTAGCGTCCTCTGTCCGGGGACAAGGGCAATTTCATCAAATCCGTAGGCTCGTCGAGCGGTTTTACCTCGACCGATTGAAATATCCACGCTCTTTTTTCGTTCCCAAAACTAATTTAGCTTAGGCTATCAAATTTTGAGGAGCGTTGGGGATGAAACCGCAAGAATTTACCCGATCGCAAGTTCTAGTTTTATGACTAGAAAATCCTGGGCTGCATAAAAATAACCCACAGAACCAGAGAACAAATTATAGAGTCTTCCTCGAGTTCCCCCATGTTCAATCCCTTGTACAGACGTTCTGATTTATTCCTCCTTTTTCCCAATATTTTTGGGTTTAAAGGAGGAATACAAGTCTATTCTGCTTTTCTTTTACAAGCCTTGCAAAATCTACATCCCCATCACCGTTATCGAGTCTTTCTCAAATACGATAAACCCCGTAAACGACCTTTCTCTTCCTATGTTCCCGTTCAAGCTCAAACCTGCTTTATCTGTTTCGGCAAATTTCCCCGATGGTTGCAAAGTCTGCTGATGTTCGTCAGTACGATAATAATGGGAATTCTAGAACGCCCGCGTCTCATTATTGCCACTCACCTCAACTACGGCATTGCTTGCTACTGGCTAAAACGATTCACAGGAACACCCTATTGGATTGTCGTTCACGGTTTGGAGGGTTGGGATCTCGCCCATCCCCAACGCCAACAAGCCTTACGCTCTGCCGATCGCATTCTCGCCGTCAGTCGCTATACTCGCGATCGCCTCCTCGCCGAACAAAATCTAGATCCCGATCGCGTGGTAATTTTACCCAATACCATCCTCGGCGATCGCTTCCAACCTGCTCCCAAACCGTCTTATTTATTGCAACGCTACGGTTTAACACCCAATCAGCCTGTTATTTTCACCTTGACTCGCTTGGCACAATATAAAGGCTACGATCGCCTTCTCCATGCTCTCGTCAAAATTCGCCGTTATTTTCCTGACGTACACTATATTCTGGGGGGAAAAGGAGGTGATACCCTTCGTATTCAGGCTCTGGCACAGAAACTCGGCTTACAAAACTGCGTTACTCTAACGGGCTTCATTGCCGATGAGGAACTGTGCGATCATTACAATCTCTGTAATGTTTTCGCTCTACCCAGTACCGGAGAAGGCTTTGGGATTGTTTATTTGGAGGCTTTGGCTTGTGGGAAACCCATTCTTGGCGGCGATCGCGATGGCACCGTAGAACCGTTGGATTATGGCAAATATGGCTGTTTGGTAAATCCCGAAGATACCGAGGCGATCGCGGATAATCTCATCGCAATTTTGCAGGGAACCCATCCCAACCGAACCCTTTTCGACCCAGAAATTCTCAGACAAAAAACCCTCGAACGCTTTGATTTTCCTCAATTTTGTCGGATATTGGCGCGACTCCTCAAATCATCTCATTTTGTAATCCCTTCTTGAGAACAAATCACCGAATCCTGATAAAATCTTATAGAAACTTTACAAATACCTTTAAGATAATAAATGGAAGTACTGGTTGTCGGTGCCACAGGCACCCTAGGAAGACAAGTCGCACGTCGCGCTCTTGATGCAGGTCATCAGGTTCGCTGTTTGGTCAGAAAACCGAGAAAAGCAGCATTTTTAAAAGAATGGGGAGCCGAACTCATTTATGGCGATATTTGCCAACCAGAAACATTAGCAGAAGCCCTGAATGGAATTGAAGTTGTTATTGATGCAGCAACCGCAAAAGCCACAGACTCTTTAAGTATCAAACAAGTAGACTGGGAAGGGAAAATTGCTTTAATTCAAGCCGCAAAAAAAGCAGGAATTAACCGTTATATCTTCTTTTCAATCTTGAACTCTGAGAAATTCCCCCACGTTCCCTTAATGAAAATTAAGCACTGCACAGAACTATTCTTAGCAGAATCGGGACTAAACTATACTATTTTAAAACCCTGTGGTTTTATGCAGGGGTTAATTGGACAATTTGCCGTGCCGATTTTAGATAATCAAGTGGTTTGGGTGACGGGACAAGGTACCGCGATCGCCTATTTAGATACCCTTGATATTGCTAAATTTACCATTCGCGCCCTCGAAGTCCCAGAAACAGAGAATCGTAGCTTCCCCCTCGTGGGAACCCGCCCCTGGGGAACTCTCGAAATTATCGAACTGTGCGAAGGTTTATCTGGGAAAACGGCAAAAACCGCTAAACTGAAGTTGTCGGTTTTGCGTTTTATGCGCCGAATTTTGCGATTCTTCCAATGGGGAGGGAATATTGCCGATCGCTTAACCTTTGCTGAAGTAATGGCCAGCGATCTTCCCCTTGATGCACCAATGGATGAAGTTTATACCACCCTTGGCCTCAAACCAGAAGAAACCACTACCCTCGAAGAATATCTCCAAGAATATTTTTCGCGCATTATGAAAAAATTGAAAGAAATTGGTTACGAAAAGGAAAAAGAAAAACAACGCAAAAAGAAGAAACGTTCTCCTTTTAAAAACAGACCTTAATGATTCTCAGAATTATTCTCACTTTGATTTGTCCCTTTGTTAACAAACTGGATTGTTTACCGTGCCAAAAGTAGGCATTCTTTATAACGACCTCAAACCCACGGCTTGTCGCATTGCCAGTGAAATCCAAGCTAAACTGCGCGATCGCGGCTGTGAAGTCCTCCTGACATCAAGTTATGGCGGCATCTTGGGCTTTTCTAAACCAGGCAGTCCGAGTTGTCACACCCCCATCGAAAACCTAGTTCCCCCAGAATTCGATGACAGTATGGATTTTGGTATTGTCTTTGGGGGAGATGGCACCGTATTGGCGGCATTCCGCCAAGTTGCGCCTTTAGGGATTCCTTTGTTAGGAGTCAATACGGGACACATGGGATTTCTCACAGAAACCTATGTTAACCAACTCTCTGAAGCCATCGAACAGGCGATCGCGGGAGACTATGAAGTTGAAGAAAGAACCATGCTGGCCGTGCGAATCTTCAGAAGCGATCGCCTTTTATGGGAAGCCCTCTGCTTAAACGAAATGGTGCTACACCGGGAACCCCTAACCAGTATGTGCCATTTCGAGGTACAAATCGGTCGTCATGCACCCATTGATATCGCTGCGGATGGAGTCATTGTTTCAACCCCCACGGGATCGACGGCTTATTCCCTCGGGGCAGGAGGACCCGTTGTTACCCCAGGCATTCCTGCACTGCAACTGATTCCTATCTGTCCTCATTCTCTGGCTTCTCGCGCCTTGGTTTTTTCTAATCAAGAAATCGTGACAATTTTTCCCGCTAATCCTAATCCAATGGTTATGGTTGTAGATGGAAATGGCGGTTGTGCCGTTCTGCCCCAAGATCGGGTACAAATTGAAAAGGCTCAGTATTCCGCTAAGTTTATGCGCTTGCAACCACCGGAATTCTTCCGCATTCTCCGAGAAAAGCTCGGTTGGGGACTTCCCCATATTGCCAAGCCCACTTCCGTAGAACTACCCTGATCCCCCATCAAGGAAGGAACAGTTGCTAGATTCGATAGTCATGTTATAAGTAGGGAGGTTGATAAGCATTTATACTCAGTAAGTTTTATGGCAATAGCAGTTTTAGAGCGTTCTCCCTGTATTCTCGTGGTTAGACCGGAAGAAAAATGTACGCGGCAAATCTATCGGGATTTGACTGAAGCGGGATATGAGATTGAGATTGCCTCGGATGTGGATAAAAGCCTACAAAAGGCTAACGAGATCCAGCCCGCAATGGTACTGATCGATCGCACTCAAGCCGGAGAAGCGGGATTTCAATTTTGCCGCGAACTTCGCGCCATTGGCAGTCGGACTCCGGTATTAATGTTGATGGCGACTGAGACGGTTAGCGATCGCATTGCCTGTTTGGAAGCTGGGGCGGATGATTATATTCTCAAGCCCTATCGCGTGGAAACCCTGTTACAGTTAGTTCATCTTTATCTACAAACACCACAACAGTCCTCCGAACAATTGCGTTTTGGCAACTTGATTTTGGATTTAACTACCCGTCGGGCTATTCGTAATGGTCGGGAATTCGATCTGACCATGAAGGAATATGAACTGCTTAAATACTTAATGTCTCATCCTCGGGAAGTCGTCACGCGGGAGCAAATTCTCGAAAATGTTTGGGGTTATGATTTTCTGGGAGAATCGAATGTAATTGAGGTTTATATTCGCTATCTACGCCTTAAAATCGAGGATGAGGGCGAAAAACGTCTTATTCAAACCGTGCGTGGCGTGGGATATGTTTTAAGAGAAACTTGAGGAAAAATATGAAACCTTTTAAACTGGGCTGGGTTGTTATACTGGGTTTGTTTTTATGGGGATGTGTTCCTGTTGTGACTTCTGAAGGCTCTCAACCCGTTACCGCCGAAAATCAAGGTCAAATGCTGCCAATTCGCGCAACTGCCACAATGGGGGGCGAAACAATTCAATTAGAAGTTGCCGAAACTCCCGAACAACAGGCACTTGGTTTGATGTTTCGCGATCGCTTGCCTGGCGATCGCGGGATGCTATTTTCTTTCACTCCTCCTCGTCAAGTCGGTTTTTGGATGAAGAATGTTAGTATCTATCTCGATATGGTATTTTTGCAGGATGGCGAGATACTTTATATCGCCGCGAATGTCCCCCCCTGCAATAAACCTGCTTCTCAATGTCCCGCTTATGGTCCCCCCGAGGAGATCGATCGCGTCATTGAATTACGGGGGGGAAGAGCAGAAGAATTAGGACTCAAAATAGGCGATCGCATTACAATTGAATTCTTAAATTAAGCAATATTTTCTTAAACTCAGATTTTCTTAGTTATTTGCTCGATTTTTGTTATAATTTTCCTCTCTTGTCGGCTACAATCATTCTAATTCGGTTGCGATCAGATTAGAGATTATTCCTTGACTGGAAATCGTCTAAAATACAATACGAAAATAAATTCAGATTTTTTGTGATTTTTTGATCGAGTACAATAAAGAGTTTTTCAGAAAAACTAAAGAATCAAAAATTTAATAAACCTTTACTAAAACAATCTTTTTCAATCAGGAGGTGGGGAAATGCAGCCCGCTAATTATACTCGCTTTATTCGTTTTCTTCACGAAGAATTAGCTTTACCACAAGATGCGATCGCGATCGCCCAACGCTATTTTGAACGTGATTCTGGGTCTTTTCCCATGATTCTCTGGCAATATGGTTTGATTACTCTCGAACAATTGGAACGTATTTTTGACTGGTTAGAAGAATCACCTTTGATAGTTGATAGGTAAGTAGTTGATAGGTAAGTAGTTGATAGTTGATAGTTGATAGTTGATAGTTGGGAGATGAGGAGGGTAATTGATAGTTCATTCCTCATCATTGATCATTTCTTCTATCGGGGGAGAATCCAAAACTTCTTCCTCTGTTGTCAATTCTAAAAATACATCTTCTAGAGTGGGTTGAGTGCGGCGCATTTCGTATAATCCCAAACCATTTTTAACGATCGCGCTGGCTAAATCCCGTCCGAGTCCGTTATGACTGTCCATCGTAATCTGTAGAAGAGAACGATTGGGGCGTTCGGGAAAAGGTTTAATTTCTACCGATCGCACCCCAGAGATGACTTTAAGAATCGGTTTTACCCGCAATACATCACCTTCGACTTCCATTTCGTAGCCGGATTCTCCCGTTAATTCCCCCATCAAATTATCGGGGGTATTGGTGACAACTACTCGACCGCGATTAATAATTGTAACGCGATCGCAGGTCATACTGGCTTCGGGTAAAATGTGAGTTGAGAGAATGATCGTATGTTCTCCTGCCAAACTTTTAATCAGATTGCGAACTTCGATAATTTGGCGCGGGTCTAACCCCACTGTAGGTTCATCGAGAATAATCACGGGAGGATTATGCACGATCGCCTGAGCAATTCCCACCCGTTGGCGAAATCCCTTAGAGAGTTTGCGGATTAAAATCTTGCGCTTTTCCTCAATATTGCAGCGTTGAATGGCCAAATCGACACGATCAACGCGATCGCCAGCCGAAATACCTTTAATTCGCGCCACAAAATGTAAAAACCCCTGCACCGTCATTTCCAAATATAACGGCGGCGTTTCCGGTAAATAGCCAATGCGCTTGCGAACTTCCATCGACTGTTCGTGAACATCATATCCTGCTATTCTTGCCGTCCCCGATGTCGCAGGTAAATATCCTGATAATATCCGCATCGTGGTGGTTTTTCCCGCCCCATTCGGACCGAGAAAACCGAGAATCTCCCCATCTTCGACAGAAAAATCTACATCTTGAATAGCTGGGATCGAATTATAAATTTTACTGAGATGCTCAACTTCTATCATTCAGTAACGGGTTTATGAATTACGAATTTACTCTAGTTAATTTTGCTCTAAAAAGCAACCTCCCTCTTTTACCGATATTTCTAGCGCAACCGTCCCGATCGCAAAATGCTAACAATCAACCATAATCCTAAAAATGTGGCGATCGCCAAAAGAATCTCACTTAAAATAGAAATCTGAGGATTGGGCGCACCTGTTGCTAATAGTGATGCTCCCATAATTAACGAACCTACGACAATACTAAAAGATAAACGATTGGCAGAATCATCCATACTGCGACGCAGGGAAGGTAACTCGCGAATTTGTAGATTCCACTGCAAGGTTTCCGAACTTAAACGATCTAATAACACCTCAATTTGTCGCGGACTTTGTACAGAAAGGGCTTTTAAATCTAATGCCGTTCTCAAAACTGTTTGTAGGGGTTCATCTCCCAAAAGTTGACGGCGAAATAAATCCGTCATTAAGGGTTTAAATTCATCAAGTAAATTGATTTCCGGATAAAAACCGCGAGCAACCCCTTCTAAATTGGCTAAACTCTTAGCATAGAGTCCCATATTTCCGGGCATTTTTATTTTGTTCTTGCGGGTGATCGACAAAATTTCGTAGAATACTTCGCTAAAGTTTATTTTTGCGAGACTGAGATTATAGTATCTGCGTAACATTTTCTCATAGTCTCGTTCTAAGGAAATCAGATCCGTGGGTTGCGTTGTTTCTGATAATTCTAAGGTTAATTGGCTGCATCTTTTAGCATCGATATCAACAATTGCCAGTAACATTTCTACGAGAATTTTTTGGGTGCGAGGATCTAAACGACCGATCATACCGCAATCAATTAAAGCGATGCGATCGCTGGCTAAATAAAAGATATTACCGGGATGGGGATCGGCATGGAAAAACCCATCAATAAACATCTGTTGAAAAAAGGCACGAAAGAGCAATGTAGCAATTTCTTGACGGCGTTTTTTCTCACCATCAGATCCTTTACTAACAGAAACTATCTCTGCATCTAAAATGGGTTTTCCATCTAACCATTCTAAAACCAATAATTTCTTGGTTGTCAGATCGCGATAGATTTCCGGAATGATTAATTCCTGAGAATTAACCCAGTTACTTTTAGCTAAATTCTCCCGCAATTGTTCTGTATAACTTGCCTCTTTATTAAAATCTAATTCAGCTTGTAAGGCTTTAGTAAATTCATCAGCTAATGTTACAACATCATAATCTTTACCAAAATCCGTTACTGAAATCAATTCAGCAACGGCTTTAATCAGATCGATATCTTGGGCGACAATGAGATCGATCCCTGGACGCTGTACTTTCATGGCCACTTCTCGACCATCTTTTAAAGTAGCACGATGAATTTGGGCAATCGACCCCGCAGCAACGGGTTGAGTCTCTATTTTTGCAAAAATCTCCTCAATTGGACGGTGGAGTTCTTGACGAATTGTTCCTTCAATTTGAGACCAGGAAACAGTAGGAACTTTTGCTTGTAATGCCGTAAGAGATTTAATGTATCTAGAAGGGAGTAAGTCCGGACGAGTACTGAGAAGTTGTCCTAATTTGACATAGACAGGCCCCAACTCTACGAGAATATTGCGGAGAACTTCAGGGGTAGGAATTTGCGGTTCTCCCAGTTTTCCTCCCGTTAAAACTCCGCGCATATAGTCCCAACCATTACCGAAGACTATTTCGAGAATTTCTCGTTGTCGCGATGTATTTTGTGTTAATGCTAAAACCATAATTTTAGAGAATAGGGAACGATCGCCCAGTTAAGGAAAAAAGAAGAGGAAATGGGGCATCGAGAATTATAACAGGGTTGCAAATTTAGGATCGGTTTGTAGCTGTTTGAGGACTTGTTTTATTTCTTGAGTGCGGCTTTTGTGGACAACTAGGGTGACATTGCGATCGCGGACGACAACGACATCTTCTAAGCCAATGGTAACAATGACATCTTCTTTATTACTGGCATAGAAAATAGAACCTTGGGTATCGCGGCCAATATGAGTGGCTAATTCGGTATTTTCTGCATTTCCTTTCAGCAATCGTTCGATCGCATTCCAATCTCCCAGATCGTCCCAACCAAAATCGGCGGGAATAACGCAGGCTAAATCGGTTTTTTCCATGAGGGCATAATCAATGCTGTTTTTCTCCAATTCTTGATAAGCAGCTTGTCCTTTTTCTTGCAAAGGTTGCAGGATTTGTGGGGCGTGAATTTTCAGTTCGGAAAGTACCGTCGCAGCCCGGAAAATAAACATACCACTATTCCAACTAAATCCCCCAGTTTCGATAAATTTTTGCGCGGTTTCGCGATCGGGTTTTTCCGTGAAACGGCTGACTTTATAGCCGGAAAGTTGAGAAAAAGAGCCAATTTTTTCCCCTTGTTCGATATAGCCGTATCCTGTAGAAGCATAAGTCGGGGTAATGCCTAATGTGACGATCGCCCCTTGGGTTTCCGCTAATTCCACCGCCCCTTTCAAGGTATTGTCATAAGCAGCGCGATCGCCAATCCAATGATCGGCGGGGAAAAAGCCCAAAATGGCATCTTCCCCATGCTGCTTGGCCACCTCTAATGTAGCCCAAGTTACTGCCGGAGCCGTGTCTTTTCCTTCTGGTTCTACCAATAAATTGCTTTTTGGTAACAATGGTAACTGCTCTACAACCCCAGAAGCGAGTAGAGCAGAAGTAATTACCCAAAGATTGTCCCATCCTCGGGCTAGATCGAGCAGGCGATCGGCAGTCTCCTGTAAGAGACTTCTACCGCTTCCGTCAAGGCTTAAAAATTGTTTGGGACGTTCGCGACGACTAAGGGGCCAAAAGCGTTCGCCTTTGCCACCTGCTAGAATGACAGGAATTAAGGGTTTCTTCATTTTTAAGAAGGAAATTTTTTCTATCCTATCCTGTCCGAGTCAGAGATGGGATGTAGAGAGGGGATAGTTAGGGGGCAACAGGTAACAGGCAAAAAATAACAGCAGAATTCCCGTCTTTTTAAAGCGGGGAGATATCAAAAGCGCTATAATCCTGCATGAAGAACCTAGACAGAGGGGGAATGTTCTTAAATGACATAGGCCAAACAAGGTAAGAGTAAGTCCACAGGTAGATTTGTCTAAATTCATTCCTGTCTAAATTCCTGTCTTTTTTATTTAAAGCGGGGAGATGTTAATGCTAACTTTAGATTTTGATGGTGTTGAGGTGAATGTGAACAATAGCGCTAAATCGCTACCGACCACTCCTAATTCTTCCGGATCGGAAACGCGATCGCCAGATACAACGGTAAATTCTGTTGTGGAGAAAGGCGATCGCACTCAAAAAACCGAATCTTTGAAAACAGAGTTGTCTCCGGCTGAAGTCCCGATCGGTTGGAGTCGGCGGTTTTTATGGAGTGCCAGTTTCTTCGCTGCTGCGTCTTTATCGGCCACGGTAGGGGCAACCGTGGCAATGGTGGGTCCGCTTCCCTCGATTCCCAATGTGTTGAGTACGACGGAAAAGGTGGCTACAGCAGGGACTCCGATTCCTACAGGTATGGGGGATACAATCAAAACCCAAGAGATTACCCCACTTTTTCAATATCAAATTGAGCGCCCGGTTAATATTCTTGTATTAGGGATCGATCGTGTTCTCGATGCTGAAAAAGGGAGTGATGAAATTTTTAATGGCAACAGCGATACGATGTTGCTATTACGATTCGATCCGACGGATAATACCGTGCGGATGCTGTCTATTCCTCGAGATACTCAAGTTTCCATTGATGGAGTAGGGGTCGCTAAAATCAATGGTGCAAATTCTCGAGGGGGGGCTGAGTTAGCAAGCCGTGTTGTCAGTAACACTTTAAATAATGTCCCCATCGATCGCTATGTGCGGGTGACTAATGATGCCTTTAAGGATTTGGTGGATTTAGTCGGGGGGGTTGAGGTTTTTGTGCCTTATCCCATGTCTTATACCGATGTCACCCAACAGTTAAAAATTGACCTCAAACCTGGTTGGCAAAACTTAGACGGCGATCGCGCTGAACAGTTTTCTCGTTTCCGTATGGATGAATACGGCGATATTGGACGAGTTCAGCGCCAACAGGTATTATTAAAGGCGCTACGAGAACGGTTGAAAAGTCCTGCGGTTGTACCTCGCTTACCTCAAGCCGTACAAATGGCACTGCAATATGTTGACACTAATTTAAGTCTCGAAGAAATGATGGCTTTAGTGAATTTCGGCATGAGTTTGGAAAAAGAGAAAATCAAGATGGTCTTGCTACCGGGACGCTTTAGCAATACCGATGAATTTGAAGGGGTCAGTTATTGGCTCATGTCTCGACAGGGACGCGATCGCATTGTCAGCGAGTATTTTGAACGAGATGGAGATTATGTTGTTGAAAGCGATCGCTCTCACAACCGCGTCCGGATTGCCTTACAAAACGCCACCAATGACCCCCAACTGCCGGAATTAGCAGCAAAACACATTGATGAAGTGGGATTTGGCAATCTTTATCACGCTCAATCTCAATCGGCCCGATTATTGAGAAAAACTCAAATCGTGGTTCAACAGGGAGATATTGAAGCAGCAAACGCTTTAAAAGAAGCTCTTGGTTTTGGAGAAATTCAGGCTGATTCTACAGGAGATTTAGGATCGGAAATTACCATCCGGATTGGATCGGATTGGTTTGATGTGATTGCAGAGGACGAGAAGGAAGAAGAAAAGAAAAAGTAGAGATAAGCAAGTTACTCCCTTAAATTAGTCTTTCTAAAAAGAGATTTGATTTAAGGGAGATTTTTAATGTCTGATTCTGATAAAGATGAGTTAAATCACTCCCATCAACCCAAGCAGTTTTTGAACGATTTGCATTCCTGTCACGGCTTGCCAGCCAAATAACCCCAACAAGACTAAATTGATAGAAATATGGGTGTAACGTGCGATCGCATTGCCTTTCTGCATCAATGGTACTAAAGAAGCCGAAACTGCGATCGCCACCGCCATGCTTAACCCCACCAGCAAATGAGGTTGGAGGAAGAGTTTGCCATTATTAATGTAGGTCACTCCCATCCCCCCAACAGTTCCCGTGACCATCAAAGCGAGAAGTACAGAACCAATTTGGTAATGACGAGCGTTAAACTTCTTCTTAACCAGTTCTTTTCGGGTGTCTTTATCTGCTTCTCGAGTGCGCTTGATGCCGATACCCAGATAGAGGGCATAAATAGTTAAACCCAATAACACCCACATTAAAACAGGATGGAAAAATTGCGAGTAGGTTTTGACCGCTTCTGGAATCTCAAAACTCATAGGTATCCCCTCGTTGTATAAATATTACTGATTTGATAAAATTAACATATTTTCACAATTAGTAATCTAAAAATTATGACAGGAGAGAGAGAAGAGAAGGGGGAATTATTTGCGAGAATGAGAAAACACGATCGCACTGGGAGTAAAACCACAAAATGAGTCGAACAGTAATTAAATTTTCTTCTGAAGACTGCGGCATTTGTCACAAAATGTCTTTTTACGACCAAAAGGTGGCACAAGAGTTGGATTTGGACTTTATTGATGTCAAAATGCAGGATACTGCCACTTATCGCAAGTATCGCAAGATTCTCCTCAGCCAATATCCCAATAAAGAGGGCATGGGCTGGCCAACTTATTTGGTTTGTGATTCTCCTGAAAGTGAAACTTCTGTTTTGGGAGAAGTAAAAGGAGGGCATCCTAAAGGAGAATTTCGTACTCGTTTAAAGACTATTTTAGGAGAAGAGAGTCTGTCCAAGGAATCTTAGTTAGGACTTACGCAGCTAGGGAGCGAGACGCTCCCACTACTGTATTCTATTGTTATGGTAGTGCGGGCATCCTGCGCGCTAATGCGTAAGTCCTGCGCGCTAATGCGTAAGTCCTGCGCGCTAATGCGTAAGTCCTGCGCGCTAATGCGTAAGTCCTGCGCGCTAATGCGTAAGTCCTCTTAGTCTCTGAAATCTTATCTCGGGGTGCTTAATGCCTCGGCAATGACTTCCAGAATTTCCCGTTCTAGATAGGGTTTTGTTAAATAAGCATAGGCACCCAATTCTAGGGCAATATGTTGAAACTTATCTCGACTGCGAGAAGTGAGGATAATCGCGGGAATTTGTGGCAGAGTTTTATCTTGTTTGACAACACTCAAAAATTCTAAACCATTCATGCGAGGCATTTCAATATCGCAGAGGGCGACATGAATAGTTTCCCCGCTTTTCAATTGTTCTAATGCTTCCAAACCATCTTTGGCCTGCAAAACGCGATACCCCGATCGCTGCAAAATCAAAGTTAAGGTTTGGCGTTCCGTGAGAGAATCATCAATCACTAAAATAGTTTTAATTTGTTGAATTTGGGGTTTATTCGTGACAAGAGGAGAAGAGGGTAAATTTGTTTCCGGTGGTTTTTCCGTCGTCTTGGACTCGGGAATATATAGCCCGAGAGTTTGCGTCGATAACTCAGTTGGAGGTTGGACAATTTCCCGAATTAGACTCTCTTTGGGGTTTAATTTAGGCGCGATCGCCTCTTTATTTTGCGATTGACCTACCAAGGCAAATCCATCAATAATTAAGGCGAGACGACCATCAGCGAGAATGCTACAACCGTAAATATAAGCTGGAGGTGCGATCGCATTGGATAGGGGTTTGATTACTAATTCTTGTTCTTCCAAAATGCGATCGACTTCCAAAGCAATAAACCCTTCCCGTCCTTTTAAGAGAAGAATAGGTGCTACATTTTCCCCTGCTGTTAAAATTGGCGAAAGTTCTTGATATTGAAACTCTCCTGCTGCTAAACCTCGACATTGGGGCAGCGATCGCGAATAATTAAATAACGAAGTTAATTCATAAATAGGAATAGTAAAATCCTGCCCATCTTGATGCCAATCTAACATCTTTTGACCCGCTAAACGCCGCACTTTTTCCCCTGGAATTAAAACTTGTTCAATTTCATTAGAAACAAACCCATAAACCGATCGCCCTGCTTGACAAATGAGCAATCTTGCATTCATCAACGATTCGCGAATTTGGATCGAAAAAACAGTTCCCTGTTGCGGGATAAATTGAACCCGAAGAGTTCCTTTAATTTGTTTGAGTTGAGTTTTGACGACATCTAAACCTACACCCCGTCCCGATAAATCGCTGACTCGAGAAACAGTAGAAAAACCTGGAGAACACAATAAATCCAATAATCTTGCTTCTAGTTGGGGGAGTTGTTGAATTTCTTCGGCTTCGCGATCGCCGATCAATCCTTTTTTAATTCCTTGTTGGCAAATCTTTTCAATATTTAACCCTTCTCCATCATCCCGTACTTCAACAATAGTCCGATTACCTTGATTATAGGCACGAATTAAAATATTTCCCACCTCTGATTTCCCTCTCTGAAGGCGAACTTCTGGGGATTCGATCCCATGATCGAAAGCATTGCGAATGAGGTGAAGTAAAGCATCATAAAGATTATCAACAACGGTTTTATCGATTGTTACCTGTCCGCCCTGTATCTGTAAATCAACCGCTTTTTTATGAGTAAAAGAAAGTTGCTTTACCATCGGCGGAAATCGTTTGAGAAGATTCTCTAAAGGAACCATTCTCGCAATTTGCATATTATCTCGTAACTGGTTAGATAAGCGTTGTTCCCGTTCAATCGTTGCAGTTGTTGTTCTTGCTAATAAGTTAATATCTTCCGTTGCCTGGGTAATTTGTGAAGTCTCTTCTAAAGCAGAATAAAGAAGTTTTTTAAATGGGTGAATTTGTTTATAATCATTATTGCTTTTTCTCTCATTTTGATCCACTGAATGATTGATAAGATCGCGCAATTGGTTGAGAGTTAATCGATGCTGTCGAATCCAGTCTGCTAATTTCCGAACAGCACTTTGAAATTGTTCATCTCTCAAGGAAAGTTGATTTTGATTAATTAAAAGTTCAGCAACAAGATGATTAAAAAGTTCTAATTGTTCGAGGTCAATTCGTAATGTTTTCGCAATAGTTTTCCCTGGAGATATTGATTCTATGGCAGGTTTGACCGGATTTTTTGTGACGATCTCTTGTTGAATATTTTCTCTTTTCTGTTTGGTTTTGGGTCGTAAGGGAGGAGGATCATCTAGAAAGATAGGTTCAGCTTCTTCTGAAAAATCAAGAGAATTTTCTGCTAAATCAAAAGCACCAAAAGTATCTTCTAAAGAAGGAATAGCATCTGAATTTGTTTGAGTTGCTGGTATTTCAGAATCCTTGGGAAAAATTTCTTCTTTTCCAACTTTTAGATTGTTTGGTGTAGCATCTTCTGTTAGATCGAGTTCTGATTCTAGTAGTTCACCCGATCCTTTATCGTCAATATCCCAAATATTACTGGGAATAAATTCTTGTTCTGCTGTCCCTTCTAATTCTTCAGATGTTTCGCTAAATTCTAACTCGCCAAATTCACTATCAAAACTAGAATCGGAAAAGTCTTCATCTTCTGAGATAAAATCGATGGGTTCTTCTCTATCAAACTCTATTAATAAGTCATCACCATCTTGAATTTCTAATTCTTCAAAAGAGGCCTCTAATTCTTCTCGTTCTGTGGGAGAAATAAGAGGAAATTCTTCACTAATATCTAGGTCAATATCGGGAATAAATCCTGAAGTTAGTTCATTTGTTGACTCTGAATAAATGAAGGAAAAAGGGTCTTCATTATCATCAAAAGTTGTATTTTCAAGGATTGAAGGGGCAAGTAAATCTTCTAAGTCTTGACCCGTTTCTAACTCATCAAAATCTTCGCTGTTATGAGAGGAAATTGCCTCGATCGCCGTTGTTTCTGATACTGTTGCTGATTCTCCTGCTAATTCCAGTAACATAACACTGGGTTGGCCGCCGTGATTGCGATCGCCGTCTAAAACTAATTTGTGGGCGCATTTGAGGTCTTCTAACGCTAAACGGGCAATTTCTCTAGCGCGATCGGGGTGTGCTGCGATCGCGGACAAAATTGCCGTCGCGATCGCCCCAAAGCCCGGTAAACCTAAAGATTCCCCCAAACCCACAAACACATTAGCTTGGTCTTGTAGTACGGAGGCGATCGCATCCTCGTTGGCACCCTTTGATAAAAGTTCTTTTAACTCCTCTATTCTTTGACTCACCCCAACTTCAAAGATAGATTTAGTGAGATCAAAGCCTAATTCTTCAGAACTCGGTAAGGGAGGCTGATGATCGAAACAGTCTCCTAGTTTCTCTTGCAACTTAACAAAGAGGTCTGCGGCACGATTTAAGAGGTCATCATCTCGATCTGCATCTTGTACTAATTCTGCTGATATTGCCATTCTCAGGCACTCATAGCCTTCAAATAGTAGTGATTCTAATTCTTGGTCGATAACAGCTTCGGGGGCAAGCATCGCCCGAAAAACATCTTCTAAATTGTGAGCAATAATTTTGATAGTCTCTCGTCCAACATTGGCAGCAGCACCTTTAAGTGTGTGAGTTGCCCGCATCAGGCTGTAAATATCATTGGTACTTGCTTCTGGAGTCAGGGCAAAAAGTTGCTGTTCAATTTCCGCCAGCAATTCTCGGGATTCACTGAGAAAATATTCGTAACCTTCGGGATTTCGTAAAGGTTTTGATGGTCTAATATTAGGTTCTTGAAATTGAGAGTCTGGAGGAGTATTGTCTAAGGGCTGATTCTCCATTGTTGGAAGTGTGAGGATGGGATTGGGGGAGGTTTTCGAGGGATTTTCAGTTTCGATTTCTTCGTTGCGATCGCTAAAATTGATCGCGAAGGAATCTGGAAAAGCAAAAATTTCTTCTTCTAGGGTTTGTAAATTTTGAATGTTAGAATCTGTTTCAATTTCTTCCTCATCAAAATCAATTAGAATTGGGGAAGAAACTTCATTCTCGATAGTTTGGTTATTTTCTGAAATAATCTTCGCAGAAAAGTCACTAGAAATAGTTTCAATTTCTTCCTCCTCAAAATCAATTAGAATTGGGGAAGAAACTTCATTCTCGATAGTTTGGTTATTTTCTGAAATAATCTCCGCAGAAAAGTCATTAGGAATAGTTTCAATTTCTTCCTCCTCAAAATCAATTAAAATTGAAGTAGAAACTTCATTCTCGATAGTTTGGCTATTTTCTGAAATAATCTCCCCAGAAAAGTCACTAGAAATAGTTTCAATTTCTTCCTCCTCAAAATCAATTGAAATTGAAGAAGAAACTTCATTCTCGATAGTTTGGTTATTTTCTGAAATAATCTCCCCAGAAAAGTCATTAGGAATAGTTTCAATTTCTTCCTCCTCAAAATCAATTGAAATTGAAGAAGAAACTTCATTCTCGATAGTTTGATTTGTTGAATCCTTTCCTTCTTTCTCAATCTCATCCTCATCATCAATAGAAATTGCGATCGATGATGATGGGTGACGAGTAACAGGTGACTGATTATGATTATCTTCTTCATCGTCAATGGGAATTGAAATTGTCTGGCTATTTTGAGAATCTGGATATTCTCCCCAAAGACTATCCGCCGCTTTAGCCACTTCTTTCCCCACTGTATCTTGGGTAAAATAGTCCCAATTTTTAACAGAAGACCAAAGAGAGCTTGCCATTTTTCCGGCAAGTTTTTGTAAATCCAATTCCTTTAATTCAGTCATTTTCAATCCTCCACTATCAATTATCAACTATCAACTATCAATTATCAATCTACCTTAAACTGCTTCACCACTGCTTGTAATTGTTGTGCCGTTGCCAAAGAATTTTGGAACGTTTCTGAAAGTTCTACAGACTCTTCCGAAGTGCTGTTAGAAATAGCAGCAACTGCCCGCATAGTTTGGGTGACAGATTGAGATCGATCTAATTGTGTTTGGGTAGCTGCGGTAATATCCTCCACTAATTTACCAATCTGGGCAGTTGCAGCCGCGATCGCATTCAAATTGCCCTTGGTTTCTTCTACCAAAGTTGTCCCAGCACTAACGCGAGAAATCGCCGATTCAGTTACGGCGATCGCTTCCACGGTTTGCTGACGAATTTCCGCCACCAAATTAGAGATTTCCGAAGTCGCATTAGCAGACTGTCGCGCCAGCGATCGCACTTCATCGGCGACAACAGCAAAGCCTTTACCGTATTCTCCCGCCCGAGTTGCCTCGATCGCTGCATTAAGAGAAAGCAATTGGGTTTGCGTGGCAAAATCGCCGATCAGATTGACCACGCGATCGATTTTCTGGGAAGATTCACTCAACTCGCGAATCTTCTGGGACGTTTCCGCTACGGTATTGCGAATCGCTAAAATTCCCTCTACGGTGCGATTCATCGCCGTGTTGCCCGATTTAACTGTCTCGTTGGCATTCTGTACCGCTTGCTCGATCGCCCGCGCATTTGCCCCCACATCTTGGGAAGAATGCACCATCTTTTGTACCTCGTCGAGGGCAACATTTAATTCTTGAGTTTGCTGCTGTGCTTGGGCTGCCAGTTTGCGTATTTGCATATCGCTGCCAATTGAAGTCTCAGCAACTTGTGCGGTAACGGTTTGCACCTGCATGACAATTTTTCGCAGACTTTGCAAGGTATTGTTGTAAACATCGGCGATCGTCCCCATTTCATCTTCCGAGAGAGGGGCGCGAACCGTCAAATCCCCTTCTAATGCCGGACGCACTGCCACTAATAACTCGATCGCCCGACGTTGTAGCATTTCCCGTGCTTCTTTTTCTCGTTGTGCCGACTCTTCTAACTTACGTGCCTGTTGGCGCAATTGTTCCAAATCTTGCGCCCGTTGTAAAGCCAAACCTAATTGTGAACCCAATTGTACCATCAGTTGAATTTCCTCACTTTCCCATTCTCGCGTTCCCGAACATTGATAGTTTGCCATCAAACCCCAAAGTTTTTGACCGAGGAAAATCGGCACGGTAATATAAGCACGAGCCTGAAAACTATCCAATAATTCGAGGTAACAAGTGGAGAAGCCAGAATTATAAACATCATTGGAGGCACGAAATTGCTCCCCTTTACGATAGTTACCCCCTTCTGTATCTTTTAAATAAGTATCCCGAGATACGAGTTCTCGCACCCGCATTTGTTGAATGGTGCAACCATCTGTATCGATATTCGCTTTCGTTTTTTCCAGGAGGCTAACATCTTCAGCTTGAACCCTTAAGAGGGGCAACCAATCGTTTCCGACAGATTCAGCGACAAATTCTCCACTCCAATCTTCATTAAAGCGGTAAATACCCACCCGATCTGAATTAAAGACCTTGCGGGCTTCTCGCGTGGCAATGTTAAAAATAGTTTCAATATTTTGCGATTCTTTAATGCGATCGCTAATAGTAAAGATCGCCCGTTCTCGTTCGATCGCCTTTTCCAGTTTGCGAGTTTGCGCCTTCACTCGTTCCAAATCTTGCCCTCGTTGTAGGGCGATCCCCATTTGAGAACCCAGGTTTGTCACCAGGTTAATTTCTTCTTCACTCCACTCCCTCGGTTGGGAACATTGATAAGTTGCCATTAAACCCCAAAGTTTTTTGCCGAGAAAAATGGGTACGGTAAGATAAGATCGAGCTTGGAATCGCTCTAAAAGTTCGAGATAACAACGCGAAAAACCAGCGTTATCAACATCATTGCAAACACGATAGCGATCGCCTGTCCGATAAGTCCCCCCTTGGGTTCGCTCCAAGTAAGTATCTTTACTGACTAAATCTAAACTGGTCATTTTCTTGATCGTACAACCCTCGCTATCAATATTGAGTTTTGTAGACTCTAATAGACTTTCATTTTCAATTTGTTCCCGTAACAAAGACTTCCAGTTTCCCGCTACAGATTCCGCCACAAATTCCCCACTCCAATCTTTATTAAAACGATAAATTCCGACGCGATCGGCTTCCAGTAATTGCCGCACTTCTTGAGTCGCAATTTTAAAAATCTCATTAGTATCCTGAGATAGTTTAATGCGATCGCCAATTAAAGCCAAAGTGCGTTCTCGTTTGATCGCTTCTTCTAACTTTTTCGCTTGAGCTTTCACTCGTTCTAAATCTTGCGCCCGTTGCAGAGCAATACTTAATTGAGAACCTAAATTCACCACCAAATTGATTTCTTCTGGAGTCCATTCCCTCGGACCCGAACATTGATAAGTTGGCATCAATCCCCAGAGTTTTTTGCCGAGAAAAATGGGTACAGTGATGTAGGCTTTTGATTGAAATCGCTCCAATAAGTCCAGATAACAGAGTGGAAAATCCGCCTTATCAACATTATTACAGACTCGATATTTATCCCCAGTTTTATAAGTCCCTCCCTGAGTTCGTTCCAAGTATGTATCTTTGCTGACCAAATCCAAAGCGGTCATTTCTTTCACCGTACAACCCTCTGTATCGATATTCAGTTTCGTTCCTGCTAATATACCTTCATCTTCAATTTGTTCCCGCAATAAAGACTTCCACTTACCATCAACAGACTCGGCGACAAATTCTCCACTCCAATCCTCATTAAAGCGGTAAATTCCGACGCGATCGGCTTCCAGTAATTGCCGCACTTCTTGAGTCGCAATTTTGAAAACTTCCTTAGTCTCTTGGGATTGCTTAATGCGATCGCCAATTAAAGCCAAAGTTCGTTCTCGTTTCACCGCTTCTTCTAATTGTTTGGCTTGAATCTGTACCCGTTCAAAATCTTGCGCCCGTTGCAAAGCAATACCCAATTGAGAACCTAAATTCACCACTAAATTAATTTCTTCTGGAGTCCATTCCCTCGGACCCGAACATTGATAAGTTGGCATCAATCCCCAGAGTTTCTTGCCGAGAAAAATGGGAACCGTAATGTAAGCACGAGCTTGAAATAGTTCTAATAATTCGATATAACAAGGGGGAAAATTTGCATTATGAATATCATTACAAGCGCGATACTTATCCCCTTTCTGATAAGTTCCTCCCCGAGTTCTTTCTAAATAAGTATCTTTGCTAATTAAATCCAAACTCGTCATTTTCTTAACCGTACATCCCTCTGTATTGATATTCACATTCGTCGCTTCTAATAAACTTTCGTTTTCAATTTGTTCCCGCAATAAAGACTTCCATTGCCCATCAACAGACTCGGCGACAAATTCCCCACTCCAATCGTTATTAAAACGATAAATCCCCACGCGATCGGCTCCGAGTAATTGCCGCACTTCTTGAGTTGCAACTTTAAAAATGCTTTGAGTTTTTTGTGTTTGCTTGATGCGATCGCCAATTAAAGCCAAAGTGCGTTCTCGTTTCACCGCTTCTTCTAATTGCTTCGCCTGTCCTTGTAACTGTGCCATATCGTCGGCACGTTGCAAAGCCAACCCCAATTGAGAACCCAAATTGACCACCAGATCGATCTCTTCTTCCCCCCAAATTCTCGCCCCAGAACATTGATAATTCGCCAATAATCCCCAGAGCTTATTCCCCAGAAAAATCGGCACAGTCACGTAAGCGCGAGCCTGGAAACTTTCCAGGAGTTTGATATAGCAACCGGGAAAATTAGCTTTGTAAATATCATTACAGGCGCGATACTTATCTCCATCTTGATAAGAGCCGCCTTTAGTCCTTTTCAGATAAGTATCGCGAGCAGCCAATTCCCTGACCTGCATTTGTTTGATCGTACAGCCGTCAGTGTCGATATTATCTGTAGTCCCAGCAATAATTTCCGGATCTTCTGTTTGTGCTTTTGTGAGAGAAATCCAGCCTTCTCCCACGGATTCTGCCACAAATTCCCCCCCCCAGTCTGGCGTAAAGCGATAGACAACCACGCGATCGCTTTTGAGGAGTTTGCGAATAGATTCCGTCGCTACCCGAAAGATCGTTTGTGTTTCCGTAGATTGTTTGATGCGATCGATGGTTTGGGCGACGGCTTTTTCTCGCTCAATCGCTTTTTTCAGCTTTTCACCTTGCAAGCGCTGTTGGCGTAGGGTTGAGGCTTGCTGTAGGGCGACTCCCAACTGTTCTGCAATTTGCACTAACAGGCGAATTTCCCCTTGTTCCCAAGTTCGGGGGGCAGAACATTGATAAGTTGCCAGTAAGCCCCAGAGTTTTGTTCCTTGATAAATCCCCACTGTTAAATAAGCACGAGCCTGAATGCGTTCGAGAAGTTCGACATAACAGGCTGGAAAGTTCTTATCGTAAATATCATTGGCAACCCGATACTTTTGTCCCTTTGTATAAGCTCCCCCTTGTGTCTTTTCGAGATAAGTATCAACTATCTCACTGCGACCATTGCGATCGCGGCCTTCCAGCATCAATTTCAAGTTACAATCTTCGCTATTCCCTCGTAAAAGTTCTGCATCTACAGGGTTTTGCATCAGGGAAGACCAACCCGCCCCCACAGATTCCGCAACAAATTTACCACTCCAATCGGTATTAAAGCGATAAATGCCCACCCGATCAGCTTTAAGTAACTGGCGAACTTCTTGGGTTGTGGTTTGAAAGATAGTTTTAATATCGAGGGAACGGCGAATGCGGGTAATCACTTTAGTTGCAGCATTTTCGCGGATTTGTTGTTGCTCCACTTCTTCCTGAAATTGGTAGCTAACTAAATTGAGAGCTAAAGCAACACTCATTTGTTCTAGTAAACCAATCTCCTTTTGATTCCAGCGCCGCGCTTCGTTGCACTGTTGGATAGAGAGTAGTCCCCAGACCTTGTTTCCCATGCGGATCGGGCAACTGAGGCCGGCGCGGACTTGATATTTTTCCAGTAGTTGTAGTTGGTAGGGAGTAACTTTTGTACTGGCGATATAGTCGATCGCCGTACAATCAGCCAGATCGTAGTCTTCTTGGCGATCGCCCCCAAAAAAGGTAGCGGGGAGGGTTTCCCCGAGGGTAGGAGTCCAACCTCGTTCCACTGCTTCGGCGATCGCCTCTCCTTGGCGATCGCTGCTAAAACGGTAAACTAAGACGCGGGAGGCTTGTAGTAGTTCTCTGAGGCGATCGCAAGTCAAGGAAAGAAGGGCATTGCGATCGCGAGATTGGCGCATCTGTTCTTGCACTCGGGTGAGTTGTTGGCGCAGTTGCTCGTATTCTACCTCGAGATTGGGTAGAGCAAGTTTAGTCTGGGTTTCGCTATCTGGCTGGCTACCAGCGCCATTGGCGGTATTGGGATCTGAGGCAGAAAGATGAGAGGAAATGGCTGTCATGGCAAATAGAGGTTAAATTTAGTAAATTTTCGCTTTAATTTTTTCGGCTAAGAAGATTAATCTTTTCCTTATTGTGGCACGACTCGCTCTAGAGGCACAATTGTTTTTCGCACAAGATAGCTGTAATTCTAAAAATAGGCAACTTAATCAGGGTTCTTTGCAAAAATATACAAATCGTTAATAATTAATTAATAATCAATTTTCTGTTTGTTTTTTATTCTGACGCGACTCCCGCCAAATTGGAATTGCGATCCAAGTCGTTAAACCCAATAAGATTAAAATCCCCAATTGTCCCGCCCAATTGACTAACTGATGTAAAGGAATAATTTGTCCTACAACATAAGCAAATGTTACTGTTACCAATGCCCAAACAACAGCACCACTACAATTCCACAATAAAAATTGAAGATAAGGCATTCTGGTAATACCCGCTAAAGGTCCGGCAAAAATCCGCAGTAGGGCTATAAATCGTCCAAAAAACACGGCTTTCGCTGCGTTTTTATGAAATCGATCTTTAGCCTCTGTTAAGTATTGTTTGGGAACGCGAAAAAAGCGCTCGATGCGTTCTAATAAGGATAATCCTCCCCACCTTCCCAGCCAATAGCCAAAATTATCACCCAAAATTGCTCCACCTATTGCCGCGACCAAAACCCACTGATAATCTAGTTCCCCGCTTCCCGCTAAAAAACCACCGACTAACGTAATTGTTTCTCCTGGTAAAGGTATGCCTGTATTTTCCAAAGCAATTCCCAGAAAGATAACCCAATAACCATAGTCATGAGCAAGATTTTGAATCGTCTCTAAGGAAAATAATTCTAAAGACATAGGGAGAAAATTTTAGAAAAATTTAATACTTTTCTCCTATTGTGACGGATTGCGGTCAGAAATGTCAATTTACTTTGCTCTTATCCTGAGATCATGACTGGGTGGCGATCGCAATCTGGTCTTTAAGGATTGTAGCGAAAAGCAGCAGCCTTCAGAACAAATCGATTATTCTGTGGGTTAGTTCAAAATCCACGAAAATTTACCTGTAACTTTGTATGCACCTAAGCGAATTAACTCATCCCAATCAACTGCACGGGCTATCTCTCCGACAACTGGAGAATATTGCCAAACAAATTCGAGAGAAGCATCTACAAACCATCGCCGCCAGTGGAGGACATCTCGGCCCCGGTTTAGGAGTAGTCGAATTAACGATCGCCCTCTACCAAACCCTCGACCTCGATCACGATAAAGTCCTCTGGGATGTCGGTCATCAAGCCTATCCCCACAAAATGCTCACCGGACGCTACAACCACTTTCACACCCTACGGCAAAAGAACGGTATTGCGGGCTATCTCAAGCGCTGCGAGAATAAATTTGACTTTTTCGGTGCAGGACACGCTTCCACCAGTATTTCGGCGGGTTTAGGCATGGCTATGGCGCGAGATCTCAAAGGGGAAAAATTTAAAGTTGTTGCGGTGATTGGTGATGGTGCCTTAACGGGAGGTATGGCACTAGAAGCCATCAACCACGCAGGACATCTGCCCCATACTAATATGATGGTCGTCCTCAATGACAATGAAATGTCCATTTCTCCCAACGTGGGGGCAATTTCTCGCTATCTCAACAAAGTTCGCCTTTCTAACCCCGTGCAGTTCCTCAGCGATACCCTCGAGGAACAATTCAAACACCTTCCCTTTGTCGGCGATCAGCTTTCCCCAGAAATGGAACGCCTCAAAGATAGCATGAAACGCTTATCTGTCTCGAAAGTGGGTGCAGTGATTGAAGAATTAGGCTTTAAATATTTTGGTCCCATCGATGGCCATAACTTAGAAGAACTGATCTCCACCTTCAAACAAGCGCATCAAATGCAAGGTCCTGTCTTGGTTCACGTCGCTACAGTGAAGGGGAAAGGCTATGCGATCGCCGAACAAGACCAAGTGGGTTATCACGCCCAAAAACCCTTCGATCTGAAAACAGGTAAAGCCCATCCCTCGAATAAGCCCACACCTCCAGGTTACTCGAAAGTGTTTACTCATACCCTCACCACCCTAGCAGAACGCAATCCCAAAATTGTCGGCATTACGGCAGCGATGGCTACGGGGACGGGGTTAGATAAGTTCCAGAAAAAACTACCTAAACAGTACATTGATGTGGGAATTGCCGAACAACACGCGGTAACATTAGCGGCGGGTTTGGCTTGTGAGGGAATGCGTCCGGTAGCGGCGATTTACTCTACATTCCTACAACGCGCCTACGATCAGATTGTCCACGATGTCTGCATTCAAAATCTGCCGGTTTTCTTCTGTTTGGATCGGGCGGGTATTGTTGGGGCTGACGGTCCCACCCACCAAGGGATGTACGATATCGCCTATCTGCGCTGTCTGCCTAATATGACGATTATGGCACCCAAGGATGAGGCGGAGTTACAACAGATGGTGGTGACGGGGATCGAACATACAAGCGGACCTATCGCCATGCGCTATCCTCGGGGTAATGGCGTTGGCGTACCTTTGATGGAGGATGGTTGGGAAGCAATTCCCATCGGTACAGGGGAGATTCTCCGCAGTGGTGACGATATCTTGCTGTTAGGTTACGGCACAATGGTACAGACGGCGATGCAGGTGGCGGAAATGTTGAGCGAACATGGGGTTGCTGCAACGGTCATTAATGCCCGTTTTGTCAAGCCTTTGGATACGGAGTTGATTTTGCCTTTAGCGCAGCGCATTGGCAAGGTTGTCACTTTGGAGGAGGGCTGTTTGATGGGGGGTTTTGGTTCTGCTGTGGCGGAGTCTCTGTTAGATAATGATATTCTCGTTCCGGTGAAGCGGTTTGGGGTACCGGATATTTTGGTGGATCACGCTTCTCCTAATGAGTCTAAGGCTGATTTGGGTTTGACGGGTTCGCAAATTGCTGAGAAGGTTTTACAAATGTTCTTTAGTAAGCAGCCTTCTGTGGTGAGTTAGTTAAGATTAGGACTTACGCATTGACCCCATAGCGGGTAAGATCCTTGCATTACCACAACAAGAGAATACGGGAGTGGTAGGGTCTTGCTCCTTAGCTGTGTAAGTCCTAATTTTGTATATTACGACGCGATCGCGACCCGATAAAATATGAATGCTAAATTACCAGACGGATATCGAGACAGATTGTGCGGCTTGCTCCAAGCAGAATGGCGCGGCGGAGAAAGTTATACTAAATTTGCTGCTCGTCTCGATTTAGGCTCGGGAAAGATCGTTAAAGCATGGTTAACGTTAGATTTTCGAGCCGAACCCGATCCGCAAAAATTGAGAAAATTGGCACATCATCTCGGTTGGGAATATTGGCAATTAATGCGCTATCTCGACACGGGAGATCGCCCCGACTCGCTTCTTTTAGGAGGAGAAAATCTCACTTTGGAAAATTTGGAAAATATTGACGAAAATATTGAAGATGGCACAACGCCGAGGGTATTATCAGCCTTACAAGAAATGTCCGATCTAGCAACCAAAACGATTCAATTGGTGAAGATGTTTCCAGAGCCAGAATTTCCATGGCCAGAGCCTTCTGTAACGCAATCTAAGCTATTGTTAGCCAAACCTCCTGCATTGAAAAATCTTCCTCAAGCGATCGCCTATTGTATTGAGAAGTCGCGTCAAACTCCTTCTCAGATTGAGGATAGAATTCGCGCTATCCGCTATTACGGTTCTTCAGAGGTCAAAATGACTTTAGAAGAGTTTGAGGCGATTCGTCGAGGAGAAATACTCCCTAGCAATGAAGCCACGATGGAGGCGATCGCGGATATTGTCGATCGCGATCGCGAAGTTTTTACGATTCAAGAGTGGTTAAGCACTTGGATTGTATCTATTTATACTATGTCTGCAAAGATGAGGGAGGAAAAAGTAGAAAGTTGTTTGCAGGTTGAAGTTTCCTAAATTTCCTAAAATTGGAAGGGCGATCGCACTCTCCCCGAAATGCGATCGCCATCAAGAAATAGGATTAGGAAAGAAAACCAACTTTCCTAATACGGTTAACATTCCCGTCACCAAAATTCCCACAATACTAAAGAATCCAATTGTAATGCTATTCAGTCGAGTATTTGTATCATCAATCCGTTGATTTGTATCATCAATCCGTTTCTCTAAAGAAGACTGCATCTGCTGCATTTGCTTCTCTAAAGAAGAGCGAGTATCGTCAATTCGTTGATTAGTATCCTCAATTCGCTTTTCGACATGACCAATTCTCTCATCAATTCGTTTAATTTCTCCGTTGACTTGAGTAAAACCTACCTCAATTATTTTCTCTAAGCGATCCATTCTTTTTTCAGCTTTTAGATCCATTGCGAGGATTAATTGTCTCAATTCTTCAATCTCTGTTTCCGCTTTACTCGCCA
>NZ_JACSWA010000611.1 GCF_016888125.1 Spirulina sp. CCY15215
CCTTAAAGGAGTCAGTAGCGGCGCTTTGACTACGCCTGTAAGAGTCCATTATTGGACTGCTTCCGAATCCCCGTCTCTTTAGAGCGGGGAGGGTCAAAAGGTTTTCCACCACAAATCTCTGATGTAATTGTAATATGTTCTGCAACTACTGCTGTCATTGATGTAATATCCCGAAACTTCAAGCTGGTGACTTTATTCAGGTTAGCCGATCTCGTTGCGATTTAGCAATCCGTTAGGCGATCGCTTTTCTTTTGTTCATTGAAAAAGGCGATACGGCTCTGCCACACTTGCGTGATCGCGCTTTTTATGGCAGAGAGAAACAGACGCGATCGCTTTTCCCAAGTTATGCGATCGCAAACTCAGTTAACTTTCGATCTTCAGGATGATAAAAAGCGAGAACAATATCTTCTTTGGGAACACCGCGATCGAGTAAATCTTGAGTAATTCCCTCCTCCGTCTCATCTCGTTCTAACCAAAATTTTCCCTCGACAACTCGCAGATGTAAAATTGTACTGTGAACTCGGCGATCGCCATTCCAGCCAAAACTAATGAGCAAATAACTATTACCATCAGCGATCGCCTGTAACTCAATATTCCCTAAACTGGGTTTGTAACGAGCATAATCATTAACGATCTCTCTGGCAATGGTTTGATATTGTTCTAATTGACGATCCATTTAATAATCTCCTCCTGTTCTGGATTGAAAACAAAGAAAGAAATCTCGCGTTCTTTGACAAATACTTGAATTGATGGACGTTGAAAAAAATTATTATAAATTCGTTCGGGAATTGCTAAATAAAGAGCGCGATCGGGTTCTTGTTTAGCAATAAATGTTAAATAAAGATAATATTGACCGATAGCTCGTTCTAGCTCTGTCACAGGTGAGGGACTGCTAAATACTTTGACTTCAACCGCAATTTTGAGCTTAGATTTTTGAGCAGCAATAATTTTTTCAGCACCGAGATCGGCATAAACTGTCAGATCTTCAAACTCAATTGTCAACGGATCGTGAGTTATTGTCCAACCATCTTTAACAAGAGCCACTCTAACAACATTATGGTAGAGATCGAGTCGTGGCATACAAAAATAATTATCAAGTGCATCTGAATTTCAGTATAGCTCTATTTGCTCTTGCGATCGCACTTCCATTTCCCCCAGTGCGATCGCTTTTCTTTTATTGCTTGAAAAGAGCGATATGACTCTGCCATGCTTGTGCGATCGCGTTTTTGGTAAAATAAAGGGAGAAATGCGATCGCATTGTTTATTGAGAATTAGTAATAGCTTGTTTCAATCGGATCAAACGTTTTTGCCGATTCTCATTTTCTAACTGCATGGTAATATTTTCTAGTTCTAATGTTGCTGCTTCTAGAACCAAACAACTGCGACGCAAATTTGCTATTAATCTTTTAGTCGTTTCAGGATTGGGAATAGAGAATTGCGCGGTCATGGTAAATTCCACTCCGTTTTTACTTCTTGAATGCTGCGCTCCATCGCGGGAATTTCCACTTGGATGCGTTCAATGGATTGATTAACTAAGTTTAGCATATCTGCTGAGATGAGAGGCTGAGACTCAGCAATGCGTAACTGAAAATTAGATAATCGGGAAAACCAAGGTGCATCCCTCTCCGCCACATTTTTTAGTTCATCTAACAATGGAAGTATCTCATTAGTTTCTCCAAATCGTTCAAACAATACCAATTCTGCTGATGTTGCAGCATCAACAATTTCTAATAATTGGCGCTTCAAATTCCATATTGTTTCTGCAAGCTCATCGGGGAATTTTGCCATGTTTTTTTGTTTGAGATTATTTTAACCTAAATTAGCACAAGTCATGTGATCGCTGTCCTCTTGATTTTCTGGTAATTCTTGGAGTGGTGCGATCGCATTTTTTATGGCAGAGAGAAACCGACGCGATCGCCATCTAATTATTCAATTCGGTTTGCTCTAATTGCCTTTTGCCATGAATGACAGTAATAATTGTTACAATATCATCTTCACAGCGATAGATAATTCGATAATTATCAGCTAACTTTTCTCGGACTAAAGGATTGTTAAGTTCGGGAACAATGCGACCGGAAAGTGGAAATTGATGCAAATTTCGGGTAATGTCAATAATTTTTTGTACGATAGCAGCAGCATATACCGTAGAGTCACGGGCAATATACACTGCGATCGCTTCTACATCATCCAATGCCTTTTGAGACCAGTTTCCAGTTTACTGAAGCCATTTACTCAATTTTTTTTCGACTTCTGCTTGAGATATTGTCCCTTCGGTTTCTACTGACTTCAATCCTTTACTAACTTTAGCAAGAACATAAAGGTGATATTGAATTTCTTCAAAAGAACAATGATCGGGAAGTCGTTCAAGTAGAGAACGGACAGTTTCTTTCGTTGTTGTCATAACATAACTATACTAAGAACGATTTATTTCATTTTAGCAATAGACAAAACCCTAAATAATAGAGATGCCATGAAAACGATGAACGTCTCCCTTCCCGAGACAATGCGGGGCTATATAGAAGAACAAGTTAAAATGGGAGGTTACGGAAGTGTCAGCGAATATATCCGCGATCTCATTCGTCAAGACCAGAAACGAAAAGCGAAAGAACATCTCGAAACCCTTCTATTGGAAGGATTAGACTCTGGATCTGCAACACCAATGAGCGATCGCGACTGGACAGAAATTCGTCAAGCCGTTCGCGATCGCCTCAAAACCACCAATTCATTCTAACCAAAATTTTCCCTCGACAACTCGCAGATGTAAAATTGTACTGTGAACTCGGCGATCGCACTTCCATTTCCCCCAGTGCGATCGCGAAGCGTTCGTTTACGAGAATCGCTTTTCTATTGTTGAAACCTTACTCGACAGTCAAATCCGTGTTCCTGCCCATTGTAATTTCTCTCGTAAAGTTTGATAAAAAGAGTGTGTTTCTCGCAAAATAATAAACTTAGCGTAACAGTCCGCCATGCGAATGCAAATGTGCTGTTCTGGAAGAATAGAAGTCGCTAAAACCCCATCCATCCAGAGTTTTGTTGTTAATTCCGCATCTCCCGACTGCCAAATATTAACAACTGCCTTGGGAGGCAAAACAATGGGACGAATAGATAAACTAAGAGGACATATCGGAGTTACCGCTAGTGCTTCCATACCCGCGTGCAGGATCGGACCATTTGCAGAAGCATTGTAACAAGTGGATCCCGTCGGCGTTGAAACCAGTAAACCGTCACCGTGATAGCGATCGACGATTTCCCCATCTACTTCCATCTCTAACAAACAAGTCGGCATCCGATCCACACTGGCGGGTTTAATGCCCATTTCATTCAAACAGAGAAAGTGATCGCTGACAATTTCTGGGTTAATGCGATCGCCCTTCCAGAGATAACTTTGTAACATCATGCGCCTTTGCACCGCATAGAGATCCCCTAATAAACGCTGCCAAAGGCGATCGGTGTCCTCGAATTCTTCAAAAGGTTCCGTCAGAAAGCCCAAATGACCCCCCACATTCACCGCGAGGATGGGAATGCCTTTCGGGGCGAGATGACGCGCTGCAGCCAAAGCTGTCCCATCTCCCCCCAACACCAAAGCCAAATCGATCGACTGCATGGCAGAAGCGAGGAAGACGGGGTAAGGATTGTCATGAATGCCGCTAGGTCCGATGAGAACTTTGCATTGAAACTGTTCGAGTTCCTTGGCGCATTTTTTCGCCCATTGTTTACTCTCAATATTATTTGCTTTGTAAACAATGAGGACTTGTTGCAGTTGCATAATTGGAAGGTGGTGAGTGACATGGACTCTTTAGCGATCGCCACAAATATGCTCTAGATTATTGCACAATTAAATGCCACTCCAATACAACTTCGGCAGGTATTCTTAAAGCGATCGCGCTTTTATCCTTCATTTGCAAGAGGAGTTGCACTGATGCGACTTGAGGTAATTGGGGTAACACTGCTTGGAAATCAAACTCCCCGACATTATCTGCGGGAGATTCTGTGGCAAAAAAGTCCTCAGCAAGCAAAACTTTTCCCGTAGAAGTAAATACTTTCAGGGGTTGGGGATGGGCAAAGTTAGTAATATCGGGAAATCCTACCAAACGCAAATGGATGCTATTTTCCCCATTATCTTTTTCTCGTTTAAATAACACGACTTGCCAAGGTTCATCAATCTCGTCTCGCAAAGTATGGCGAGATTGATAGAGCATTTGTCCTGGAGCTTCTTCCATTTGGTAAACGGCTGCTGTCGCATTAGAGGCGATCGCGCCCCAACTGAAGATTAACAACCCGAAAAGAAGGCTTAAAATTAGCGATCGCTGGAAAAATTGACGCATTGTTTTTAAACGATTTGTTGTTGATGATTTATGGGCTATATTATCCAAGAAGCCGCAGCCTGGTACTTGAAGTTAACCGATCGCATCTTTGGTACTCCCACGATCGCCACCTAAAACCACAATATTTCTGAAATATTTCTACTTTGGGGACGTTGCTAGCAATGTTCCCTCACCATCATTTTACAATGGTACTAAGGGCTTTTAACTGATGCAGGCGATCGGCTTGTTCCTGTATTCGATCGGTGAGGCGATCGCAAACCAATTCGCAAAGATCGAAAATCATCGGATCGCTAATCTCATAATAAACGCTAACACCGACGGGTTTGCGGGTCAAAATACCAGCTTGTGTTAAAATCTTCAAATGTTTAGAAAGATTCGCTTGTCCCAATCCTGTTTCTTCCGAAAGTTGAGTAACATTCATCTCTCCCAATTTTAAACTGTTCAAAATTTGTAAGCGACTGACTTCGGAGAGCATTTTAAAATAATCAGCAACGGGAGCAAGGGCAGCCGCAGAGTTTTTATGGTTTAGACTTTTAGTCACAGTTCCCATTGTCTTTATCTATTTAACTAACTAACAATATAACATTTTATTGAAATAAAAGCCTTTGGGGGTGACAAGGAAATGCGATCGCAGATATTAGGTTTTTTTGCGCTCCTGAATGCGATCGCATTTCCGGGATGGGATGAGAAATGCGATCGCACCACAGAAAAAGAAGAGATTATACAAAGTGATAGGGCGATCGCAAAAATTAAAGTTCTCTAATATTTTTTCAGTCTTCCGAAAATTCCTCCTCATCTTCTCCGTCAGGATCGGGCATACTGCCAAAGCGAGGTTGAGGAGGAATTGCCGCCACGATCGCATCTATCACCTTATTCACCGGAATAATATCCAAGCCCAGATCGTCAGCATAAGCCTGTCCTTTCGGCACGATCGCCCGCTTAAAACCCAATTTTGCCGCCTCCTTCAACCGCAATTCCATTTGCGACACTAACCGCACCTGTCCCCCCAAACCCACCTCTCCAATTAATACCGTGCGGCGATCGACAATGCGATCGCGGAAACTGGCTACCACGGCGATCGCAATACCCAAATCTACCGCTGGTTCCGCCACCACTAACCCCCCAGCCGAAGCCACATAAGCATCCAATTTCGACAAAGGTACCCCGACTCGCTTTTCCAAAACTGCCAAAATTTGTTGCAGGCGACTATAATCCACTCCCGTAGTTGATCGCCGAGGTGAGGTATAACTGGTGGGACTCACTAAAGCCTGTAGCTCTAACAATATCGGTCGCGTTCCCTCACAAGCCACCACCGTCGCCGTACCCGGTGCCGATTCCTCCCGATTGCCTAAAAATAACTCCGAGGGGTTCGCCACTTCCTGTAAACCGTGTTCCACCATCTCAAAAATACCAATTTCGTGAGTTGCCCCGAAACGATTCTTCACCGATCGCAATAAGCGATGAGAGGCATAGCGATCGCCTTCAAAATACAACACCGTATCCACCAAATGTTCCAAAACCCTCGGACCCGCGATCGCCCCTTCCTTGGTGACGTGACCGACAATTAACAAAGTAATATTCTCCCTTTTCGCCACCTGCATTAATGCCGACGTACACTCCCGCACCTGTGCCACAGAACCAGGCGCAGAAGAGAGAGAAGCAAAATAAAGAGTTTGAATACTATCAATAACAGCCGCAGAAGGCCTAAGTGATTCTAGCTCTCTAATAATCTCCTCTAAATCCGTCTCTGGTAAAACATAAAGGTTTTCCTCCGCCGAACTTAATTGAGGTTTTTGCCCATGACCGTTAGACTCGATCTGTTCAGTTTCGGGGATATCTGCCATGCCCACTCCTAATCGAGATGCCCGCAGTTTAACCTGTTGTCCCGACTCCTCAGCACTCACATAAAGAATAATCCGTTCTTGGGCTAATTGATGGGCGGTTTGCAGCAGAAGTGTTGATTTGCCAATCCCCGGATCTCCCCCGATTAAAATTAACGCCCCCGGTACCAGACCCCCTCCCAAAACGCGATCGAACTCCCCATAACCCGTAGGGAATCGCATTTTCCCCGCATCAGAAATCTCTGAAAATCGCTTTGATGATCGCGGTTCCGAGACTCCTTTTTTGCTTCCAGGATGCGCTGAAGACTGCCATCCCGTTCTTTTATTGGTATTTCCCGACGGTATGACTTGTTCCTCGAGAGAACCATAAATGCTGCAATTGGGACATTTTCCCAACCATTGAGGTGAGTCCGCACCACATTCGTTACAAACATAAATTGTTTTCGCCTTGGCCATGGCAAATAGAATTTCGGAGTTTATATCACCATTTAACCGTACTGGGATTTTCTGCAATCAAATTTGAAAAATAAAACAAATCTTAATACTTAAGCAAACCTTAAAAACTCCCTCAATCAATGGTAGAATCGAGAACTTCTAGGCTGAAATCTGCCAATAGGAGATATTCTATAAAGACAAGTTAGGCGAAAAATAGCACCTGTCGCACTAAGTCTTAACTCTTAAATAAACTCAATTCGCGATTTAGAAGGAGTCCTAATTCCTTGGAAACTCATAAAGAAAAAATTCTTGTTGTTGATGACGAAGCCAGCATTCGTCGTATTTTAGAAACGCGCCTCTCTATGATTGGCTACGATGTCGTCACGGCTGCGGATGGGGAAGAGGCGATCGAAACCTTTCGCAATACTGAACCCGATTTAGTGGTTTTGGATGTTATGATGCCCAAACTTGACGGGTATGGGGTTTGTCAGGAGTTACGCAAGGAATCGGATATTCCCATCATCATGCTAACGGCTTTGGGGGATGTAGCCGATCGCATTACTGGCTTAGAATTGGGTGCAGATGATTATGTAGTCAAACCCTTTTCTCCCAAGGAGTTAGAAGCGAGAATTCGTTCTGTCCTGCGACGAGTGGATAAAAATGGCGTTTCTGGAATCCCCAGTTCCGGTGTCATTCAAGTCGGTTCAATTCGCATCGATACCAATAAAAGACAAGTTTACAAGGGAGACGAACGCATCCGCTTAACGGGGATGGAGTTTAGTTTATTAGAATTGTTGGTCAGTCGTTCCGGGGAAGCCTTCTCGCGATCGGAGATTTTGCAGGAGGTTTGGGGTTATACCCCCGAACGTCATGTGGATACGCGGGTCGTGGACGTGCATATCTCGCGCTTGCGGGCTAAATTAGAGGATGATCCCAGCAATCCGGAATTGATTCTCACTGCACGAGGAACAGGGTATTTATTCCAACGCATTCTCGAACCAGGAGAAGAGTTTTGATGTTCTCTGATACTTCTTGTCCCCAACAATCAACTTTTGTACTCCTGAATGCGTTGTTGAAAACCATCATCGGGATCGACTTGTTCTCGTTTTTTTAAAATGACTTCGGCTTCTTCTTGAGAAACTTTTCCAAGTTTTTCGAGGAGTTCTGTGAATTTTTTCTGTTTTCTCATAAGAACTTAAGCGATCGCAAACCCGGTAAATTGACGCACGTAAGGCGCTCTAAATCCCAAAACAATATCGGTTTTAGGAACACCCAATTCTATTAACTGATTGGCTAATCCTTCTTCTGTGAAATCGCGCTGAATCCAAATCTTTCCCTCTTTAATATCAATGTGAATTGGACATCCATACATTCGTTCTTCATCATGCCATCCCACATTCAATAATAGATAGCGATCGCGATCGCGATCGAAAACAATTTCTGTAGTTTCCTTGTCTTCTTCAGATTGTTCACCAGCGTGTTGATTGATAACTTTTTCAACCAAATCGCGATAATTTAATCCTTCCATAATGTTTGTTATGCAGCTTTTTCAGAATGAAATCTCTGTTCAAATCGTTCGTATTCATCTTCGAGAAGCCAGAGTTTTGCTTCTTTATAAGTCGAACTAGACAAGATAACTTTATATTTTTCAGCCGGATCGTAAATTTGTGTTTCTCCAGACTTGTTGCTCAATAATATTAAAACGTAGGGAGGAGAAGCAGTTGGATCGATCCATAGTTCTGTGAAGTCCCAGTTATCGGCTAGGTTTTGTTCGAGGGATGACATGATATTTATCTCCTTTAATTTTTATTTCGCCATAGTAGAATCGAGAGTAAGCGAACGGTTAATTCCACTCATTTTAACTGGCGATCGCAAAACATTTTCTTCTCCTATTATTTTGCCAAAAACGCGATCGCCTTTCTAGGGATTTAGAGAGGCGATCGATATTAATTTATAACTCCTCTTCCCAATCTTCAGTCGTTAGAGGTGCTTGTTTGCTGTGACGAACGTGAATGATATAAACTGTATCGTCTCGAATTACAAATAAAATCCGGTACGCATTTTTTCGTTTGCCATAGAGCAGTTGTCGTACTTCTTCCGGAAAGACCTCATTTTCAATTGCGAAAGAACATCTTTGCGGTTTTTCTTGGAGTGTTGCTAGTTTGTTCATTAATCCCCGAAACCAACGATCGGCTGTGTTGGCATTCCGTTTTTTAGCCATTCGTAAGCCATTTCAATCTCAATTTCTGCCTTTCTAGCAATCCGAACTTGAAATACCATGTTTTTGCTGCATTTCTTGTTGAAAGTCTTCTAAGGAGCGAGTTCGTCCGGCATTAACGTCTTCTAATCCTTCTTTAATGCCTGTAATTGCTTCTAGGTATTCCATCATATCTAGCAGCTTTTGATAAGAAACTGCATCTTGAACGATTAATTCTGCTTTACCGTTCACGGTTAATACAATTGGATTTCCTGTTTGTTTCATCTGTTCGATAAATTCAGATGTATTGCGTTTGAAGTTAGATAGAGATTGAATATCGCGACTCAGGTTGAGCATGATGGGGATTGCATTAAATTTACACTCAATTTAATGTTACCACATTTGGGTTAAAGCGATCGCTTTTCTGAAAATGCTGGCGTTCATCCGCGATCGCGCTTGGCATCATTGTACTCTCCGCTACTCTATCCCAATGATGACCAATTTTTCAGGAAAGGCGCGATCGCATTCTTTCAGAAACCAAAAAAGCGATTCTCGTTCCGAGACACTTCGTGAACGCATTTTCGGGTCAAAGAAACGCGATCGCTCGGGTTGGGGAGGTGCGATCGCTTTCGAGTGAGAAGTTACAGTCCCATGAGAATACGCAATCTATCTTCGACTTCTGCAAGAGTTTCTAATGATACCGTTCCCAAATAGCGATCGAGACGTTCTACAGAAATCGATCTAATATCTTCGGTCTTAATAAAACTTTTCATTTTTAATCCTCCCTCTGGAGGTAATACTTCAACATGAAAGGGAATGCCTTTCTCTTTTGAAGTCAGAGGTAAGACAATAACCAAACCCGATGCACCTTGATTAAACAAATCCACTGAGATGATAAGACAAGGACGATTTCCCGCTTGTTCGCGTCCTCTTGTGGGATTCAAATTAGCTAACCATATTTGTCCCCTTGCTAAATCGGTCATTATTCTTCCAGTCCATCAGCGATCGCATTATCCCAGATTTGTCGTTCAGCAAGTTCTTCTTGCCAGAGTGTTTCATCGTTCCGCAAGGCTGTAAATGCTTGATTTGCTTCCATTAAAAACATTTGTCTGCGATAATTCTCGATCGCTTTTTCTAGAATAGTTGGAATTGTTTCTCCAGAAGACATTGATAGTTTTTCGAGGGTTTCTTGACTTTTGGGACTGATGATGATGGTTGGGTCGGTCATGGCTTAATTCTCAAATCTATCTCATTTCAGTATTGCAAACAAGATAGCAGCAAAACAAGGCTCTAATCAAATTTGGGCGATCGCATTTCTGCAAATGCTGGCGTTCATCCGCGATCGCACTCGGCATTATTGTACTCTCCGCTACTCTATCCCAATGATGACCAATTTTTCAGGAAAGGCGCGATCGCATTCTTTCAGAAACCAAAAAAGCGATCGCATTTCTGGGGATTGAGAAATGCGATCTATCGGATTGGGAGGTGCGATCTCTAAAACAATTATTGATTAACTCAAAAACTTGTTTAATATTTTTTGACTTCAACAAATTCGGATTTAGTACCATAGCTTTGTTCTCCAACTTGGTAAATAACTACTGCCTTGACCCAATCTTGTCCAGAGAATCCAGTTTTGTTGGTTAAGTGGAAAACAAGCTGGGAGTGTTCTAAAGGATTTAAGTTAACTGATGTAGGCTCAAATCTAAAAGATTGTAATCCCTCATCAGATTCATTAAAAATTTTAATATTTTCAATACCAATAATCTGACTATTTTCTAGGTGGTTTTCTAAATTAAGAAATACAGAGATAAAGCCAATATCTCGATTAGGTGTAGAAATCCCACCTTCAGGTGGATTAACCTCTTCTTTAGCTATCAACTGTGAAATTGTTACAAAAACCTTGTCTGAACCGATAGGAGATAATATATCTTGATCGCCTTTTATCCGAGCGTTTGTTGGAATCTGAGAATAATTATTCCAATTCATTTTAATTTGACCGTATACTAGAGGTGTTGAAATGAAAAATATTAAACCTATATTTGCTAGTAAGAGTTTATTAAGCATTTTTTCTCCAATTTACAGATATTGTAGAGGTTTGGGTATCTTGATAAATTGCTAAATTTAGAGATTGTTAACAAAAACTCAAGCATCAAGATACCCAATATTATCAGCTAGTTGTCCAAGTCCATTGATTAAAATTTTGAACTAATTCACTTATTGAAAGTTCTAAATGACCTGGTTTACTATTACTAGAATTCAATCCCCAAGGATTATAGATTTTGAACTTCTGAATTGATGAATTATATCCGACGAGGACGTAGCCATGATTGTTAACAACATTAGAGTTAACAGGAGATGACTTGCTACTCAAGTAAACCATCCGATCAGAATTGAAGGCATCAAGGATATTAGAAGCATCACTGATTGTCAAATTATCATACGTTGTATTAAACCCTGTGATATCTTCGATTGCTCCATCACCATAACCCCAACCAATCCCAGCATAGGAGTTTTGATCTCGATCTGCTTTATCGCTACTATTGGTTGGTCCTTGTAGCCAACCCGATTCATTAATCTGAGCATAGGCTTTCTCGGCTAGCATAACCCAAAGTTCATTCTGGACATTGCTATAATGACCCTTTGAAAAAGTTTTTGTGTAAGTTATATTCCCGACTGTAGTTTTTGTTGTGAAAGGATTGGACTGACCCGCATATATAAAACCTCCAGATTGCCAAGGATCAATTGAATTGATATGTACAGGTAGGTACTTATCAACCGTAACATAATCTGCTACACCATTGTTATAAAAACGAACAGTGAAAGTTTCATCTCCATTGTCGATGAACATACTTTGAATAGTGCTGGAAGAATGTAAAGCAGTATTAGCTAATCCTGCTAGATAGTAACAATCTCCAACCGATCCCTGATTGACATCAGTGTAAGAAATTCCATTTTGAAATAAAGAACCACTTGCTAGACGATAGTCGTAAGATGAATCAGTTAGAGTTGGACGATCCTTGCCAAGAAACCACTTATCGACCAATGTATTGAGATGCGTTGATGTGCTTCCTGCGTACAAATTCCCTAATGACACTCGAGAACTATTGCCTCCGGTATACCATTGGTTAGCCGGATCGCTATTAGCAACTTTATTACTGAGAATGCGAACATGATCATCTATATTGAGGTAGGAATAATTATTTACTAAGGTCCGTAAATCTGTTAATTCCGTTGCATCAACAGTATTCCCATCCTGTGTCCCTTCTTTGAAGAGACTAATCATGTCATTGCGATCTAGTTTACTGTCTGTAAATTTAGAACGAGCAAGGGAACGCAAACCACTATCTTTAATATTCAAATCGAACCAATCTTGACCTGAAGTAATATTAATGGCTGCATAAGCAACATTATTTAACTCATTACCTTCAAGAACGTAGTTATAGCCGTCAGCTTGGAACAAAATATACTTTGTTCCTGACAATCCAGAATCAAGGGTAAAGGTTAAATCTTTATAACTCGAACTTCCAGCAGCGAGACTCCCCACATAATCATTGCCTAAAAACTTGTCTCCAGAATCGAGATTTATATCATCGGACAAGTAATATTTCAAGTAACTATAGCCGGCTGTAGCATCACCAATATTTTTGACATAACTGGTGAGTTTAATGGTATCCCCGGCTTTTGCCAAACTCGGTGTTGATTGATTTTGGACGATTAAATCTGGTTTGGGGTCGATAATGTTAATTGCTTTATAAGCAACATTATTGGATTCATTGCTTTCCGAGACATAACCATAACCATCCGCTTGGAACAAAATAT
>NZ_JACSWA010000612.1 GCF_016888125.1 Spirulina sp. CCY15215
TATAGTTACTTGAAATATTACTTGTCCGATGATACAAATCTCGATTCTGGAGACAAGTTTTTAGGCAATGATTATGTGGGGAGTCTCGCTGCTGGAAGTTCGAGTTATGAAGATTTAACCTTTACCCTAGACAAAGGATTATCGGGAACAAAATATATTTTGTTCCAAGCGGATGGTTATGGTTATGTCTCGGAAAGCAATGAATCCAATAATGTTGCTTATAAAGCAATTAACATTATCGACCCCAAAC